>DATCDK010000239.1:0-9549 GCA_036510735.1 Acidothermaceae bacterium | reverse complement strand
GATCTGCGTGTATTGCGCGTCGAGTGAGCGCATTGATCCGCGCTACATCGAGCTCGCGACGCAGGTCGGCACCGAGATCGCGCGCCGCGGCTACGGTCTGGTGTCCGGTGGCGGCAGCGTCTCGTGCATGGGTGCCGTCGCTCGCGCGGTTCGGGCCGGCGGCGGACACACGACGGGCGTGATCCCGCAGGCGCTCGTCGATATGGAGGTTGCCGACGGCGACGCCGACGAGCTCGTCGTGACGCGAGATCTGCGCGAACGCAAGGGTGAGATGGACACTCGGTCGGACGGCTTCCTGGCTTTGCCTGGCGGTCTCGGCACCCTCGATGAGATCTTCGAGATCTGGGTATCGCGGACACTTGGGATGCATGAGAAGCCTCTCGTCGTCCTCGACCCTGATGGTGTGTTCGCGATGATGCGTGCGCAGGTCGACGATCTGGTGCTGCGTGGGTTCGCGCGGCCCGCGGTACGCGACGCGATTCGGTGGGCGACCGAAGTCGGTCAGGCGTTCGACATGCTGGAGGCGCTACAGGTGTCCCTCGTGCCGACGGCTGGCGAAGTTCTGGAGTCAGATCCGTGATCGAGACTCCGCTGCAACAGCGCCTGAATTCATTGCCTGCATTGGAAAACACTGACCTGGTCGGTCCGCCAGTCGTGACTGCCTTGCGCGCGCTGCCACCCGAACTGGCAGCCGCAGTCACAGTCACCGAGATCGATCCCACACTCGCCGATACCGCTGCGTTCTGCGAGCGCTACGGCGTGCTGGCCGAAGAATCGGCCAACTGCGTTGTTGTCGCCGGACGTCGGGGTGAGGTGACAACGTTGGCCGCGTGCGTGGTGCTCGCCACCACGCGGGCGGACGTGAACGGACTGCTTCGCCGAACACTCGACGTCCGCAAGATCTCGTTCGCTTCGATGGACGTCGCGGTGTCGGCGTCCGCGATGGAGTACGGCGGTATCACCCCGATCGGCCTGCCTCTCGACTGGCCAATCTTCATCGACCGCGCGGTGGTTGACGCGGGCGACGTGGTGGTGGGCAGTGGGGTGCGCCGCTCGAAGATCGTGGTCGCCGGCTCGACGCTGGCCGCGTTGCCGAATGCCACCGTGCTCGACGGTCTCGGCCTGCTGGCCCAGTAGTCACTTGGTTGTCGCCTCGGGGTGTTCGGCGCGCGACTTCAAATCGGCGAGCCTGGAGTCCCACTGCGCGGCGAGTGACGACAGCCAGTCCGCGGTCTCCGACAACGGTGCGGACTGAACTTGGAACAGCACCTCGCGGCCGGCTTTTGCCGAGCGAACCAGACCGGAGCCTTGCAGGACGCCGAGGTGTTTGAGCACCATCTGACGGCTGATCGGTAGCTGCCGAGACAGCACCGAGGCGCTGGCCGCCGGATAGGCAGCCAGCACCTCGAGTACCTGCCGACGCGTCGGGTCGGCGAGCGCGCCGAGGACGGTCTCTACTTTCATCGCGGTCGTTGGCATCGCGGTTGGTGGGTCAGTCTTCCGCTTGCGTGCGCAGCGCCTCGAGCTGTTGGGTCCAGCCGTCGGAGTTCGATTCGATGCCCTGGGCCTTGACTGCGTCAGGTGCGTCGAGCTGCGCGAAGCCGCTTTCGACCACTGACACGGATACACCGTCGTCGGTCGGTGTCACGGTGAACTCGATCAGGGTGGTGCGGCCGGGTGCCAGGTCGTCTCCGGGGAAGGTAGGCGACCAGCGAAATGCGGCGTACGACATCGGCCGGAGTTCGACGACCTCGACGGGGAAGCGTCCCCACTTCTCTGATTCGCGGACGACGACAGTGCCGGCGGTGCGGTTGATGTCGACAGGTGTGTCGCTTGGTACCCACCAGCCCGGCTCGGTGACGAGATCCCAGACCCGCTCAAGGGGCGCGTTGATGGCGATGCTGCGTTCGATCGTGTCCTGCATGGTCGCTCCTCGGTTGCTGGCAACTTGTGCAACCACAGAGTTGCACCTCCGAGAGCCAATTGCAACCTCAAGGTTGCACAATCTCTGCGGCGCGCGAGACCTTGGGTCCTGAAAGGGCGTTCTTGCGACCGTTGGAGACCAATGGTCAGGCGAGGGCGCGCCGCGCGACTGCGGGCTGCCGGTAACCACGTATCGACGCCACCACGTCGAGCACCTGCCGGGTTTCCCGAACCTGGTGCGCACGAAAGACGCGTGCACCTTGCCAGGCGGCGACCGCCGTGGCCGCGAGGGTTCCGGTGAGCCGTTCGTCGGCCGCCAGGTCGAGCGTCTCGCCGATGAACTTCTTGTTCGACAGCGCGACGAGTACCGGCCAACCCGTGGCAACCAACTCGTCGAGCCGGCGGCTCACTTCCAGGGAGTGCCGGGTGTTCTTGCCGAAGTCGTGTGCTGGGTCGATCAGGATCCCGTCGGCCCGCACACCGACTGCGACCGCCCGCTGCGCCAATCCGGTCACGGTGTCGACGACGTCGCGCATGACGTCGTCGTAACTCACCCGGTGTGGATCCGTGCGCGGGGGTAGCCCGCCAGCATGCGAGCACACCAGGCCGATACCGGCGGCCGCCGCAACCTCGGCGAGTTCGGGTTCATGACCACCCCACGCATCGTTGAGCAGATCGGCACCCGCAGCAGCGGCCTCGCGGCCAACCTCGGCTCGCCAGGTGTCGACACTGATGACGAGCGAAGGGTGCTTTTTCCTTACCAGCGCGACGAAATCGGCAACCCGCTCGATCTCCTCCGCGGTGTCGACGTTCGGCCCTGGTCCTGCTTTGACACCCCCGATGTCGACGATGTCCGCGCCGTCGGCGATCGCTCTGTCGACGGCGGCGAGCGCCGCCTCGGTCGCGAACGTCGCGCCCTGATCGAAGAATGAATCGGGCGTGCGGTTGATGATGGCCATGACGGCGAACTCGTTGTCGCCGAACTCGCGCTGACCCAGTCGCAACGGCATTGGCTCTCCAGGGATCTCCTGTGCTCTGACGGGGTGCCTGCCATCCTCCGGTCAGCCAGGCATGGCACGATCGGGGGGTGCCCCTTCTGTTCGGGATTCTGGTCTCTGCCGGAGTCATCTTCGCGATCTTCGCCGTCACTGTTGGCCGTGGCGGGTCGATGACGCAGTTCCAACCGGATTGGCCGGGGCGACCGCTGCCGCAAGACCGCCCCGTCCGCGCTTCCGACCTCGCTGACGCCAGGTTCAGCGTTGCCTTTCGCGGCTATCGGATGGCCGAGGTCGACGAGGCACTTGATCGGCTCGCTGTCGAGATCGCGCAGCGCGACGAGCAGATCCAGCAGTTGACCGGCCAGCCGTTCGAAGCCGACCCGCCCGCGGTCACCGTGGTGCCCGCGACCGGCGAGCCGACGGCTTACGAGTCGACCGCATTTGATCCCACGCTTTACCGGTCAGAAGACACCGCGATCTATCAGCCCAGCGCCCCGTACGACCCCAACGCGCCACGCCCGTACGCCTACGAGTTCAACCCCTACGACCCGGGTGCGTCCGACCCGAGCGTGTACCAACCGCCGCAGCCAGATCCGACACCACCAGCTCCACCTGCCGGGCGGGGCCCGTACGAACCGCACGGCTACCCTCCCGGCGTCCTCGATGGTGGTGGGCACCCGACCCAGCAGACACAGCCGATCCCGCCGGTGCCCGATCCCGGCACGACCGACCAACCGACAGAGGGCTAGTACCACCGTGGCCGAGCTGGTCGCATCGGTCGACGTCGATGCCGGCGTCGAGCGGGTCTGGGCGGCGTTGACCGACTGGGAAACGCACGGCGACTGGATGGTCGCGACGACCGTGCAGCGCACAACAGGTGACACGGACGGCGTCGGCGCGGGCATCGAGGGCATCACCAAGCTGGGCCCATTTGCGGTGCACGACACCATGACGTTCTCGCAGTGGCAGCCGCCGCCGGCGAATCCAGCGCGCTGCGTGGTCGAGCACACCGGCACGCTGGTCCGTGGCTCCGGCGCGTTCGAGGTCGAGGACCTCGGCGATGGTCGTTCGCGCGTCGTCTGGTCGGAGTGGGTGCAACTGCCGCTTGGCTTGCTCGGCGAGACGACATGGCTCGCCGTCCGACCTGTCGTTGCACTGTTTCTCCGGCTGTCATTGCGCCGACTCGCGCGTCTCGTAGAGGCAGGCGGAACACATTGACAGCGATCGCGGGACCGGATGGCCGCCGCCGCTGCAACTGGGCGCACAGCGCTCCCGAATACATCGAGTACCACGACAACGAATGGGGTCGCGCTGTTCACGGCGACGATGCGATGTTCGAGCGGCTAGTGCTCGAGGCGTTTCAGTCCGGGTTGTCATTCATCACGATCCTGCGCAAACGGTCAGCGTTTCGGTCAGCGTTCGCCGGCTTCTCGATCGAGGTGGTTGCAGAGTTCGACGAGGCGGACGCCGAGAGGCTGATGTCCGATGCGGGCATCGTCCGCAACCGGGCGAAGATCGCGGCCAGCATGGCGAACGCGCGCGCCGCGATGGCGGTGCCCGAAGGTTTGTCCGAGCTGTTGTGGTCGTTCGCGCCGACCCGGCGGCGGGCTGCGCCGAAGAACGACGCCGACATCCCAGCCGTCTCGCCGGAGTCAACCGCGATGGCCAAGGAGCTGAAGCGGCGCGGCTTCCAGTTCGTCGGGCCGACGACCGCGTACGCGCACATGCAGGCGACCGGCATCGTCAACGACCACTTGGCGACCTGCTACGTGCGCAAGCTCGTTTGATTGCTCGGCCACTGCGGCAATAGATGGAATTTTTGGCAGCACAAGTTCGCTAGCAAAAGCGATCATTTGGCTCGATGAGCGGTCGTCGTTGGACGGTTGAGGGGATGTGTCACGCTTGGCGTCGGTTCGGCGAACTGACGCCGGCGGTGGCGGTGGATTGTGCCCATGAGTGACTGGACCGAATTCGGACTCCGGCATCTGCCTACGATGTCTGCCGTCGAGCCATTTTCTTCACCGCCCGAGATGGCTCCGGTGATCGAAGGGTTGATGGCGGTCGTGCAGCAGTCGCTGGCCGTACCGGTTCGAGGTATCACGAGTGACGGCGCCGTGATCCCGGGGTTGTTCACCTCCACCGCCGGCCGCACAAGTACTGGCGCGATTCGCGAGGCGGCGGCGGCATTTCTCGGCTCGCTCAACGCGATCGACGCGCAGAGCGCTCAGTTTCCTATCGACGCCGAACAGTGGCGGACCTGGTTCAACGTTCACCCGAACCTGCTCCGGCACGGTGTGATGCTGGCGAATCTCGGTGCAAAACAGCGACGCCTCGCACTCGAGGTGGTCCGAGCGACCCTGTCCGCGCGTGGTTTCGAGCAAGGCCGCAACATCATGCGGCTCAACGGCTTGCTGGCAAGCATCACGTCCAGCCCGACCGAGTACGACGAGTGGTACTACTTCATCTCGATATTCGGCACACCCTCGGCCGACGAGCCGTGGGGCTGGCAACTCGATGGTCATCACCTGAACATCAACTGCTTCCTACTTGGCGACGACATGGTCCTCACCCCGACCTTCATGGGCTCCGAACCGTGCCAGGTCACCACTGGTCCGCTCGCCGGGGTCGCGGTCTTCGCCGCGGAGCTACGGGGCGGCCTCGACCTGATCCGATCTCTCGGACCATCGCAGCAAGAGAAGGCGATCCTGTATCCATCGATCATGCCGGGCACCCTGCCCGCGCACCTCGAACATGGGATCGAGGGGCGCACCCAGGCCGGCGCATTCCAGGACAACGCCGTGCTCCCCTACCAAGGCATCCGCGGCGATGAACTCAGCGAAGCGCAGCGGTCCGTGCTGATGACGACTCTCGGCGTCCATCTCGGCTGGGCCCGACCTGATCACGCCGCGGTCCGGGCCGAACAGATCGCCGACCACCTGGACGAGACGTGGTTCTCCTGGCTCGGCGGCACCACTGGGGATGAGCCGTTCTACTACCGCATCCACAGCCCGGTCGTCCTCGTCGAGTTCGATCAGCACGGCGGCGTGGTCTTCGACAACCCCGAACCTAGCCGCCACCACATCCACACCATCATCAGAACGCCCAATGGGGGCGACTACGGCCTCGACCTGCTCGCCCAACACCACGCCGGGTTCGACCACAGCACCGGCTCACACACATCGGCATAAGCGACCACCCAGAGCTTGCGGTGGGCGCTCGACTTCCTCTCTATGCCGCGAGGCGTCCGGAGCCCAACGGCCCGCCGTGGCCTTACTGGCCAGGCAGTACCGGTCCGCGCCCCAGGTTAGTTGCCGGGTACCAGACACCTCGCCAGCTGATGTTGCGTCAAACCTGATCAAGAACACGCTCGACCAGGCCTTTCGCGCCGAACTCGCGCCGCACGAAGCGGCGATCACCTTCGTCACCGTGGGCGAGCTGACGCAATGGGCGCTGGTGCGTGACCTCGGCGCTCGACGTCGCAGCGAGTTGCAGGTCTACATCGCGACGCGGGTCAAGATCCCGGCGGCAGCGACGTTGGCCGCAAGTGGGGCGAGATCACTGCGTACGCCCAGCGCCGCGGCCGGCCGCGCCCGATCAACGATTCGTGGATGCTGACATGCGCTATTGCGAGGGTCGATAATGCCGGGGTCGACCCTCGTTCCGATGACGGCGGCTGGCCAACTTGTGCCGCCAAGAACCCCACTTGTTGCAGTACTGGTTGCGGGGGTGTCTAGTGGCCCCGAAGCTCAGCGCCCTTTAAAAACAGGCGGCCGCTTGTCGAGGAACGCGCGCACCGCGTCGGCGTGGTCCTCCGTCGTGCCGGCAAGTGTTTGCATGCCGGCCTCCATGTCGAGGGCGTCCGGCAGGCCGTGTCCGGCAGCGTAGGCGAGCGCTTGCTTCGTCGCACCGAATGCCACCGTCGGGCCCGCGGCGAGCTCGGCAGCAACCATCGCCGCGCGCGCTGCCAGACCGTCACTGGGCACCACTTCGGTCGCCAGACCGAGAGCCAACGCGTCCGCCGCCGACACCGGCCGCGCGCGCAACAGCAAGTCCGTTGCGCGCCCGAAGCCGACCAACCGCGGCAGGGTCCATGACAACCCGGAGTCGACGGACAACCCGATGCCGGCGAATGCCAGATAGAACACCGCGACGTCCGACACCAGCCGCAGATCACACGCGAACGCCATCGCCGCACCCGCACCTGCCGCCGTCCCGTTCACTGCTGCAACGACTGGCTTCGGCATGGTGGCCAGTGCCGTGACGATCGGGACGTAGTGGTCAGCCAAGGTGTCCCACGCGGCAGTCGCGTCCGCAGACAGCGCGGCGGCATGCTCCTTGAGGTCCTGGCCGACGCAGAACGTGCTGCCTGAACCGGTGAGCACCACCGCGCGCACGGCCGGGTCGTCCGCGAGTCGGTTCAGCGCATCGCGTAATGCGGTCTTGGTTGCAGTGGAGAGGACCCCGCGGTCACTGACGATCGTGACCGTCCCCACGGCGTCCGCGATGGCCAGATCTACCCCGTTGCGATGGCCCGCGGCGGCCGGGAATTCGGACACAGAACCTCCTCGGAACTGCCCTGGCCCGGGCGGGGACGCCGCCGCGGTTTCCTTCTGGCCCCCTCTCTCCACGATAATCTTGGTTAAGACAGTGCGATGGGGTTCGGCGCTCGACGTGCCGACGGTGCAATTTGGTCCGGCACTGCGTGCCGGCAGTGCAATCTGCTGCGGCACTGCGTGCCACACGAGGAAAGGGAGCGCGAATGGCGGCCATGAAGCCGCGGACGGGCGACGGTCCGCTCGAGGTCACCAAAGAGGGTCGCGGCATCGTGATGCGCGTTCCTCTCGAAGGCGGTGGCCGGCTCGTCGTCGAGTTGTCCGCAGACGAGGCCAGCGCCCTTGGCGACGCCCTCAAGAATGTGGTCGGCTGATAGACCCAGCGGTGACGGCCCCGTCGAAGCCCAACAGGGACTTCGATCGGGGCCTCAATCGTGTCAGGGGTAGCGTCGACCTGGTTCGTACTCCAGCTTCGAAAGGTGCACGCGTGCCGCCCACCGTAAAGCTCGCAACCGCTGTCCCAGCTGGCGCTGCCGCACTCGTGGTCGCGATCACGCCGGGCAGCGGCGACCCGGTGGTCGCGAAGCTCGGGCGCGGGGCAGCAGACGATCTCGAGAGCTTCGGTGCGGACCCTGACGCGCTGCTCGCGATGCTGACTAGAGAGAAGACGAAAGGCAACGTCGGGGACGTCGGCCAGCTGCCGGTCGGTGCGCGGCTGATCCTCGCGGCGGGTCTCGGTGACGGGACGCCGCGTGACTACCGTCGTGCCGGCGCCGCGATCGCCCGGCGGTTGAAGAGCGTCCAATCTGGGGCCATCACCGTCGCGCGGCTATCGACCCCCGCACAGGTCCGGGCGTTGGCGGAGGGCTTGCTGCTCGGTGGCTACTCGTTCAAGGTGACCAACTCGCCGAAGCCCGAGACGCTGACGTCGATCACGCTCGTTGTCGACCAGTTGACGGACGCGGTCTCTGAAGCACTCGCGCACGGCGTCACGACCGCGACCGCCAGCGCGCTGGCCCGCGACTTCGCGAACACGCCGTCGTCGACGAAGACTCC
This sequence comes from Acidothermaceae bacterium, assembly GCA_036510735.1. Lineage (GTDB taxonomy): Bacteria > Actinomycetota > Actinomycetes > Acidothermales > Acidothermaceae > PALSA-607. Next base: position 1,019 of record DATCDK010000239.1, on the reverse strand, counting down.
GGCTTGGCTGGCCAGGCAGGCGACCTCGCTCGCCCGCAAGAGCGGCCTCGAGATCCGAGTACGCGATGACCGCGAGCTGCGCGCCGAGGGCTTCGGCGGCGTCATCGCGGTGGGCATGGGTTCGGTCAGCCCGCCGCGCCTCATCGAGCTGACCTACACCCCCGACCCTGCGATCGCGGTCGACGGGCATGTTGTGCTCGTCGGCAAGGGCATCACGTTCGACTCCGGCGGACTCTCGCTGAAGCCCAACGCGGGCATGATCGCGATGAAGACCGACATGGCGGCCGGTGGCGCGATCATCGCGGCGATGTCGGTGATGCGTGAGTTGGGCGTGCGGGTACAGGTGACCGGACTCGTGCCGGCGGCGGAGAACATGCCGTCAGGTTCGGCGCAGCGGCCCAGTGACGTCATCACGCAGTACGGCGGCATGACGGTCGAGGTGCTCAACACCGACGCCGAGGGCCGGCTGGTTCTCGCCGACGCACTCGCTTACGCAGATGCGGAACTCGATCCCGACGTCATCGTCGACCTTGCGACATTGACCGGCGCGATCGCGAGTGGCCTCGGCAAGCGGCACGCGGGGATGTTCACCGAAGACGACAAGCTGGCCGCCGTCCTCACCACTGCCGGCACCGACAGCGGCGAGGCTGTCTGGCGGATGCCGTTCGTCGATGACTACGCCGCCGCTCTCGAGTCGTCGGTCGCCGACATGTCGAACGTGGCGATCGATGGGGGCCGTGCGTTCAGTGGCGGCTCGATCATCGCCGCACTGTTCCTACGTGAATTCGTTGGACGGCGACGGTGGGCGCATCTCGATATCGCCGGCGTCGGTCGGTCCGAGGCAGACGAACACGAAGCCACCAAAGGCCCGACGGGTTTCGGGGTCCGGCTGCTGCTGCACTGGCTGTGTGCACCCGATCCGCTGCGCGGCCTGCGCTAGCTCTCGCGCTTTACTGCGACCAAGAGTCCATCGCCGACCGGTAAGAGCGTCGGGACGAGGCCGGGCTCTTCGCGCAACT
>DATCDK010000238.1:0-12010 GCA_036510735.1 Acidothermaceae bacterium | reverse complement strand
ACCGCCCGTGCCACGGCGTCGACGTCGGTGATGTCGAGCTCGTGGCGTGTCAGGCCAATGACGTATTGACCGTCAAGGACGCGCATCAGGTCAGTGCCGAGCTGCCCTCCCGCGCCGACGACCAGCCACCGCTCGGTCACTGCGCGAGTGCCGCCTTCGCCTTGATGGAACGCCACCACGCTTGGTGGTCGCGGTACCACTGCACGGTCTTTGCGAGACCCTCATCGAAGGACGTGCCTGGTGCGTATCCCATCGCGCGCAGCTTCGCGTCGTCCAATGAATAGCGAAGATCGTGGTTCTTGCGGTCTTCGACGTGAACCACCGAGTCCCAGGTCGCACCGCACGCGTCGAGCAGCCGCTGCGTCAGCTCCTTGTTCGTCAGCTCGATGCCGCCGCCGATGTTGTAGAACTCCCCCGCCGCGCCCTTTTCGACGACGAGCTGAATGCCCCGGCAGTGGTCGTCGACGTGCAGCCAGTCACGGATGTTCTCGCCGGTGCCGTAGAGCGGCACGGTCAGACCGTCGATGAGATTCGTCACGAACAGCGGGATGACTTTCTCCGGGAACTGGTAGTGCCCGTAGTTGTTGGTGCACCGCGTCACGGAGATGTTGAGCCCGTAGGTGCCTGCGTATGCCCGCGCGAGCAGATCGGCACCGGCTTTGCTTGCGGAGTAAGGGGAGTTCGGCTCAAGGATGTGCTCCTCGGTCCACGACCCCTCGGGGATCGTTCCGTATACCTCGTCGGTTGACACGTGCACGACCCGGCCAATGCCGGCCCGTACACAGGCGTCGAACAGCGTTTGGGCACCAAGCACGTTTGTCACGACGAACTCGGCAGCACCGTAGATCGATCGGTCGACGTGCGATTCGGCGGCGAAGTTGACCACGATGTCGTGACCAATGACCGCGTCGGCGACTTGCACGGGATCGCAGATATCGCCCTGCACGAATCGGTAGCGCGGGCTATCGGCAACCGGGGCCAGGTTCTCGAGATTGCCCGCGTACGTCAGCTTGTCGAACACCGTGACCTCGGCGTCCTCGAACCCGGGGTAGTCGCCCGACAGCATGCTGCGCACGTAGTGCGAACCGATGAACCCGGCAGCGCCGGTAACCAGTACTCGCATGCTCAACTCTTTCCCTCGAGGGACGTGCTGTCGGTCAGGGACGTGCTGTCGGTCAGGGACATTCTGTCGGTCAGGGAGCTCGTGCCGGTCAGGAACCGCCGAGCTGATATTCGCCCAGCCACATCTCAGTCAGGAACTTCGTCGGCTTCCCAGGCCGGGTCACCAGCGTGTGGGTGGCTTCACTGGTGATGAGCGACGCGGTGGGCTTGTCGGGCCAGGCCGCCTCGAAGTCGGCGGCGTTCTTGTCGCCCTGGCTCTCGGCCAGCAGCATCAGGCGGCCACCATCGGCATGCACCTGGGTATAGATCTGGGACATCTCAGTGCGGTCGTCGTCGTTGTAGAGATAGCCGACGTTCACCCCGCACATGACCTTCATCGTTCCAGGCCACTCGGTCCTGGCCCGGCCACCGACAGCGATGACGACGTCACCGGGCCGCAGCTGCGAGCACACCTGATGCACGAGCATGGGTTCGCCGACTTCGGTCTTCGTGTAGATGACGTCGCGGCTGCCTGTCCAGACCGGGACGACGACGATGAGCACCGCGAGCGCGCCGACCGCTCCTTGCAGAGCGCCGAGAAGCACGGGCCGGGCGCCCGAGTCGGCCGACCATGCACGCGACGACCGGCTCGCGATGAACTGAAGCACGGGAACAATCGCGATCAGCGCGAACAGCACCAGACCGGGGAGCACCACCGGGACAAAACGACGGTCGGCCCACGGGTGGTCGGGAGTGATGCTCGGCGCAAAGAGCACCCATAATGCGGAGCCGAAGCAGACCAGGAAAGCCGGTGCCCACACCCGTCGGTGTCCGGCAATTTGCTCGTAGGCGAGCCAGCACGCACCGATCAGCGCGAGCGCCAACGTGCCCCACCCGAGATACCACGACAGCCACCGCGTCGCCTGCTCGTAGTACGACCGCGTCGGGTCGACGGTCATGTGCAGGAAGCGCTGCACCTGCTCGACGTAGTTCGCACCGCCGGACGTCGGGTTGGCGCGCATCGTCATCAAGTGCGGTCGCAAGAAAAAGAACAGGCCAATGAGAAACACGCCAACGGCAGCCAGGATCGGCAACCTTCGGCGGATACCGCGAACCCACGTGAGCAGCGGGAGAACTCCCGACACCACAACAGCAACGACGAGGCCGATTCGCCAGTACCACGGCGACGTGCGCCAAGCACCCCCGCCGGCGTCGCGACGCTGCCGCCACCTCGCAAGAACGAAGACCGCGAGCGTCCACAACGTCAGCGCCGTGAAGCCGAGGCCCACTTTCGCGAGGTCGGGACCGACGTGTTCCGCGTAGGGATAGGTCAGGAAGAGGCAGTCGAATCCGCCAAATGCGAGGCCGAGCAAGAGGCCGCCCGCAAAGCGCTTCCAGCCGAGGACTCGATGAAAAGCCAGCCAGCCGACGAACGGAACCAGCGGGAAGAGATCGGCGACCGCGTCGATGCGCACGGTGAACACGAGACCAAGCACCAAGCCGCCGACGAACAGACCATTGGCAGCAAGGTTTGGCGCAAGCTTCGGTGCATCAGCGGGCGCCGACTCGCTGTCGGTGGTTCGCCGCGGACGCGGCCAAAGCCCAGGCATCAGTTCGCCCGCGATGAAAGCGTCGACGACGATCGCCAATCCGCCCAGCAGAATCAACTGGCCCGCGGGTTCGCTGTAGGTGGCCCGCATCACGTCGAGCTCAGGCTGCACGAATGCCAGTGCGAGCACCGCGAGCGGCGCCCAGCGAGCGCCAACGAGTCGGGCCGCCAGGCCGGCGAACGCCAGTAGCGCGAACGCCCCGAGGAACGCGTTCGCATGCAGCACGCCGCTGACGCCGGCCATCCAGCCACCGATCGACAGCAACACAGGTGCGCCGGTCATGAACTGCGGAATGATGTGCGAACCCTGCACGTAGAAGCCCTGAGAAGCCAACACCAGATCAGAATTCGGCGCGCCGAACACCTGTGGGTGCGAAGGCATCAGAATCGTGCCGTGCGTCGACAACCAAGTAGCGCTCATCGCGTACGAGCCCGGATCACGACGGACCAACACGTCTTCGGCACTGTGCGCGAACGCCAGGCCGCCGGCAAGCACAACAACAGCGAGGACGGCGATCAGTGCCCACCACGGCACGTCGCCTAGCCGATCGGCCGACGCTAGCGCGACTCGCAGCGCCGGGCGGCCGATAACGACGGTGATAGCGAGAGCGAGAATCGTGCCTGTTATCGGGCCGTAGATGTGAAACCACAGCAGCGCCAACGCACCGGCCACCCATGCAGCCGCGACCACGGCCGGCAACACCGATGCGACCGCGAGGATCCGGCCAGGGAGACGACGCGACGCATCCGATCGCGGGGTGCGCACCCGTCGTCCGGTCTCGATGTCGGCGATGTCCGTGTCGAAGTCGTCGGGCTCGTCGGTAGCTAGCGGATCGTCAACGGTCATGGCGCACTCGCCGGCGCGACGCGGTGGAAGACGACGATCGAGTCGCGTGAGAACACCCGCTGATATCCGTGCGACAGCAGCCAGCTACTGCGCGTCTGCTGGGCCTGGTCGGTCATCGGAAACTCGATGTACCCCTCGTCGAACACCACCCACGGCGCATCGTGCGGCGTCGCATCGAGCAGCATCACCTTTGTGCGATCGACCAGATGTGGAGCAAGTTCATTGCTTGCCTCAACAGTTGCCCCATTCGGGACGACGTCAACCGCGGCCTGCCGCGCCTGGTCGTAGCTAGTGGTGTGCCACGACTGCGTGATGCCGTTGTTTGTGAGCTGGCCAAACGGCATCCGACCCCAGGCCCACACGGCAACGAGAAGGATGCCAAGCGCGTACACGGGCCCTACTGTCCACGAAAGTCGGCCGGCACGACCGCGGTGCCGCGCTTCCGTCGACGTGTGTGGCTGCAGTGCCCTGCGAATTTTCGCGACGGTGTCGACAGCGGCGAGGGTGAGGATCGGCACGAGGGGCGCGCTGTACTGATGCGTCAGCGTCCAGTGGTTGGGGTTGTCTGACAGCAGCCGCTCGGCGAGCAACGGCACGGTGAGCAGCAGGAACGATGACCCGAGCGGCATGAGCCCGAGCGGGAAGAACAACCACTCGAGGAGCCGCACCTTGGCCTGCGGGGTCACCATGAGATGCAACGTCCATAGCGGGTGCCGCACCACATGCCACGCGGCTTCGAGCGGGCCCGAACCAAGCGCGGCGTAGTAATCCCAGTAGTAGCCGGCCTTCCCGCCGAACGCGGGGATCAAGACGCGGTCAGCAAGGACGGTGAACGCTATGCCGACAACGGCCAGGACGCCGGCGAGTCGCCAACGTTTCGTGCGCAGTCCGACGACCAGACCGAACGCTGCAACGACGAGACCGAAGTCTTCTTTCACCAGCAGCAGCAACAAAGCAGCGATAACCGCAGTGCGCAACCGACCGGCGTCCAGCCTCTCTAGGGCAATAGCGAGCAGCGGGACGGCGAATGCGATCTCGTGGAAGTCGGCCGCCATCGCCGCTTGCAACCCCCAGGCAAGGGCGTACGCGGCGGTGATCAGGTACGCCGCGGGGCGACCGAGCGCGCGCCGACTGAAGAGCCAAACCGAAGGCAGCGACGCCGCGAAGAGCAGGCCCTGAATCACGAGCAGCGTCACGGCGCTTGGGAAAACCCGGTACACCGGTGCAACGGCGGCGATGATCGGCGAGAAATGGTCGCCCAGCTCGGAAAAGTGCGTGCCGAACCCGTTGTGCACGCCCTTCATCAACGAGATCGGCGCGTGCAGGTGCGCGTACCCGCTGATCGCCTGGTCGAAGATGCCGAGGTCGTAGCCTGCAGTCTGAAAATGCCGTTGCTGCTCGACCTCGAAGAGGGTGTACAGGGCGGCAGTGGCCGCGGTTAGTGCGGCGACGCCTGCGACATCGGGCGTGAGGTGACGGTGGATCGGCCCACTGATCGCCGTCCCGATACGTCTGGTTCGAATGCCCGTCGAGCCTGGCTGGTCGGGAGTCCCGGCGGGATCGGAGATATCAAGCATGCTGGTGCTCAGGCGAGCGACACCTTGCTGTGGTCGCCCAGCATCAGGCGGTGGGCACGCGGCATCGCGGTCGAGGGTGAGACTTCGACCTCTTTGCCGATCAACGAGTCCTCGATCCGACTGACACCGGAGATCGTGGTCGCCTCGAGGACGATCGAATGCTCGAGCTCGGTCGAATCGATCAGGCAGTCGTGGTAGATCGACGTGAACGGACCGATGTAGCTGTCGACGATTCGGGTGCCGCGGCCGATGATCGCCGGGCCGCGCACGGTCGAACGGACGATCGATGCGCCTTCCTCGATCACGACCCGGCCGATGATCCGGCTCACTGCGTCGACGCTGCCGCGGGTGCTCGGCTCGACCGACTCAAGCACCTTGCGATTGCACTCGAGCATGTCTTCGAGGCGGCCGGTGTCCTTCCAGTAACCAGTGACCATGTGCGGTCGAACGTCCTTGCCGTGATCGACCAACCACTGAATCGCGTCGGTGATCTCGAGCTCGCCACGGCGGCTCGGCGCGATCGAGTTGACCGCCTCGTGAATGCTCGGGCTGAACATGTAGACCCCGACGAGAGCGAGGTCGCTTTTCGGCTCCGCGGGCTTCTCGACCAGCTTGAGGATGTGACCTGCGACATCGAGTTCGGCGATCCCGAACTGCTGCGGGTTGTCGACCTTCGTGAGCAGGATCTGCGCGTCGGCGCCGCCGCGCTTGAACTCGTCGACCAGGTCGGTGATGCCGCCGATGATGAAGTTGTCGCCCAGGTACATCACGAAGTCGTCGTCGCCGAGGAAGTCGCGGGCGATGAGAACGCAGTGCGCGAGCCCCAGTGGCGCGTCCTGCGGGATGTACGTGGCCCGGATCCCGAGCGCGGACCCGTCGCCGACAGCGGTCTCGATCTCGGCCCGGGTGTCTCCGACGATGATCCCGACGTCGGTGATGCCCGCATCGCGAATGGCCTCAAGGCCGTAGAACAGCACCGGCTTGTTGGCGACGGGGACCAGCTGTTTCGCCGAGGTGTGGGTGATCGGCCGCAACCGCGTGCCGGCGCCACCGGACAAAACGAGTGCCTTCATGCGCTGAGGTTATCGGAGCGCCCGTTTCGGCTCCTGTGAAGAGTCTGTGGATCGCCCTTTGCCAGGCCTTTCCCGGCTCAGCTCGCCTGGAATGGGTCGGCGCCAACTTGGCCATGACCGGGCGGTCCATCGGGGCACGGCGGTGGCCGCCATCCGCCTGCGGGCGTCGCCTCGACCGTCGCCCCGTTGGTGGGCAGTGTCAGGGTCACCGTGAGCGGATTGGGATCGGACCCGCAGAAATCCGAGTACCAGTAGAGGGTCGTCGTGGCGACATCGCCCGGTGCGAGGACGACGGTCGGCGAGGGCATCCGTGGTCCTGTGATGTGCATTGCCTGCTCATCAGCCTGCGGAAGACCGAGATCGGTTCCGTCGCCGGCGCGCAGGTCGACGGCAGGTGTGCCGCGAACCGAGCATGTCGCGTTCGACCGATTGGTCAGCGCGAGCGGGACGGCGGTGGCGTAACCCTTCAGACCCATCATGTTCGGCAACCCAGGAACCGTGCCTGGTCCGGTGATCGCCACGGTGAGCTGATTCGAGGCGCACGGGGTGTCGGCACCGATCACGTCGACCGATCCACGCGCACTGATGTCGGTGGTCGCGGCGACGTTCCAATAGACCTCGGCCTGACCGGTGGGGTAGTCAGCCGGTACCGGGAGCTCCATCGCGAAACGTTGTGTGTGGTGTGCAAGCAGCAGATGGACGGCGGAGCAGTTGAACTCGAGCGGATCCTTACCGGCCTCACCGATCTCCTGCTGATAGCTCGGGCACGGCGCAAGCGTCATGTCGTTTGCAGTCGGATTCGTCAGGTCGATCACGTAGTGCAGGGTGGCTCCTGCATCGACGGCGCTAGGCAGTTCAATCCGGGCGGTCGCGCCCTGGATAACCGACTGCGTGTATTCGGGCTGCGGTTGCGCGACACCGAACTGGCCCGTGAACAACCCGCATTCGACGTCAAACACGTCGTGCAGCACGACGACTCCGCCACCCGGAATCGTGACGGTCGCTGTGTGGTAGATCAACGTCGGCCACGGATTCGGCACCGCGTAGCGAGCGTCGCAGTCGCGTTCGGTCTCGATATCTAGGCTAGTAGAGACGCCCGGGGTCATCGCCGCGGACTTCTCTTGCCCGACGAAGTACCCGCCGTTGACCGCGACGACCGCGGGCTTTCCCGGCTCAGTCGCGACCACGCGTGGATAGCCCTTCAGCACGCACGGCGTCGGACTTGTGTCGACGAACTCGAAGGTCGCGTAACTATGCCCGCCGCCGCCGTTTCCGCCGACGTCGGACACCCTAAGGTCAGCCGCTCGACAAGCTCGCCCGCTCGTCGGCAGCGGCGCAACCGGTAATGGCGACGAGAGAAACATCGTTCCTCGTACGTCGACCCATGGAACAACACCCGTCTCGTCGACTGGGACGACGGACGGCGGCGCCGGCGAAGGAGCAGTCGTCGGAGTCGACACATCGGCTGGTGGCGACGCCATCGGCGATGACACGACCGACAGCGCGGACGTCGACGCCGCGACCGACTGCGCGGGCGCCGACGTCGCCAAGCCCGAACCAGTTGCGTCGTGCGCCGGCTGGCCAGGCGCCGCGCAGCCCGAGATCGCGACAACCAGACCTGCTGCGACCACAGTCACACCCCACCGCAGCACATGCATGCGAGCAGGGACGCCAACCCGACCGCCTTGGTTGCATGGCTAACGCGACGGCGAGCTCACCAGGCGACGGTGCCGTGCCGGTCTTGGAAGGTGCCGGTCGGGCCGTCGGCGGCGATCGTGGCCAGCGCCACGATCGCGTCGGTGCCCTCCTGCACGGTCTGCGTTCCGCGGTGGTTGTTGAAATCCGTCCCCGTGAAACCAGGCTCGGCGGCGTTAATACGGAGCTCAGGCAGTGCTTTCGCGTAGATCGTCGTGAGCATGGTGACGGCCGCCTTCGACGACGAATACAGCGGTGCCACGACCTGCGACTCGACGCGGTTCGGATCCTGGGTCGCAGCGAACGAGCCCATTCCGCTGCTGACGTTAACGACGACAGGCGATGCTGAGAGCCGGAGCAACGGCAGGAACGCATTCGTCACGCGCAGAATGCTGACGACGTTGGTATCGAACACGAGCAGCGCATCTTGCGGGGTCAGCTCCGCCACCGGCGCGCGGCGGCCGGGAATCCCGGCGTTGTTGATGAGCACGTCGATGTGACCCTCGTGCGCCTTCACATCTGACACAGCCGCGGCGACGGAGTCATCGTCCGTGACATCGATCTGGACGAAGCGGGCGCCGAGCCTGTCGGCGGCTGTCCGACCCCGCTCGGCATCGCGCGCCCCGATCAGCACGGTGTGGCCGAGGCCCTGCAGTCGGCGCGCGGTTTCGAAGCCCAAGCTCTTGTTGGCACCAGTGATGAACGTGATCGTCATCACTGCATCGTGCCCCGAGCACGCCAATTCGATGCAACCCAGCCATTCGATGCCGATTCGATGCAACCAGGCCGAGGCGGTCATGCGTCTAGCTACGGTCAGGCCCGCTCACGCCGCGCCGCGTCGGTCCCGACCTCGGCGCGCAACGGCCGTTAGCCTCGAACAACACCAGCCATCAGGAGACCCCCGACCGTGTCCGATCTGAGCGTCCTGCCCCCGGAGCTCAATCCGCGTGGGCCGGGGCGTCCGATCAAACCGGCCAAACCGGGCAATCGACGTACCGGCTGGCGGAGCCCGCTCGGCATCACCGCGGCGGCGCTCGCGGTCTGCGTGCTGGCTGCGAGCGGGTTGCTCTACACGCGGTATCTCCACTACGACCACAACTTGAAGAAGACAACGGGCGTCATCAAGCCGGGCGGCGCGACCGCTGCCGACGGCGCCGAGAACGTCCTGCTCGTCGGGTCCGACAGCCGGACCGGCACAGACCAGTTCGCCCAAGCACCGAAAGGCCAGACACCCGTTGAGGGCCAGCGCTCGGACACCGTGATCCTCGCGCACCTTGCGAAGGGCAATAAGGCGGCAACGCTGGTGTCGCTGCCCCGCGACTCGTGGGTGACGATCCCCGCTTACAACGACGCGAAGGGCGTTGCGCACCCCGCTCATCTCGACAAGCTCAATGCGGCCTTCTCACTCGGCGGGGCGCCGCTCCTGGTGAGCACCGTGCAGCAGCTGACCGGCATCCACATCGACCACTACGTCGAGATCGACTTCGCCGGTTTCCAGAACATGGTCAACGCGCTCGGCGGCGTCGACATCTGCCTCTCACAGCCAGCACACGACATCCAGACCGGGTTGAACCTGACGGCGGGCCCGCACCACCTGAACGGAACCACGGCGCTGGAGTTCGTCCGTCAGCGCTACGGCCTGCCACTCGGCGACATCGACCGCATCAAGCGGCAGCAACAGTTCATGGCGTCGATGATGCGCAAGGTCGAGAGCGCCGGCACGCTCGCGAATCCGCTGAAGCTGAACGACTTCCTCGACGCGCTGACGAAGTCGATCAGCGTCGATTCCGGTATGAGTGCGAGCGACCTCGCGAAGCTGGCCGTGAAGCTCAAAGGCCTGGGCACCGGCAATGTGGTGCTGACGACGATGCCGCTCACCGGCTTCAGCACCCAAAACGGCGTTGACGTCGACGACATCGATACCGCGAAGTCGACCGCGCTCTTCCAGTCCCTCGCCGTCGACGCGCCCGTCGTGTTGCCGAGCGCTCCGCCTACTCCGGCACCGGTACCGCTGACCGTCGCGGTGAGCGCCGTCCATGTCGAGGTGTTCAACGGCGGTGGCCTCTCCGGCCTCGCCCGCAAAGCGGCGTCCGACCTGACGAAGCTCGGGTTCCAGCTCGTCGGGACGCCCGCCGACCGCATCACCGGCGCGAGCGCCAGCGTCATCCAGTACGGCCCGACGCAGGCGGAAGCGGCTCGCACGTTGCAGGCCGCGGTCCCCGGCTCGACGTTGCAGGCGAACCCGCAGCTGAACACGACGTTGCAGCTCATCGTCGGCAAGTCCTACAACGGCGCGCAGGCGCCTGGTCCGAACGGTGTGGTGGCGCCTGTCGCGGCCCCCACCGAGGATGCTCTCGCGGAAACTACCGCTGCGAACGCATCGTGCACGGCCTGACAGGGAACGAACTCAGAACTGCCGGGAACCAACGCTTGATACCGAACCGTTACCATGTGAGCGCGGTCGGGGCCGCGCTGAAGCGTGCACGCCCCCGACACGACCGACGTACCAGGAGAATCCGCACCCCATGGCTCCGCGAATAGGTCGCCCCAAAGTGCTCGACCCCGCGGGCGAGCAGGCTTCCTATGAGCATGCCCAGCGTCGGATGCGCATCATTGGTCGCCTCATCGTCGGGTTCTTCGCGCTGCTCGTGCTTGCCGGAGGCATCGGCGGGGTCGCTTACCAGGAGATCTTCAGCAAGGTTGACTACGGCAAGCCGCTGGCCACCGTGCTCCCAGCCGCCAACCGGCCCGCCCCTGCCGCAGCGAAGCCCAACCCGACCACCGGAGCGGCGGCGCCGGCGGGAACAGCGAAGAACATTTTGATCCTCGGCGTCGACAGCCGGCTCGGTGAGAACGCGCAGTTCCAGGTGAAGGGCGCGCCTGCACAGACCGAGGACCTCTCCGACACGGCGATCCTGGCCCACCTGTCGGCTGACGGAAACTCGGTCACGCTGGTCAGCATCCCGCGCGACTCCGTGGTCCAGATCCCGTCATGCGAGAAGGTCGACAACGACGGCAACCCGATCCGCACGTCGGCTGGCCAATTGCAGTACAGCAAGCCGACGAAAGCTCTGTTCAACCAGGCGATTGAGCTCGGTGGGCCGTACTGCTCAGCGCAGACGCTCGAGAGCCTCACCGGCGTGCGGATCGACAACTTCCTCGAGATTGACTTCACCGGTGTCGTCAAGATGTCGAAGGCAATCGGCGGCGTGCCGCTGAACATCTGCGAAGCAATTCACGACTCGAACACGGGCCTGAACCTGGCCGCCGGCCCGGTGAATCTCATCGGTGACCAGGCGTTGGCCTTTGTGCGTGCGCGCTACGGGCTGACCGGCGGCGACGACCTGCATCGCATCCAGCGCCAGCAGCAGTTCATGGCCTCGATGGTGCGTAAGGCGTTGTCGAGTGCCAACTTCTTCAACCCAACCACGATGTACAGCTTCTACTCCGCGGTCGCCGGCTCGCTCAGCACGGACATGACGAGCAGCCAGCTACTGTCGCTCGGCCTGAAGTACCGGCACATCAACACGGCGAACATCATCTTCACGACAGTGCCGACATACCCCGCGCCGAAGGGTGACCCGTTCTACGAGCACCTGTATTGGAGCCAGGACGAAGCGAACGCGCTGTTCTCCGACATCCACGACGACATCCCGATCCCGGTCAGCACCGGTACGGATGTTGGCAGCATCACGCTGCCACGCTCGGCGATCACGGTCGAAGTCTTGAACGGGACGTCGCAGGACGGTCTCGCTCGCCAGGTTCGCGACCAACTGACCACGGCCGGCTTCGACGTCGTCTCCATCGGCACCGCGACCAACTCTCCCGTCGCCAAGACCACGGTGAGTTACGTAGCCAGCCACACCACGTCGATGCAGACGCTGGCGAGCGCGCTGAACACGCCTCCGCAGGAGGTACTCGCTTCGAGCGCCGGGGCGAACATTGTGCTGACGCTCGGCGCCGACTGGGCGGGCGTCTCGACCGCCCCTGCATCGTCGAGCCCGCCGGCAAGCGCATCGCCGTCCGCCATTCCGGGGGTCAAGGCGACGAGCGCGACCACGAACAACTGCGTCGAGGGCTAACCGCAGCTGCCCTGGCTCAACTTCGC
>DATCDK010000237.1:0-7647 GCA_036510735.1 Acidothermaceae bacterium | reverse complement strand
GCCGGCCACCGTACCGATGATGGTTGCCAGGTCGGCGTGGTCGATTGCTCCGGCCAACAGATGCGCGCCGCCGGGCGGCGTACGCACCACGACGATGTTGCCGGACGCACGGACCGAGACGAGCAACTCCCCCGCCATTCGGATCAGCCGTGCGTGGGCAGCCGACGCCGTCTGCACCCGGTCGGACATCGGACGGCTGACGGCATCGTCGCCATCGCGCGGGACGACGTAAACGAAACCGCCGCCCGCGCTGCGCAACCGCAAGGCGCCGATCTCGTCGAGGTCGCGCGACAGTGTTGCCTGCGTCACTACCAAGCCCTCAGCGGCGAGTAGGTCGACGAGCTCTGACTGCGAATGCACCGGCGTCCACGCCAGTAACTCGATGATGCGGGCGTGCCGCGCGGCCTTGGTGGCCGGCGCATCGGTACGCCGTGCTGCGGTGGCGCCCGCTCGCTGACCGGCCGCACTCATGTCTGCTCCAGCAGGAAGGCAAGCAACGCCTTCTGAGCATGCAGCCGATTCCCCGCCTGGTCGAACACGAACGAATGCGGTCCGTCGATGACAGATGCGGCGATCTCCTCGCCGCGATGGGCTGGCAGGCAGTGCAGCACCATGACGTCGTCGGCCGCCAATGCAACGAGTCGATCGTCGATCTGGTACGGCGCGAACACCACCCTCCGTGCGGCGGACTCGTCCTCCTGGCCCATCGACGCCCAGACATCGGTGTACAGGACATCGGCGCCGGCCGCGGCCTCAGCAGCATCGTGCGTCACCAGCACGCTGCCGCCGGTGCGTTCCGCGATCGCTGTTGCTCGTTGCACGATCGTCGGCAGTGGTTCATAGCCGGACGGCGACGCGATCCGTACGTGCATGCCTGCGAGGGTGCCACCGAGCAGAATCGAGTGTGCGACGTTGTTGCCGTCGCCGACGTAGGTGATCGTCTGCCCTGCCGGTTCGCCGCGGTGCTCGCGAATCGTCATCAGGTCGGCCAGCCATTGGCACGGATGCGCAAGGTCCGACAGTGCGTTCACGACCGGAACGCTCGAACTCGCGGCGAGCGCCTCGATCCGATCGTGGCCGTACGTGCGCAACACGATCGCCGACACATACCTGGACAACACCTGGCCGGTGTCCTCGATCGGTTCACCGCGGACCAGTTGCGACGTGCGGGCGTCGATGATGAGCGGGTGACCGCCGAGTTCGGCGATGCCGACCTCGAAGGAGACCCGCGTCCGGGTCGACTGCTTCTCGAACAGCACAGCGACCGATCGCGGACCTGCTAACGGCCTCGCGGCCAGTCTGTCCTTCTTCAACCGCTCGGCTTGATCGAGGATCGCCACGACCTCGACAGGGTCGAGGTCGTCGTCGATCAGAAAGTGCCGTGGCTTGGTCATGACGCCTGCTCGGCATTCGAGGCAGGCAGGGTCGCCGCGTCGAGAATCCTCGGCAGCGCGGCCACGAACCGGTCAGCCTCGTCGATCGTCAGAATGAGCGGTGGCGCGATCCTGATCGCGTCGGGCTGCACCGCGTTCACCAGGAAACCGTCGGCCCTGCTGGCCTTTTCGACAGCGGGGGCGATCGGTGCGGCCAACTCGAGCGCGAGCCACAAGCCGCGACCGCGAACATCGACGAGCGCAGGATGCTCGACAGCGCCCAGCCCGTCGGCGAAATGAGTGCCGACCTTCGTCACGTGCGCGAGCAGATCCTGCCGCTCGATCGTGTCGATCACGGCCAAGGCTGCTGCGCAAGCAATCGGATTACCGCCGAACGTGCTGCCGTGATCCCCCTTGGCGAACACCTCGCCGAAGTCACCCATCGCGATACAGACCCCGATCGGCAATCCGCCACCGAGCCCTTTCGCGAGCGTGATCACGTCTGGGCGGATCCCCTCGGCCTCATGCAGGAACCATGCGCCGGTGCGGCCGATGCCCGACTGAATCTCGTCCAGCACGAACACGGCGCCGGTCGCCGTACAAATCTCGCGTGCCGCCCGCAAGTAACCAGCCGGCGGAGCGATGACGCCGCCCTCTCCGAGCAGCGGCTCGAGGAACAGCGCAGCTGTTCGATCGGTGACAGCTGCCGCAAGCGCCTCGGCGTCGCCGTAAGGAACGAACACGACGTCGGCGCCGTAGGGCCCGAAGGGCTCACGTATCGACGGCTTGCCGGTCAGCGCGAGAGATCCCATCGTCCGACCGTGGAAGCTCTTGTCAGCAGCCACGACGTAGCTGCGGTTCGGTCCGGCGTGCCGCCGCACCAACTTATAGGCGGCTTCGTTGGCCTCGGTGCCGCTGTTGGCGAAGAACGCCCGCCCGTTGCCGCCGAGCAAGCTCACCAGCTTCTCGGCCAGGCTGATCACCGGCTCGTGGCAGAAGAGGTTGCTGGTGTGCGAAATCGTGGCGACCTGGGTCGCCACCGCCTCGACCACGGCCGGGTGTGCGTGGCCCAACGACGACACCGCAATGCCGGCGATCAGGTCGAGATACGCGCGCCCGTCGGCGTCCCATACTGTGCAGCCCTCGCCACGCACGAGTGGGACCGCTGGTGCATACGTCGGCATCATGACCGCGTCGAAACGGCCCAACATGTCGGCGTTACTCATGACGACCGCACCATCGTTCCGATCCCTTCATCGGTAAAGATTTCGAGCAGGACGGCGTGGGGTACCCGTCCATCGAGAACGTGGGCGCTGGCCACACCGCCTCTCACGGCGCGCAGGCACGCCTCCATCTTGGGCACCATTCCGGCAGACAGGCTCGGCAGCAGGACCTCGAGCTCATCGGCGGTCAAAGCGCTGATGACCGCGTCGCTGTTCGGCCAGTCGGCATAGAGGCCCTCGACATCGGTCAGTACCACGAGCTTCTCCGCCCGCAGCGCAACCGCGAGCGCTGCTGCCGCGGTGTCCGCGTTGACGTTGTAGATGCACGGTTGCCCGTCGTCATCGAAGCCTCGCGCGACACTGGAGACAACGGGGATTCGACCGTCGTCCAACAAGCTCGTGACGACACCGGGTTCAACGGCGGCGACGTCACCGACGAGACCGATGTCGACGGGCTGGCCATCGACGATGGCCGGCCGGCGGACCGCGGTGAACAGCTGACCATCCTCGCCGCTCAGCCCAACTCCGAACGGGCCATGCGCGTTGAGCAGCCCGACGACGTCACGCTGTACCTGTCCGACAAGCACCATGCGCACGACGTCCATCGTCTCGGGAGTAGTGACCCGAAGGCCGCCGGCGAACGCCGGTTCGATCCCGAGCTTGTCGAGCTGAGCATTGATCTGCGGGCCGCCACCATGGACAACGACCGGCCGCAAGCCTGCGTAGCGCAGGAAGACAATGTCGGCCGCAAACGATGCAGCGAGTGCCGGATCGGTCATGGCGTGACCGCCATACTTCACCACCACTGTGCAGCCATGGAAGCGAGCGAGATACGGCAGGGCCTCGTGCAGGGTTGAGGCCTTCTGCTGCGCGGATTCCCGGCTCGTCGTCGCGCTCATGTCGAGTACGCCGAGTTCTCGCGCACGTACTCCGCCGTCAGGTCGGTCGTGAGGAGCTTCGCCGCAGCATCACCCGCGTGCAGGTCGATCGTGATCGCGACGCGACGTGCAGCCATGTCGACCAGGTGGCGGTCGTCGCCGATTGTTGACGCGCGACATACCCAGACCCCGTTGATCGCAACGTCGACACCGTCGTCATCGAACGTCGCAGAGGTGGTACCAAGAGCGGAAAGAATCCGTCCCCAGTTGGGGTCCTGGCCGTGGATTGCGCACTTCAGCAGGTTGCTGCGCGACACGGCACGAGCGACGTCAACAGCCTCCGGCTCGCTCACCGCGCCGAGAACCTCGATCTCGATGACCTTGCTGGCGCCCTCGCAGTCATCGATGAGCTTGTCGGCGAGCGTCGCGCACACCTGCGCGACGGCGTGGGCGAGATCATCGCCGTCGACCTCGACTCCTGAGGCGCCGGACGCCAGCAACAACACGGTGTCGTTCGTCGACATGCATCCGTCGGAATCGAGCCGGTCGAACGTCTTCGCCGTTGCAGCGCGAAGTGCGCGATCGAGTGTCGCCGCGTCGGCAACGGCGTCAGTGGTGAGCACCACCAGCATGGTCGCGAGCCCCGGCGCCAGCATGGCCGCGCCCTTTGCCATGCCGCCAACAGTCCAGCCAGCAGGCGAGGTCACGGCCGCCTCTTTGGCCACTGTGTCGGTCGTCATGATGGCCCGAGCCGCGCCGTTCCCACCGTCGGCAGCGAGCGCTGCATGCGCGTCATGGACACCCGCCAGCAGCTTGTCGATCGGCAGGTACTCACCGATCAGACCTGTCGAGCAGACCGCAACCTGCGCCGCCGAGTCACCCAGCACCGTCGCGACTTCCTCGGCGGCGCGATGAGCATGCTGAAAACCCATGGCACCGGTGCACGCGTTCGCGTTGCCTGCGTTCAGGACAACCGCGACGACCTGACCGCCCTTCACGACCTGTTGTGACCACAGCACCGGCGCGGCCTTGATGCGGTTGCCGGTAAAGACACCGGCTGCGAAGCGCTGCGGTCCGTCATTGACCACGAGCGCGACGTCGCTGCGGCCGCTGGGTTTGATACCGGCCACGACGCCGGCCGCCCTGAAACCCTTTGCTGCGGTCACGCTCACGGCGTGACCCCGGCGGTCGGCAGCGCGGTCGTCTCGTCGAATCCAAGAGCGATGTTGGCGTTCTGGATCGCCTGCCCTGCCGCACCCTTAGTGAGGTTGTCGAGCGCGGAGACCACGACGATGCGGCCTGCGTGCTCGTCGAAGGCGACTTGGAGGTGGACTGAGTTCGAGCCGAGCGTCGCCCCCGTCTGCGGCCACTCGCCGTCGGGCAACACATGCACGAAGGGTTCGAAGCTGTAGGCGAAGTCAAAGGCCTCCCGCAGGGCGGCTAGCGAGACACCTTCGGTTGGCCGCGCGGTGCAGGTCGCCAAGATGCCGCGCGGCATGGGTGCGAGCACGGGCGTGAACGAGAGCGTGACAGGGTCCCCCGCGACGTCCGACAGCGCCTGTTCGATCTCTGGCGTGTGCTGGTGCGTGCCGCCGACCTTGTACGGCGACAGCGACCCCATGACTTCACTGGCCATCAGGTTCGGCCGCATCCCGCGCCCCGCGCCGGTCGTACCACTCGCGGCGACCACGACGACGTCAGCAGGCTCCGCGAGGCCGGCGGCGAAGAGCGGCGCGAGTGCCAGCGTGATGGCCGTGGCATAGCAGCCGGGGCTAGCGATCTGCCGACTGCCGGCGATCAGGCTCCGGGCCTGCGGAAGCTCGGGCAGACCGTAGGTCCAGCTGCCCGCGTGACTGCCGCCGTAGTACTTGACCCACTGCGCCGGGTCGCGCAGCCGGAAGTCGGCGCCGAGATCGACGACCAGGATGTGCTCCGGAAGCTGCGCCGCGATCGCCGCCGATTGCCCGTGCGGCAGCGCGAGGAAGACGACGTCTGCCTGGGCGAGGCTCGCCGCACCCGTCGGCTCGAACACTCGCCCACTGAACTGCCGCAGGTGGGGATGCACCGAGGTCACGAGTTCGCCGGCATTGCTGGCCGCGGCCACCACTTCGACCGAGAGGTCGGGGTGGGCATCGAGCAGTCGCATGAGTTCGCCGCCGGCATAGCCGCTCGCGCCCGCTACAGCCGCACTGAGTCCCATCTCGCCCGCCCCTCGCCGTCCGTCCATGTTTATGCATCTACTCGCATGAGTATACATGAAGCAGAGTGGCGGGCGGCACTGAGGCAGCAGAGATGTAGCCCACGCAGGTGTCTGCACCTGCCCCGGGGCCCACAAGGCTGCCTAACGTGATCAACTGCGGAACGACCCGCGCTGCTACCCGCGCAAGACGGCCCCAACTCGGAGTCCGGCTTCGGCAACTGCGGCATCGCGAACGGCGTTTACTTCGTCGGCGGTCAACGTGTGGTCAGGCGCGCGCAAGGACAGCCGGTACGCCAACGAGCGACTGCCCTCGGCGACCCCTGGGCCCGCGTAGACGTCGAATAGCCGCAGCGCCTCGAGCAGCGGGCCGGCCCCGACACGCAAAGCGGTTTCGACATCGATCGCCGGCACGTCGGCGGCAACCACCAACGCAACGTCGGACGTCGCTAGCGGATAGGTCGAGAGCGTTGGCGCAGTCGCGAGGCCGGCCGCTGCACCGACGACGGCATCGAGGTCGAGTTCGGCGGCTGCCGTGCGCGGCGGCAAACCAAACGCCTCGACAACACGCGGATGCAACTCCCCCGCATGCCCAACGACCACCCCGTCGATGCGCAGGACTGCGCAGCGGCCCGAATGCCACGGCGCGTGCTCGTCGGCAGCAACATCGAGGACAACGCCGACTTCACGCGCGACCGTGCGCGCCGCCTCGACGGCGTCACCCCACTGCACGGAACGACCGGAGCCCCACCAACCCGACCGTTCACGATCGCCGGCGAGCGCGACCGCGAGCCGGCGCGGTTGTCGAGGCAGTGCTGCGTCGAGCGCGGCGAGCTCGTCGTCGGTCGGACGGCGATCAACCGGCAACCGAGGCGGCCGCACCAGCCCGTTCTCGCGATCGTCGATGCGGTACACGAGCCCCGTCTCGAACAGGGCCACGTCGGTATTGCCGCGTGAGATGTTGCGACGCAACGCAGACAGCAGGCCGGGTAGCAATGTCGTGCGCAAGTCGGGCTGTTCGTCCGAGATCGGGTTCGCCAACCGCAGCGTGCGCCGCCGCGGATCGTCGGCAGCAAGACCAAGAGCGTCGAGGTCGTCAGGACCGATGAAGGGATAGCTCGGCGCTTCGATGTAGCCCGCATCGGCAAGCGCATTCGCGATGCGGCGGCGAGCGCGCTGGGCTTCGGTCAGCCCACCACTGCGTGGTGGCACCGGCACAATCGAGGGGATCCTGTCGTAGCCGACGAGACGCGCGACCTCCTCGACAAGGTCGAACGGATCACGCAGGTCAGAGCGCCAGCTCGGCACTGTTACCAACAACTGCGTGACTGACAACTCACTGCCCGTCTGCTTGACCTCGCAACCCACCGCCCGCAACGTGCCCAGGACCTCGTCGAGGTCGTAGTCGACGCCAACCACGTCGGCGGGAAGCGTGGCGGAGATGGTGATCACCGTCGGCGGTGGCCGCTCGCCCACGTCGGTCGACCTGCTTTCTGGTGTGCCACCCCCGAACTCCGCGAGGAGATCCGCAGCACGTTGAACTGCGACGGGCGCGACCGCAGGATCGGTACCCCGTTCGAAGCGACGCGACGCTTCACTCAGCAAGCTATGCCGACGGGCGCTTCGCGAAATGACGGACGCCGTGAAGTGGGCGCCTTCTATCAATACCTGCGATGTCGTGGCGTCGATTTCGGTGGTGGCGCCGCCCATGACGCCGGCGATGCCAATGGCTCCGCTGTCGTCGGCAATTAGTAGATCGTCGGGATGCGTTGCGCGATCGACATCGTCGAGCGTGCGCACCCGCTCGTTCGGCACCGCGCGGCGAACCACGATTGGTCCGCGCAGCTTGGCGAGGTCGTAGGCATGCAGCGGCTGGCCAAGCTCGAGCATGACGTAGTTCGTGACGTCGACCGCGAGGCTCACCGAACGGATGCCGGCGGTCTGCAGTCGGCGTCGCATCCAGTCTGGTGAGCTGC
>DATCDK010000236.1:0-8523 GCA_036510735.1 Acidothermaceae bacterium | reverse complement strand
CGGCGGCAGCATGACCATCACGTATGGGTCGGGCTCGGGCGCCGCCGTAACCTCGCCGAGCTCGGTCACGACGACAACCTTCAACGCCCAGGAACGAAACACCTCCAGTGGCAGCTTGACCGCCCTCGCCAGTTCGCCGTCCGTCTCTGTCGGTACTGGTGGCGGGAGTAGCGGTGGCAGTGGCGGCGGAGGCGGTGCAGGACCAGCAGCGCAGGCATTGACGCTCGCGCGAATCGCGGGTGCCGACCGCATCGCCACGAGCGTCGCGGCGTCGCAGACAGGCTTCCCCACAGCGCATTCGGCAGCCGCGGTTGTGCTGGCTCGCTCTGACACCTTCGCCGACGCACTCGCGGGCACGCCGCTCGCCGTTGGTAAGCACGGCCCACTGCTGCTGACCGGGAGTGCGTCACTGTCGAGCGCAACGTCCGCCGAGATCCAGCGAGTTCTCGCACCAGGCGCGACCGTGTACGTGCTCGGAGGTATCTCCGCGGTGACGCCGGCTGTGGCGAACGCGGTGGCCGCACTCGGCCACCCAGTCGTTCGAATCTCTGGACCCGACCGATTTGCCACCGCAGCGCAGGTTGCCGCGGCGCTGGGCAACCCCAACATTGTTTTCGAAGCGGACGGCACGAACTTCCCTGACGCGCTTTCGGCCGGTTCGGCTGCGGCCGAGGCTGGTGGCGTTGTCTTGCTGACGGCCGGCTCGGGACAGTCGGGCCCGACCGCGGCCTACTTGGCCGCTCACCCCAGTGCCAAGCGCTACGCGATCGGCGGCCCAGCAGCACACGCAGACGCCTCCGCGCAGGCATTCGTCGGCAGCGACCGCTTCGCGACGTCGGTGCTGGTGGCCCAGGCGTTCTTCCCGAAACCCGCCGCGATCGGGCTCGCCAGTGGGTTGGCCTTCCCTGATGCGCTCTCAGGTGGCAGCGTGGCAGCCATGAACCACGGACCCGTCGTGTTGGTGCCGAGCAGCGGCACTCTCCCAAGTTCGGTCGCCAGCTACCTCGGGACGACGGAAGCGTCAGCGACAGTGGCGTGGTTGTTTGGCGGTACGAGTTCGGTCGGCGCGGGGATCTTCAACGCGGCCGCAGCAATCCTGGCCACAGCGACCTGAAATGACCGCGACCTGAGATGACAGCGATCTGACGTGACCGGCGATCGGCCGGCGAATCGCGCCGACGTTCTGATCACTGGCGGCCGCGAAAGACATCGTCGCCTGCCGCGTTTTCTCGCCCCCGTGTTGGTTGTGGTCGTCCTGATCGCCTACGGCGCGGTGACCCTCGATCGAGACTCGCGTCACCATGAGTTCAAAGCACTGCTCGCCGCGACTGTGAACGGACAGGCGACAGCGGCGCATGCAGACGCGACGCTCGAATCGACGAGGCAGTACACGATGCCGTTGCTCGGTTCGGCGCAGCCAAATGTGCGCGCGGGCCTGATGCAACTGATCGACCAATCGGCAAGCCAGGGCGTGGCCCAAGTGCGTGCGACTCGAGCGGCGGTGGCATCGACGTCCGTGTTGCCGTGGCACACCGCTCTACACAAGGCCAAGGCCGCCGAACTCACCTACCTCGACGAATGGACGGCGTACCTTGACGCCGTCGCGCACGGAGCTGACACCGGAACGATTCCGACTGCGGTGCTCGCGGCGAAACAGACAGGCGCCGCAGCGGCGCTGCGCGACGCCGCGCCTGACCACAACGCCTCGCTAGCCATCCCCTCGTCGCTTTGAGCCGCGATCACCGCAGTTTTCGTGCGGGAACCCCCGCCCCCGACCGGCTGGACGCCATCGTGCGGGCCGGAGCTGCGCGTGTCCTTGACCGTGCGTGGAACGAGTCGGCTGGGTATTGCCGACCAAACCGCCGCAGTTACCCGCATCTTTGGCTGTGGGATTCGTGCTTTCACGCCATCGCCTGGTTCGCGCTCGGCGACGCGCGAGGATCGCGAGAACTCGAGGCTGTTTTCGTGGGCCAGTTGCCCGACGGATTTCTGCCACACATGCGATACGGCCGTCGGACTTATCCGCGCGGACCGCTGACCGGCGTGTCGTCGTTCACCCAGCCTCCCGTCTATGCGCGGGCGCTGAAGGCAGGAGTGGACGCCGGCTTCCCGCCGTCCGATCACTTGCTTGATTGCGCGCAGCGTGCACTTGCCGCGCTGTGGCGCGATCGGCTGCGCGACGGACTGCTGGTGATCGTGCATCCGTGGGAAGCGGGCACCGACGACTCGCCGCGTTGGGACAGCTGGATCGGCACGAGTGTGTGGAACCGCCGCGTCTGGACGGCGTTCGACCGCGCATTGTTGAAGCGCACGGTGTTCAGTCCGTCGGGTCAGGCGGTCGACAATCCCGACTTCGTCGTCGCACCAGCCTCGTTCAATGCGATCGCCGCCGATGCCGCGACGACGCTGGGCGAACTGATCGGCGATACCGACTGGATCGCGCGCGGACGTGCGCTGGCAGCCACCCTCGACGAAGCGGCATGGGACCGCTCCGAGGGGCTGTGGTCAGATCTCGCGTTCCGGGGTGGTGGTGCCAGCGTGCGGGTCCCGACGATGGACGCCGCGCTGCCTGCGATGTGCACCCCCGATCCGGCGAAGGCCGCGGCCGCATTGCGTCAACTCACGGATCCGGGGCGGTTCGGTGCACCGTATGGTCCGCGCTTCGTGCCTTCGTGGGATCCCGCCTACAACCCGGTGCAGTACTGGCGTGGACCGGCCTGGCCGCAGCTGAACTACCTGGCCGCGTACTCCGCGCGCCAATGCGGCGACGACCTACTCGCGGCGGAGATCGGTCAGCTCACGAAGCGCGCCTGCTTGCGGGCGAGGTTCGCGGAGTATTGGAACCCGGAAACCGGGCGGGGGTTGGGCGCGCACCCCCAGACCTGGGCGGCGGTAGCCGCGGCAATGTAGGGGCGGCGGTAGCCGCCGCAATGTAGCGGCGTCAGGGTGAGGGCTCTGGCGCGCCCGCATCACCGAGACCGAAGCGGGCGAGCTGCAGGTCGGTACATCCGGTGTCGCCGGGCAGGGCTCGAGCACTGATCTTGACCGGACCAGGCGCGAAGCTGATCACCGTGGTCCAGCCACCAGCTGCAGGAGCCACACACGCCTGGGCGTTGCTGTCGACGTGCCAATACGCCGACCACCGAAGTCGCACGAAGGTCACCCCACCCTTGGGCGCGTTCATCGTGAAGCTGCTCGCTGTGAGCGTGGTCATCGTCGCGGCACCGCTCGCGAGTGGAGCGGCTCCGATGACGGCCCAGATGTGCCATTGATTGTCGGTGTACACGGGGCGTAAGTACGACGGCGGATGCCGGAGCAGCGCGCGCTCCGCCTGGCCGCCCTGATCAAGCGGCGCGTCCGGCAGCGCAACGAAGCGCACGGCGTTTTCGAACAACCACGTGTGGTAAGACGCCACGGTTAGCGGTGCGTACAGCACGGCATTGCGCGACAAGTCGATCTGGCGGTCCCAGCCGCGCGCGAGCGGCACCTTCTCGGCTACGTACTTCGCTTCCCAGTGGTCGCGCGTGAACGGAATCTCGACGCGACCGAGTGGCTGCTGATTTTCGGTGAGGAAACTCAGCATTCCTTGGTAGTACTGCGGTTTCGTCGACGGATCGTCCGCAGCTGACGAGATCGCTCCGATGATGGGCAGTAGTTGAAAGATCAGCAGCGGCGCCGCGACGAGCAACAGCGCGACCTTTCGATGCGCGCGCAACAACACGAACGCGGCAGCGGGACCAATCACGATGCCGGCGAGCCGGGCGATGTTGCCGCCGACTGGGTTCGGCACAAAGAACAGCACCATGCAGGTCGCGCCGTAGATCCACAGCATCCGCCGCACGATCTGCTCGCGTAGGGGCGCGACGCTCAGACCGATCGCGATGATCGCCAGTTGGCCGATAAATCCGCTCAACGGAAACGGGAAGATGCCACCGTCACCAGCGACGAAGGTGATGGCGAGGCCGACGAATGCGCCGGCGAACGGCGCTGCCCGACGCCAGCCCAGAGTCGGCGCCCAGGCGACCGCGACCAACAGCAGGAACGCCGCGCCCAGCGGGCTGAACAACGACGCGATGACTGCTGCCACAGCGCCAAGCCAGCCGTGCCGCGCCCGAATCGCAAGTACCGCTGCGAGCCCTGCGGTCACTGCACAGGCGAAGGGCGCGCGGCCGACGATCAGGTCGCCGACAACGAACACAGCGAACCACAACCTCGCGACCACGGCGGGCCAGTTGTCGGCCCGCCCGATGAGGCGGCCGAACAGCGCGGTCGACGCAGTACACGCGATCGCTGTCGCCGGCACGGTGCCCAGCGCCCAGCCGACCGCCGGGAACAACACGCTGTAGCCGAGCAGCGCGTGACCGCCGTACCAGTTGACGTCCCAGATCAAGAAGCCGTGCGCGCCGAACATGAAGGCCCGGTAGTCCTGCGCCGGGTAGTCGCCACCGCGAAAGCCCACGACGGCGACCACGGAACAAAGGACCGCGGTCACGAGGGCGGCGTGCCGGCCCAGCCACCAGACGGTGCGACTCGTCCTAGGGAGCTCGATGATCTCGGGCACAGGCGGCTCGAGCGTGATCACCCGGAGGCCGCCGCTGGCCGCGCCCTCGGCGGGGTTGCGACCGGCGGTGCTGTCTTTGGCGGTGTTCGTGGGCAGACCGGCCACCTCCATGCCTCCAAGCATGCCATCCCCCGGCGTCGTTCCCGTTCTGCGCGGCCTGACACCAGGGACGAACCAGGGTTGCCCTGAGAAGATTCAGACACCCCTGCCCAGCCCAGGCGCATCCCGATATTCCGAGCCGTCCGGCCGGACTGCCAGTAGGGTCCGGACGTGGTCTTTGACGTCAGGACAGTCCAGGGGTCCGAACTCCCCGAGTGGTACACGACCTTGGCGAGCGCGTTTTACGGGACCGCCGATCCCCAGGCGATCGCCGACTTCCGTCGTCCCCATCTCGATCTCGCCCGCACCTGGGCGGCGTACGACAGTGATCGCATCATCGCGACCCTGCGCAGCTACGGCACCGAGCTGACCGTGCCCGGCGGCGGCTTTTTACCCGCGGATGCCGTGACGGGTGTAACCACGATGCCGACACATCGCCGTCGCGGCGCGCTCACCTCCCTGATGGGCGCGTCGCTGCACGCGGCCGTCGAGCGTGGTGAGCCCATCAGCATCCTGATCGCCGCCCGCTGGCCCATCTACGGTCGCTACGGCTACGGGCCAGCGACCAGCCTCGCGGAGTACTCCATCGACACGGGCGTCGCCGACTTCGGCGCTCTTGGTCGCGAGGGCGTGCTGGAGTACGTCGACAAGGCCACCGGCCAGGCACTCGTGCCTGCGCTGTTCGACCGGTTCCGGCGCGCACAACCTGGTGCGATCACCCGCGACAGCGTCGACTTTCATCGCGAGTTTGGCAAACCCACAGTGCCGGGTTGGCCGCACTGGGTCGGCTGGGTCGTGGTCCATCGACCCGCGCCGGGCGCCGACATCGACGGCCTGGTGCGCTATCACGTGGATGAAAAATGGGAAGGCATGCGCCCGTTCAGCGTCGCCGTGATCGATGATCTCGTGTCGACGAACACCGTTGCGTACGCCGCGTTGTGGAAGCTGTGCTGCGACCTCGACAACATCGCGTCGCTGACCGCAGAGAATCGCAGCGTCGACGAAGTGCTGCCCTGGATGCTGGCCGATGCCCGCGCGGTGGTGCAGACCAAACGATTCGACAACATCTGGCTACGCATCCTCGATGTCGAGACGACGCTCTCGGCGCGGCGCTATCTGACGACGGGTTCCGTGGTCATCGAGGTCCGCGACGCGATGAACTATGCCGCCGGTCGCTACCTGCTGGAGGCAGGGCCGGACGCCGTCAGCTGCACGCGGACGACGAATGCGCCCGACATCGAGCTTGATGTCAGAACACTTGGGGCCGTCTATCTCGGCGGGAACTCGCTCCAGACGATGGCGGCTGCAGGTCTGGTCGTCGAGCATCGCGCCGGCGCGATCACCTTGGCTGGCACGATGTTTCGGTGGACGACCGTTCCGTGGTGCAACACCTGGTTTTAGCCGCGCCAGCTGAACTGCGGCTCGAATCCGAGCACCCGCCTCGCTTTGTCGATCGCCAACAACGTCGTGTGCTCACCAACGGTGGCGCGCACCCCGACGTCCGGAAAAATCTCTGCAGTGAGCTCGTTGTTCGAACGCGACATCACCGTGTCTGCAGCGGCGATGATGAAGACATCGCAACCCCTGGGCTCGTAGGCGAGTGCCTTGCGGATCGCCTGCGCGCCGTCGCGAGCATCGATGTAACCCCACAGGTTCCACTTGCGCAGATTCGGATCGGCGTCGTAGCTCGGGAACGCGGCGTAGTCGCCCGGGTCCATCACGTTGGAGAAACGCAAGCCGATCATCTTGAGATTTGGATCCCACCGGCAGAACTGCCTGGCCATCTGCTCCTCGAGATGCTTCACGAGCGAATAGGTCGACTCAGGCCGCGCGGGGTATTCCTCATCGACCGGGATGTAGGGCGGTGGGATGTCGAACGGCAGCCCAAGCACTGTCTCGCTCGAGGCCCACACGACGTTGGTGATGCCGGCGTGGCGGGCAGCGGCGAACACGTTATAGGTGGTCGTGATGTTGTTCGCGAAGGTGGCCGCGTTCGCCGTCAGGCCAGGGGCGGGAATCGCCGCAAGGTGAACGACCGCGTCGACGCCCCGATAGCCGTCGTTGACCGAAAGCGCCTCGACAACCTGTCCGAAGTCGGTCAGGTCGACCCGCAGGAACGGCGAGACAGGGCGCGGCGGCGGTACCCGGTCGACATTGACGACGTCCCACCCGTGCTCCACCAGGTCGGCAACACACGCCTGACCCAGCTTCCCGCTTCCGCCGGTGACAACGACACGTGGCATGGGGCTCCCTACTCGAAGTAATGTCGATAGCGTAGGACGACCGAGCCGAGGCGCACCCAACCCCGGCGGACCACCGACCGCGACGAACCAAGGGAGTCCGTTATGGGCAGCAAGGAAAAGGGCGGCCGCGAGATCCGCAAGCCGAAGAAGGACGCCAAGGTCAAGGGCGTGCCTGCGGGCAGCGGAGTCGTATCGGCGCAGACCCAGTCCAAGGACCGTCCAGCGAAGTAGCCGGAGCGGCACGCGCGCGTCATGTTCCCCAATCTCAACGTGCTCGGCGGCGAACTCGAGCCGTGCGGCAACGACCCTGTCACGGGTTTCTTCCGTGACAGCCTTTGCGCGACCGGTTCCGAGGATCTCGGTAGCCACACGGTCTGCGCCGTCATGACGGCGCCTTTCCTCGAGCATCAGCGGGCCATCGGCAACGACCTGATCACTCCTCTGCCTGCGTACCAGTTCCCTGGGCTGGAGCCCGGCGACCGCTGGTGCGTCGTCGCCGTGCGATGGTTCGAGTCATACGAGGCCGGCGTCGCGGCACCCGTTGTGCTCGCCGCTACACATGTGCGAGCCCTTGACGTCATTCCGCTCGAGGCACTGCGCGAACATGCGGTCGACGTCCCGAGCGATCCCAGCTCTTTGGCCTGACCCAGGCGGCGCGCCACAATAGCGCCATGGACCCCTCATGCATCTTTTGCAAGATCGCGGCTGGCACGGCGGCTGCATATCTGGTTTACGAAGACGACACCGCAGTCGCCTTTCTGGATCTGGCGCCATTGCGGCAGGGCCACACGTTGGTGATCCCTCGCACGCATGTGCCGGACATCATGTCGGACGGCGGGGGGCAGGCGTTGATCGACATCGGCCCAGCTATTCACCACGTGAGCCGAAGGCTCATGGAAGTCTTCAACGCGGACGGGATCAACCTGCTTCAGGCTAACCGGGCAGCAGCGGGGCAGGTCGTCTTCCACCTGCACGTTCACCTGGTGCCTCGCCATGAGGGCGACCGATCACCGTTGCGCTGGGATCGCGATGCGGAAGCCGCCGATCACGTCGAGCAAACGCACGCCCTCGTCACTGGGGGCTAAGCGCATGCGCGGGGTTGGGGTTGGGGTTGGGACTGCACTTCGAGACGAATGCGAGGCATCAAAGGGAACGCCCGCCAGGGCGTCTATCGCGCCACCGTTCGCCGCATCGCTACGGACTTTCGACGCCGTGGTGGCCAAGTGGCCGACGTCCGGTCGAACTGAAACCGATCTCCAGACGATGATCAGCTATGACCAACTCGTTTCGAGCGAAGTCAGTGCGAATGATCTCACGACCTCGAACGTCAATCGGGACGCAGCGCATGCGACCGTTCGAGCCGATCTCGGCCTTCCACCGGCGTAACAGAGCATTCCGGTGCGCAACGCGTCTCGGTACACAACGCAGTTGAAACTTGGAGCGCAGGCCCTGCGCTGTGATACATCCAAAGCCGGTTTTTCTTTTTATTCACAGGCACTTCTGGGCTCGTAGTTTTGTCGGTGGCTGTCGCTACGTTGTATTCATGAGCGCGGTCCCTACCGATTATCAGCATCCAGCCGTTGCGGCGGTTGCGATGATCTCGGCTGGGTTGGATGCGTT
>DATCDK010000235.1:0-8252 GCA_036510735.1 Acidothermaceae bacterium | reverse complement strand
TCGACGCGCCGTCGAACACATCCGCCACGGCCTCGCCAGCCGACGGCACTACCTTGTCCACACGCCCCTCCGCTGACTAACAGAAGCCTCCGGTCACTCCGCGCCGTCCAGGTGCTACGCCTCGACGAGGATCACCAGCGTCTCAGGCAGCACGCCGTCGTGTGCCATTGCCTCGCCCATGCGCGGGTCTTCCTGCATCGCAGTCATCAGGGCGTCCAGGTCGGCGACGTCCATGATGATCCCGACCTGGCTCGGGTTCTGCGGGTCGACGAACGTGCGGATGTTGGTGATCCCGAGCGGCCCGAACACCTCTTCGCGCTTGGTCGAGGCCAGCCAGTGATCCTTGTCTTTCACGTTGTGGTGGGCAAGCACCGTAGGCATGTCGACTCCTCGCGTTTTGTGGTCCAGCGCCATCGGCGGACCCGTTCCGCGGATCGTAGGCCCTAGCTCGGTCCAAATCCATGACGGTTCTTCACCTCTTAGGTCAAGAACCGTCATGGATTTCATTTTCATCACCGCCGGGTGGGCGCGCCGGTCGGCTAACGACGGCGCTTGAACACTGACGGCCGAACCCGGTGCGGCACAACCGATTGCCTCGCGCGTACCGCACGGCGCACCGCGCGCGGCGTGAGCAAGTGGCGGACAGTGCGAGTCACGAAGCCCATGGCATCACGTTATGCCGAACGCGTGCCAGCACATGGGGTCCTGTTCCCAAATGCCGGCACGCGTTCCGCAAACCCTTAGTAGACCTCTCGATGTTCGACTACCTGCTGTGTTGTCACACCCGCCGGGACGGTCGCGACAGGCGTCGCGGCAGGGGCAGCAGCAACCGGGGCCGCAGGAGCGTCGGTCGTAACAGTCCGTTCTGAAGCGACGCCGGTGACGCCCCTACGTGGCGCGAAGACTGTCAAGGTGGCAGCGAGGCCGATGGCACCGGCGATTATCAAGATGACACCGATGGTGTGGATGTTCACGCCGGTCGCAGTCTTGTGTACGGCGAACAACAGAATTGCACCGACGGCCATGAGAAAGACCGAGAAGCCGATCCGCATGTGGACTCTCCGTTCAAGGGCTGCGACGCAGCCGATTACAACGGAGTTACCCGACGCGTCGGCCAGCGAAACGCGGCACTCGAACTACGGCGCCTAAACCCACACACACACACCTAACTGCGCCTTATCAGTTCCGAGATGTTTCGCTGCGTGCTTTGTTACGTTTGCGGCGCGCGGCCGCTCGCGTCCGCACCAGATCAGCGGCTCAGCCAGTCACCACGATGTGCCATGAGCACTCTGAATCGACCTGCAAGTAGTAGGTGCCGGCGCCGTGCTCGACGGTTGAATCCTGACCCTTGATGGCAATTGCGTTCGCCGCGATGTCGGAGGGTGTGCCGTCGGACGTGTAAACGGAGACTGAGAAGTTGCCGCTCTGGCCGAAGGCCGTGCAGTCGAAGGCGTATGCGATCGTCCACTGGTCCGCCTGGACGTTGAAGTTCCCCGTCTGCTTGATGCCGTTGCCCTTGATATCTGCAATGACTGCTGGCTTTGCTACCGCGGGCGCGGCCGTCGGGGTTGCCTGAACGGGCGCAGGGGCTGTTGCCGTCACGGTGACAGTCGCTGCGGCTTGTGCGGGGGCGGATGCCTGAGCCGTCTCGGTAACCGTCACGGTCGCGGGGGTTGCTGCGGCGGCCGACGATGCCGTCGTGGTCTTGGCTTTGCTGGTGTTGCCGATCCCTATTCCGACCAGCAGCGCTACGACCCCTACCGCGGTCGGGACGATCCAGCGTCCCCGTCGCTTCGGCCCTCGGCTCGGAGTCGGCGAGGTGTCGTCGACCCAGAGTTGCCAGCCCGCGGGCGTTGGACCCCACGACGGGTCAGGCGACCATCCAGCAGGTGGCGTCCAACCTGCGGGTGACGGTGGCCAGTTCGGTGGCGGATTGAAGCGCATGATCGATCTCCCCGTTTATAGATGCGCGCTGAGCGTAGGCCTCGCCGTCTGCGGCCGTAAGGGACCAAAGGTCATCGAGGGGGCTAAAAGATCACCCGGCGGAACCAAGAATCACTGAGCACGTCGGTTTCGCTGCCTGGCGTGTCGTGCTGCCCGACGGGCATCCTGGCCTCGGGTCGGGATGCGGAGTGCACCATGCCGACCTTGTGGATTCACGGCGGTATCATCCCACCCTGCCCGTGCGGTGCGCCGGCCGAGGACCAGGTGCGTCGCTACGGCGGCGGGGCTGTCGTTCACTGGTTCTGCCACGTTTGCGAGCGCTTCCGCGACCCGCCTGCCGGCTGGGACGACCCACTGGTGCCGATCAGCCTCGAGGACTGGCAGTGCTCGTTCAAGCGCTTCGCGACGAGGGTCTTGAGGTCTCGTACGAACCACCGCAGGAGTACCGCGGCGCCGGCATGGGGCAGGAAGTCGAGGTCGCACTCATCGTGTCTGCGGCTGGGACGGTCGGGAAGGCGCTTGTGGCGCAGGCACTGGGGAAGATCCGCGAGCGCTGGCCGGGCGTGAAGGTCCGCGGCAAGCACGAGAAACTGTAGGCCGGTAGATCCTCGTCCGCACGGCGGCGAGGACGGACCGTTCGTATGGTGCCCGCCTGCAGTAGCGGAAGTAACTTGAGGCTCGAATCGCTCTGGGCATGTTCCCGCTTCCGAGCAGCCCCGCTTGCCAGCCGACCGCCTGGAGGACAGATGAACCACTCAGGGGCAATCAATGAGGCCTCGAACGACGACCCGCTGCAGTCGTTCCGGGACTGGCAGAAAGCCTGTGCGATCCGGCGGGTCGCCGAAACACGCGGCGATGACAACAGAGACATCGTGCGTTTGTCGGGGGAAGTGGTCCGCACGCGCAACGCGCTCACCTTGGACCGACTACGTGCAGGCCGCAACGCGCCCGAGGACATCGTTTGGCACCTCACCCTCGACGACCTACTACTTCGCGAGAAGGACGACGCGGGCCGGTAAGTCAGACGAACCTCGGCAAGACCCTGTGCTGCGTCGACCATCTCGTGCGACTTACTCGGGAGCAATTGCGTTCTTGATGTTTGGCCTCCAACTCCATGTCGTCGAGCTCGTCTGCAGTGCTCAGCAGCAGCGTGCCAAGGTCGCGCACCTGTACAGCGCTAAGGCGCTCGTACTCGACGTGGAAGTAGATGTACGGATGGCTCGTCTCGACGACGCCGTTTCGCATCGTCTCTTCTGTGCTGATGAGGAACGAATACGGCTCGACGCCGATCGAAGGACTCGTGATTGCGCACCAGGCCCTCGCCGCTACTGAGTGGCTCGAAATCGTGTCCTGCTGCGTGGGCCTTGTGGTCGCGCCACGTGCACCACTCCGGACACGCCGGAAGGTTGATCGGGGCGGGTCTCTGTAGCGTTGCTCGTGGGTTCCAATTCCTTTCACAGAGGGTTGGGATCAAGGCCTCGGTTCGGTGCTCGCTACACCGACCGAGGCCGTCTGTTCGTTCTGTAGCGGACTGCGCTGACACTTCATGCCGCGTTGCCGAGAACCGGCGGGAGCAACTCGACGACGCGGGCTGCTTTTCGGATGGCCCACCCGTCTGGCACATCTGTGGCACGGAGGCGGGCGAGTGTCTCCAATATGGCCTCTGACCTGCGAAAACGTATGTGGGCGCGACAGGGTTCGAACCTGTGACCGCCCGGGTGTAAGCCGGGTGCTCTTCCGCTGAGCTACGCGCCCGTGGCTGCCCGACGCACAAGCAGCGCGCGGGTCAGCCTACCGATGCCCACGCGTCCACCGCAGTCCGGCGAGGATGCGGTCGCCCACAACGGCATGATCGCCCCCTCATGTCCTCACTCGGTTGAGCCGAAACAGAGAAGTACGAGAGTGCATACCCAAACGCCTGACATGACGGTGTGAGTCAACGGACGGGGGGGCGCGTTGACGATCGGGTGCCCAGGCTGCGGTGACCAGGTCAGGATGCCGGCTCAGGCATGTGGAGGCTGCGGGCTGCGGCTCGTCGGGCCGGCCGCTGCCCGCCTCTGGCAAGTCGACACGACGCTTGCCGCACTGAGCGCCGAGCGCAGCTACCTCCTGGGCGAGCTGCGGCAGCCAGCGCGGGCCACCGCGGCTACGTCCGCTGGTTGGCATTGGCCCTCGGAGCCGTTCAGTCCCACGCCGTACCCACAACCCGATATCGAGGACCCCTTCGCGCGGACGCCAACGGCAGCCCGACGCGAGTTCTCTCCGCAGCAACTGCTCCTCGGCCTCGGCGCTGCGCTGATGTTGACAGCATCGATCGTGTTTGTTGCTGTCGCCTGGAACGACCTCGGTCTGATCGTCCAAGCCGTCGTCATGCTTGGAGTCACCGCTGGGACGACGTGGGCATCGGCGGTCACGGTACGGCGACGTCTGAGGGCGACAGCCGAATCGCTCGGCGTCGTTGCGAGCGGGTTGGTGGCCATCGATTGCTCGGCATTCTGGCGGCTGGATGCCCTTCACGTTCAGCACATGTCGCTTGCCGCCTACACAGCCGTCAGCGCGCTGATTGCGACGCTGCTGTTAGCCGCCGCCAGCAGATTGATCCCGGAGGTGAAGGCATTCGGGGTTGTCAGCGTGCTCTCGGCTCAGGTGCCGGTCGTCTCAGTCGTGATCGCTGTCGTGAGTCATGGTCACGAGCTACCCGTGCTGCTAGCTGCTGCTGTTGTCGGGATGTCCGCGATGGATCGCGCCCTCGCGCTGCGACTACCTCAGCTGGCCGGGATCACAGCGCGCGGCTTCGCCATCGGCGGCTGGATCGCCGGCGCAACGGTCGCAACATTTACCGCCATCTCCTCAGACGGGATGAGTCCGAGGATCGGCATGGTCGTACTCGCCGTTGCGGCGATGTCTGCCCTGCCGCCGCTGTCTCGAGACGTGCCTCCGAAGCTGAGACTCTTCGTGACCGCCACTGCAGTGTTCGCCGTGGTCCTCGACGCGCGGCTTGCCGCCGCGACGCTTGGCGGCGACACCGCCATGTGCGCACTTGGTGTCATCGGCGGCGCATTGATCGCCGTCCGGTCAAAGATACGCATCGTCGATCGTTGGCTCCTTGCCGCTGGCATCGGCACCGTTGTCCTCAACGGCCGCGCTATCGCGACCGCACACCCCCATTCGCTGTCCTGGATCGTGATAGCTGCCGCCGGTTTCGGCTTCCTAGCTCGCGGGTTTCGTTCCCCATCCGACCGTAGGTGGGCCGTCCCTGCGGGCGCAGCGAGCCTTGCACTCGCCGCGGCAACCTCGGCCGCAGCGTGGCATGCATCGACAACGACGGTTGGCGGCGTGCTCGTGCTTGCAGGCAGCTGCGTGCTGGGCACGGCCGCTCTGCGGCGTCGCGAGCCGGAGGAGTTTGGCCTGGTGGCAGTGGCCTGGATCGCCGCGCTCGCGGGCGTCGCGATCATGGCCGCGCAGGTACCTCACGACAACGTGCCGTACGTCGCAGGCGCGCTCGCACTAACTGGCGGTGCCTGGCTGATGTTCTCGGCGTTGCCCGAGCGCACCGTCCTTGTCGCGCCTGCGCTCGTCACGTTGGCCGCTGCGCAGATGTGTCAGCTTGCCGATGCCCGAGTCAATCCGGTCGAATACCTGACGGTCGGTCTCGCCGTACTCGTAGGGGCGGCAAGCAGGGCGCATCGCGGCAAGGCTCGGAGCGTCGTCGGCGTCGCAGGCATTGCGTTCGGGCTCTTACCATCGGCGGTTATCAGCGCGTTCGACCCCGGGTTAGTCCGGCCGACGGCGACTGCTGCGGCCGGCGCCATCGTGCTGTGGTTCGCCATTGAACGGGCCGATCGTGCGCTGGTGGCCATCTGCGCAGCGGCATTCTGCTTGGTCGGCGCCGGACTCGTGCACCAACGGCATTACGCAGTCCTGGCCGTCGTGCTCGGCCTTCTTTGTGTGCTCGTGGCTGCGCGCGAGAGCTCCGGCAGCAAGTTCGACCACAGTGAAGTACCCGTCTCGGCGTCGTTGGCGACCGCAGCCTTGGGGACCGCGTTTGCAGCCGCACACTTCAGTGCGGGCCAGGCCGGCGTCTGCTTCGCCGTGCTCGCGGCGCTGTGGGGCGTGCTTGCCTTGGTGTGGGCCAGCAAGCCGGAAGGCCGCGGACTGCTCGTCGTCTCGGCCATCACCGCAGGTGCGGGTATCGGCATAGGCCTGGCCGACGCCACCTCAAGCTTGTTGTCGGTCACGCTTGCCATCACCGGAGCGACGTGGCTGACGCTCGCCTGGCGGCGTAGGCAGTTCGGCTGGACACTGGTCGGTGTCGCATCTCTCGCAGCCTCGTGGTCGGTGCGGCTTGCCACTCTCGGCGTGCACGTGCCTGAGGCTTACACGCTGCCGGTTGCGGTGCTGTTGCTCGGCGTGGGACTCGCCTACCTTCGACGGCAACCCGCCGCCTCATCGTGGCTCGTTGTGGGCCCGGCGCTGCTCGTTGGTCTCGTGCCGTCAACAGCACTGGCCATGTTCGACGAACACCCGCTGCGCCCGATGCTCGTCCTCGTGGCAAGCGGCCTCGCCACGATTATCGGCCTACGGCTTCGGTGGCAGGCACTCATCGCTCCCGCCGCATCATGTCTGTGTGCCGTCGCCCTGGCTCAGCTCGAGCCGTACGCGGTCGGCGCACCGCGCTGGCTCACGCTTGCCATCGTTGGCGTCCTGCTGATCGCAACAGGCGCGCGATACGAACGGCGACTCAAGGACGCCCGCTCCGTACGTGCGTGGCTCGTGGGCCTTCGCTAGTACCGCAGGCCAAGGATTAGCGCAGTTCGGCGAGCACCCTGCGGTACTCCTGCGCGTCGCGGGCGTCCGGAATGCCGCGTACCACCGACCAGCGCACGATCCCGGAGCGGTCGATCACGAACGTCCCCCGCACCGCCGCACCTTTCACCTCGTCGAAGACGCCGTACCGACGGGCCACCTCGCCGTGGGGCCAGAAATCGGCGAGCAACGGGAACTCGAAGCCCTCGCGCTCAGCGAACTGTCGCTGCACGTACTTCGAGTCGATCGAGATCGCCAACAATCGTGCGTCGTCGTTCTGGAACGACGCGAGATCGTCGCGCAAGACACACAGCTCGCCCGTGCACGTACGCGAAAACGACCAGGGATAGAAGACGAGAAGAACGTTGCGCACGCCCCGAAACGACGAAA
The DNA here is from genome assembly GCA_036510735.1 of Acidothermaceae bacterium. Classification (GTDB taxonomy): domain Bacteria; phylum Actinomycetota; class Actinomycetes; order Acidothermales; family Acidothermaceae; genus PALSA-607. Next base: position 1,112 of record DATCDK010000235.1, on the reverse strand, counting down.
GCCGCACCGGGGTGCCGTGCTGATCGACGAGTTCGAAATCGGGAGCGACCGCACCCACCGCCGGCAACCCGCCGTCCGGCACGAAACCGCTCGGCGACAAAGAGGTCAACGCTTGCGAGAGCTCTTCGGAGCGACGAGGCGGGCACCGGACCAGTCAGGACCTGCACTGATCGAACTGGTTTGGCTGAGCCCAGCAGTAGGGGCGGCCTCGGTGACGTCGCTCGGCTCGATGTGACCCGCACGGCCAGCCTTCGGCGACAGCAGCCAGATCGTGCCGCCATCGGCGAGTGAGGTCAGCGCGTCGACGAGCGCGTCGACCAAGTCGCCGTCGTCCTCGCGCCACCAGAGCACCACGGCGTCAATGACGTCGTCGTAGTCCTCGTCGACAAGCTCGCTGCTGATCGTCTTCTCGATCGAGGCACGCAGGTCCTCGTCGCAGTCGTCGTCGTAGCCGATCTCCTGGACCACCTGCCCCGCCTGGAAGCCGAGCTTCTCCGCCCGGCTACGTCCAGCCTCCGCGTGGTCCGCGGTCGCGCTCACGAAGATCCTCCCCTGCGTTGTCGTGCTGTCGGCACCGTGACGGTGCCAACTTCCCGGCCCCGTGGCAGGGCTTAGTCGATGTAGTCCAACGCACCAGGGCCCTGTGCGCAAGTGCTGGTCTGTAAACAACAGATGCCCTGGGCCGCAAAGCGCAGCGCTGGAGACCCCGAACGCGGGGTGATGAGACAATCGACAGGTGCGTCTTAAGGCAGCTCCAGCGTGAGGATTCCCGTGGCCCAGGTCGGTAAAGCAGGAGACCGTCCTCCGGTCATCAGCGACGGTTTGCCGAGCCAGCTGCCCGACATCGATCCCGAAGAGACGTCTGAGTGGCTCGAGTCCCTCGACGCCGTCGTCGCTGCCCAGGGCAAGACACGCGCCCGCTACCTGATGCTGAAACTGCTCGAACGCGCCCGTGAGAAGCAGGTCGGCGTTCCTGGCCTGCGCAGCACCGACTACATCAACACGATCCCGCCCGAGGCAGAGCCGTGGTTCCCCGGCGACGAGCGGCTCGAGAAGCAGATCCGCCGGGCCGTCCGCTGGAACGCCGCCGTCATGGTCTCGCGGGCCAACCG
>DATCDK010000234.1:0-5395 GCA_036510735.1 Acidothermaceae bacterium | reverse complement strand
TTCGCCGAGTCACACGACGTGTGGGGCGTGCCGACGTTCATCGTTGACGACCAGGCCGTCTTCATCCGGTTCATGCACCGGGCTACGGACGGCGCCGACCCGGCGACGTCCGTCTCCACGATCGAGCGGTCCGTCGACCTCGTCGGCTGGACCGACCTCAACGAGTTCAAGCACACCGCACTACCGCGCTAGATTCGCGGTCAGCCGTTGCGGGTGATGACGACTTTCAACGCGCCGGTCTCGTTTGCGCGGGCAAAGACGTCGTACGCCTCGATGAAGTCGTCAAAACCGAAGCGATGCGTCACGAAACGCTCCGCGTCGATCTGATGGCTGGCGACGAGCTTCAGTAGCGTCGGGATCGACGAGGTGTCGACCAAGCCGGTGGTAATCGTCACGTCGCGTGACCACAGCCGCTCCAAGTGCAACGTCACCGGCTTGCCATGAACCCCGATGTTGGCGACACGTCCGACGGGCCGCACGAGTTCAGCCGCGAGTTCGAACGTTGCGGGGACCCCAACCGCCTCGATGACGACGTCGGCGCCGAGTCCTCCCGTAAGGTCTCGTACCGCAGCAATCGGATCCTGCTCGCCATTGTTCACGACGACATCGGCGCCAAAGACCTTCGCGGCGTCGAGGCGGGTAGCCGCCAAGTCGATGGCCACAACCAAGCTGGGACTGAACAGGCGCGCCCCGGTGATCGCTGACAAACCGATCGGTCCGGCGCCGACCACCGCAACGACGTCCCCTGGCCGAACCTGCCCGTTCAGCACGCCCACTTCGTAGGCGGTCGGGAGGATGTCGGCCAACATCAGCAGTTCTTCGTCGCTGACGCCTGCGGGAACCGGGTAGGTCGAGTTGTCGGCGAACGGAACGCGCACGTACTCGGCCTGCGTGCCGTCGATCTCGTTGCCGAGGATCCAGCCACCGCCGCCGAGGCATTGCCCGTACCGGCCCTCGCGGCAGAATCTGCAGGCCCCACAGGCGCTGACGCACGAGACCAGGACTCGGTCGCCGACCTTCACGTTCTTGACCGCGTCGCCGATCGCGTCGACCGTGCCGACTGCTTCGTGGCCGATAATGCGGCCGTCGACCATCGCCGGCACGTCGCCCTTGAGGATGTGCAGGTCAGTTCCGCAGATGGTGGTGGCGTCGACCCGCACGATGGCGTCGGTGTCGGCAGCAATCTCCGGGCGTGGAACCTCTTCCCAAGACTTCGCGCTTGGTCCGTGGTAAACGAGTGCCAACATGTCGGTCTCCCCGATGAGTAGGTAACCCAAATCTCTCTCTTACTCGCGATTTGCGGCGCGGGCGGACGTCCCGGATCCAGGGGACCAACGTCCGCGAGGTCACGCTTGTTTCGCGCTAGTGCTGAAGTACGCGGCACGCCGGCGCAGATGTCGGCGGCGGGTGTAGTGGCGTCTTGACACGGGCGATGCCGCAGCCGCTCGGTAGAAGAAGCGCTTACCGACCTCGATCAGCGCGAGGTAGCACACGACCATGCCTGCCAAGGCGACGAAGAACCCGGCCGGGAGCGGCTGGAATCCCAAGGTATGGGCGAGCGGCGTCGCAGGAAGCGCCGCACCGACCGCCACGACTGCCAACGCAGAGAGAGTGAGCGGCAGGCTCGGGTGACTGCGGAAGAAAGGAATCCGTCGCGTGCGAATCGCGAAAATAACGAGCGTCTGCGTCGCCAGCGACTCGACGAACCACCCTGAGCGAAATTGCGCAGGGCCGGAGTGGAAGACCCACAACATGACACCGAAGGTGACGAAGTCGAAAACCGAACTCAACGGCCCGAAGAAGATCATGAAGCGGCGGATGAAACCGATGTCCCAATGCGATGGACGCCGCAACTGCTCCTCGTCGACGTTGTCCGTTGGAATCGCCAGTTGGCTGCTGTCGTAGAGCATGTTGTTGAGCAGGATCTGCGACGGCAACATCGGAAGAAACTTCAGGAACAGGGACGCGCCCGCCGCGGAAAACATGTTGCCGAAGTTGCTCGACGTTCCCATCAGCACGTACTTGATCGTGTTGGCGAAGATCCGGCGTCCCTCTGCCACGCCGTCGGCAAGCACGTTGAGGTCTTTCTCGAGCAAGATGACGTCGGCGGCGTCCTTGGCGACGTCGGTGGCTGACTCAACCGAGATGCCGACGTCGGCGGCGTGTAGCGCAAGGGCGTCGTTCACACCATCACCGAGGAACGCAACCGCTCCGCCCGTGCTCCGCTGCACGCGCACGATGCGCGCCTTGTCTTCAGGGCTGACGCGGGCGAACACAGTGGTGCGGCCAATCGCAGCGGCCAGCCCGTCGTCGTCCAACGCATCGAGATCAGCGCCGGTGAGAGCTTCACCGTCATCGAGCCCGAGATCGTGGCACACCTTGACCGCGACCGCCGCGTTGTCGCCGGTCACGACTTTCACCGCAATGCCGAGGTTCGCAAGTCGACGCAGCGCGTCGGCTGCGCCGTCTTTCGGCGGATCGAGGAACACGAGTAAGCCGACAAGAGACAATCCCCGCTCATCGTCCGGCGTCGGTTGCGCTGCCTGCGCCACGGTGCGGGACGCGACCGCAACCACCCGGTTGCCGGCAGCGAATTCGGCCGCCAGCGCGTCGCGAGCCGAAGCCGGAACATCAACGCAGCGGTCGAGCACGCTCTCCGGGGCGCCTTTGGTGACCAGCGTGAAGCGCCCGTCGGCGTCGCGAACGATCGCGGAGACCATGCGCCGCTCGTGGTCAAAGGGCAGCAATCCGACGCGTGTGTAGCCGGCGAGCGCGGCCCTCTCGGGTGCGGCGGCGGGAGACTCCCACAGCGCGGAGTCGAGCGGGTTGCCGCCGACCGCAGGCCCGTCGGTGCCGGTGGTTTCGGTCGACAGCAGCCCCCAGCGGAGCACCTCGTCGGCACTGGCGCCACTCACAGCAGGCACGGCTCGCATGTAGTCGATGCGGCCAAGTGTCAACGTGCCCGTCTTGTCCGTGAACAACACGTCGACATTGCCGAGGTCCTCGATACACACCAGCCGCTTAACCAGCACCTTGCGGTGGCTCATCCGCCGCGACCCTGCGGCCAGACTGGTCGAAACCACGGCCGGTAAGAGCTGCGGGGTGATGCCGACCGCGATCGCCAACGAGAATAATGCGGCGTCGATGATCGGCTTGTGGAGCACGACGTTGATCACGAAGATCGACGTCGTCAGCGCACCGGCGACGTAGACGAGCAACATCGAAAACTTGCGCAGCCCGACCTGGAATTCCGTGTCGAGTTGGTGCGTGCCCAGGCCGGCCGCAATCTTGCCGAACTCCGTGCGAGCACCGGTCGTGACCACAACCCCGGACGCGCTACCGGCGTGCACGACGGTGCCCATCAACGCACACCCAACGAGCTCGGCGAGCGCCGTTCCGGCCGGCACCGCGCCGATTCCCTTCTCAACTGGCAGCGATTCACCGGTGAGAATCGACTCGTCGCACTCAAGGTTGGTGACGTCGATGAGTCGGATGTCTGCTGGCACGATACAGCCGAGTCGCAGCTCGACGACGTCGCCGGGTACCAGTGCTGCGACGTCGACCGACGCCGGCTGCCCGTCACGGATGACGATGGTCTCGTGGTGAATCTGATCGTGCAGCGCTTCAGCTGCGCGCTCGGCCCGATACTCATTCACGAAGCCAAGCCCAACGGACAAGCCGACAATGACGTCGATGATGACGGCGTCGCTTTTCTCCCCGACGAAGTACGACGCGACTGCCGCGATGAGCAACAACACCAGAAGCGGTGAACGCAGCTGATGCCACAGCACGGGCAGCAGGCGAGCTCGATGCGACGAGACAGAATTCGGCCCGTATTGCGCTTGCCGCCGCGCGACCTCGACGCTCGACAGGCCCACATCCGCCGTGACGCCGAGCTCGCGCAGGACGTCGATGACCGGCTCAGACGCGGCAGCCGTGATCCCGCTCGCACCGACTGAGCGCGGCGGCAGTGTGCGTGACGCCAGTTCTGTGTCTGTACTCAGGACGTCCCTCCGCCTCGTGAGTCAGACGCTAAGGCCCAGGGGGGACGCAGGTCATGGCCGTTGGTCCTTGCCTACTAGGCAGAACTGCTCCCAGTCGTCGCGGACTACCTTTACCGACTGGTCAGCGCCAGCCAAGGGCCGGCGCGACATCACGCAGCAGCGAATCGAGGACGTGCGCGCAGTAGTCGACACCTAGCTGGTTCGGGATCGTCAGCAGCAGCGTGTCGGCGGCAGCGATCGCCTCATCCTGGGCGAGTTGCTCGATGAGCGGGTCGGGCTCACCGGCATACGTCTTGCCGAAGCGCGCCTTACCGCCGTCGAGGTAGCCAACTTGGTCCTCCGAGTCGCCTTCGCGGCCGAAGTACGCGCGGTCAAGGTCGCTGACGATCGGGAAGATACTGCGGCTCACGGACACGCGGGGGGCGCGCTCGTGGCCAGCGTTGGTCCAGGCTGTACGGAACCGGTCGATCTGCTCGGCCTGCAGCTGATGGAACGGCACCCCGGTGTCCTCGCTGAGAAGCGTCGAGCTCATCAGGTTCATACCCTGCTCGGCGGTCCACTCGGCCGTCTTCCGGGTGCCGGCACCCCACCAGATCCGCTCGCGCAAGCCCTCGGAATGCGGCTCGACACGAAGGAGTCCCGGCGGGTTCGCGAACATCGGCCGCGGGTTCGGCTCGGCGAACCCCTCCCCGCGCAAGAGGTCGAGGAAGACCCGGGTGTGTTCACGGGCCATATCGGCCGCATCGGTGCCCTCGGCAGGGACATAGCCGAAGTAGCGGAAGCCGTCGATGACTTGCTCGGGCGAGCCACGGCTAATCCCGAGCTGGAGTCGCCCAGCCGCGATGAGATCGGCAGCGCCGGCGTCTTCAGCCATGTAGTACGGGTTCTCGTACCGCATATCGATGACGGCAGTCCCGATCTCGATCCGGTGAGTTCTGGCGCCGACTGCCGCGAGCAGCGGGAAAGGCGAGGCAAGCTGATTGGCGAAATGGTGTACCCGGTAGTACGCGCCGTCCGCACCGAGTTCCTCGGCGGCCACTGCAAGGTCAATGGACTGCAGCAACGCGTCTGAGGCCGACCGCGTCTGCGAGTGGGGTAACGGCGTCCAATGGCCGAACGACAAGAATCCAATGTTCTTCTTCATGACCGACCAAACTACCCGCGGCGTTGGTCTTCCCCCGCGACGCCCGACCGGGCCTTCGTCTCCGCAGCTTCACACAGGTGGCCAATGCATCACGGCTGCGGTCTCAGCTGGTGACCTGTCGACGCTGGGCCAAGACGCTGCTCGCGTAGCGATGATCGAGGCGTTGTCCGTCCCATCGGGGGGTGGCGGCATCGGCCGCGACATGTGCGTGCTCATCTTCAAGGGGCCGGGAGTCTGCGTTGGCCGA
>DATCDK010000233.1:0-2414 GCA_036510735.1 Acidothermaceae bacterium | reverse complement strand
CAAAGCCGGTACATCCATTCGAGCCCGTGGCGTTGCATCCAGAGCGGAGCCTGCTTGACCACGCCAGCATGGAAGTCGAATGCTGCGCCGACGCCAATCAGCGCACTCGCATCCAGCGAGTCACGGTGCGTCGCCATCCAGTACTCCTGCTTCACCGCACCGAGGCCGACCCACACGACGTCCGCGCCGCTTTCGTTGATGAGCCGCACGACATCCGCATCCTCAGCGGGCGTGAGCGGACGGAACGGTGGTGCGAAGCTTCCGACGATGCGCAACCCGGGGAACTGGGACGTCAAACGCGTGGAGAGCAACTCCAGAGTTCGCGGTGTGGTGCCGTAGAGGAATACCGAACGATGCAACTGAGCAAGCGGTTTCGACAGCGCGAGCATCAGGTCGGGTCCGTAAACCCTGGTGACGTTCAACACTCCAGCTCGTTTCAGGCACCACACGATCGGCATGCCGTCGGGTGTGGTGAGCCCCGATGCGTTGTGGATGCGGCGAAGCTCCTTATCGTGCTGGCACTCCATCACGGTGTGCACGTTCGTCACACAGACATAGTGTTGCTCGCCGTTGTCGATCCACCGCATGATCTCGTTGACAGCGCTATCGAGCGAGATCGTGCTGATGCCGACGCCGAGCACGTCGACGCGGGCCGGTTGCGTGGCGATGTCAGTAGGCACCGCTGCCTCGCAACACGGCGCGGGCGGTCTTCCACAAGATCATGAGGTCGAAGGCCGGTGACCAGTTCTCTACGTAGTAGAGGTCGAGTCGGATCGACTCGTCGAACGGCAGATCTGAGCGGCCGCTTACCTGCCACAGCCCAGTCATCCCCGGCCGCACCAGCAACCGTCGGCTGACGTCGTGACCGACTTGCACAACGGACGCCGGCAGCGGCCGCGGTCCGACGATCGACATCTGGCCAATCAATACGTTGAGCAGCTGCGGTAACTCATCGAGCGAATAGCGGCGCAAGAAACTGCCGACCGCTGTCACCCGATTGTCGACCACATCCTTCACGAACATGCCTCCAGGCTTTTCGGCGTGCTCTGCGACCAGGAGGTCGAACGATTGGTCTGCGCCACCGCGCATCGTCCGGAACTTGTAAATCGTGAACAGGGAGCCGCCACGACCGGACCGCTGCTGGCGAAAGATTGCCGGCCCAGAGCTTGTCGACCGGATCGCGATCGCAATACCAAGCAACAACGGCGACGAGACGACGAGCAGCAGCAGTGCAGCTGCCCGGTCGAAGGCCGACTTCGCGAGCTGCTTGCCGCCGTCGAGCACGGGCTCTTCGACGTGCAACAGCGGCAGCCCGTCGACCGGCCGCATGTGGATGCGCGGCCCCGCGACGTCGGTCAACGCGGGCGAGACCAGCAGGTCGACGCCGGTGCCCTCGAGCTGCCACGCGAGTTCACGCAGCGCGGCAGGACTGAAGCCCGATGGCGCCACCGCGACGGTGTCGGCTTGCGTGCGGGCCAGCACCTCGAGCACCCGGCCGCGATCACGCGCGGTGCGGTCGCTACCGGCAAAGTCGGCTGTGGCCGGCGACCACGTACCGGCGACGTGATAGCCGGTGTAGACGGAACGGCTGAGTCCTTCGGCGAGTTTGGCTGCAGCCATTGGCGTCCCGACGACCAGCACCCGATGCAGGCAGTGCGACCCGCGCCGCAGCCGATGCAGCACCCGCCGAGCTGCGTAGTGCCCGGCCAGGGTGGAGAGCAGACCGATCGGAAGAGCCAGCGCCACGAAGCCGCGCGACAAGGGCAGCTTGCCGACGAACGTCACAAACGCGACCAGAGCAGTAACGCGGATCGCCGCATCGGCGACCCGGCGGAACTCGTCCGACCCGATGCCGAGGTAACGCGCGTCGTAGGAGTGGGTGCTGGCGAGCAGCGCCAACCAGACTGCGGCAACCAGAGCAGCGATCGCGTAATAGTCGAGGCCGCCGACCTTGACGCTGCCCGCGGGTGCACCCCAGCGGAGCAAGGCAGCGATCGTCGTCCCGCCGAAGAGCAGTACGGCGTCGAGGACCACCAGCACCGCGGTGTACCTGCGCTGCCACGACGCCCGCGCCGCAGGTCCGGTGGAGACCGGCCGCAACGGTCGCGGCGGCGCCTGCGTCGCGGTATCGAGCGGGTGCGCACTCACCCTTGATCTCTCGGCGCATCGATGCGGCAGCATGAGGCCCGGACGGCGCGGTGTTGCGCCATTTGGCCCAGTGCCGCTCCACCGACCCCCCGAGCAAGCCCTGCTCGCTCGCCGAGTGAAGGAATTAGGTCGGGTCCGCCGCGAAATTTCGTGCGAAATTCGTTCAGTCGGCGGAGCCGAGCGACCTACTTCAGCAGCCTCGACAGCCGGCGGTCGGCGAGTGGCTTACCGCCGGTTTGGCAGGTCGGGCAGTACTGCAGCGACGA
>DATCDK010000232.1:0-2421 GCA_036510735.1 Acidothermaceae bacterium | reverse complement strand
GGACCGATCGCGGCGTCATCGCCGTGCTCGACTCGCGGTTGGCGACCGCCCGCTACGCGGGGTTCCTGCGCGCGTCGCTGCCGCCGTTCTGGTTCACGACGGATCCGGCCGTCGTCCGCTCGTCGTTGCGTGCCCTCGACGAAGCAGCAGGCGGACGACGGAAGCCGGTCGTCCATGAGCAGCCAACCCTCGACGACGCGACCCTCTGACGTCGTTTTGTCGGCGTCGGGTTGCAGGTTCCGCGCATGCATCACCTAAATGTGTCCGGTGAACTGGGCGGTCGATGACACACTGCCGGGGTGTCATCCGACCGGCTTGTGCAGACCGACGACCTGACCGCTGCAGCGTGGATCGCTCCGCGACTGGGCGCATTTGCGTCTGGTGTGGGTGGTGTTATTCCAGCCGGCTTCGAGGCTTACGCGCGCATTCTGCATCCGGCCGACTCGGCTGATGAACACGTGCGCTGGAGTGAGGTTGCTGCGGCGTGCGGCAAGGTCGCGCACGCATTGATGCAGTTTCACACCCTGGTTGGAGTTGGACCGACCGAGTACGACGTGGATTCCGCGGCGTGGACGGGCTCGGTTCCCGACCAGGGTGATCTCGAACCAGAGTCGCTCGCGGCACTGCTCGACGTCCTCGCCCGACACACGGCTTCGGTGCAGCAATGCTGGTTCGGAGTATGGGAGGGATGCGGCTGGCTGCCCGGCGGCACTCGCGTGACTTTCGTTGCGGCTCCAGATGGCCCGCTGCCGCCGGCACCTGCTGATCGGCACCTCGCAGCAATCGATTACGACGCCCGCGTCGAGTTGCCGCAACGCAACTACCTGCTGTTCAGCGGGCCGCTCAACGCTGCGCTCGAGATTGGTGATTGGCCGACGCCGGAATGGTTCTTGCCACACTCGCCGAATCTCATGTGGCCCGACGACGTGTCGTGGTGTGTGGCGACCGAGATCGACTTGTTCTGCACGTACGTCGGCGGATCTCGCGCGCTGATCGACGATCTATTGGCCGACGAACGGCTCGAGGGGTGGGAAGCGCACCTCGACGATCCGGTCGCCTACGACAGCGACCTACTCAACGAGGACCGTTGATGTTCAACGCGTGCAAGTACGCGCGCTGAACAACAACACTCGGTCGAGACGGCGTCCCCGGCGGGCTAGAAACCGACGAAGACGGTTCGCAACACGTCGAGAATCGGATCGTCCACACCGGGCGGCGTGTGGTCGGCATCCAGTCGACCGTAGACCAAGCGGACGAATGACTCCGCGGGTAGCGCGAGCAGGCGGTCTGCCTCAAATCGCGAGTCGAGCGGCTCGAGCGTTGCGCCGTCAGCATCGACAGTGAGCACGAAGTTGCGGTTGGGATCGTCGGTCTCGATCCCAACGACAAGTTGATGATCGAGCGGTTTGCCGACGCGCGCGACGAGTGGGCTGAGGCTATCGATGAGCAGGTCGACGGCGTCGGGGAGCAGTTGCGCCTTTGGATCGAGTGCCACCATGAAATCCCAGGTATGCACCGAGTGTTCACCCAATCGCATGTGGAGAATGCCGGCAAAGTCGCGATCGGTTCCGAAGAAGTCGAGATGCCAGCTGTCCTGCTGTTCTGCGTCGAGCGCCTCGAACGCGGCCATGAGCTTGCCGTCCGCCTCGATGGCGTCACGCGGCAGGTCGTCGGGACTCTTCGCGTTCCACTCATCCCAGATCGGGCCCATGACATCGGTGCCCGGAGCCGGCTGGCCGGCAAGGCCGGCCTCGAGGATGAACTTGAAGAGGATGGCTCCGGTAGCGAGGTGCGACAGCACTTGACCCACCGACCACTCGGTGTCATACGACTGCTCGCGCACCTGCTCGGCCGTCAGTGGGGTCGCGATCTCGACCAGCCGCGCGCGTGAGTTGCGCAACGCTGCAAGCAGGACATCAGCGGACGGCGTGGTGTTCGGCTCTGCCATAGTGCCCCACTTAATAGTTGAAGGCGTGACCAGTTGCGTCCACGTTAGTCGAGCAGCACGGCGTCGATGCGGGGGGCCTCGGTGCTCAGCCAAGCTTGTGCCCGCAGCAGCTTCTGCTCGAGGCCGCCGTCCCACCACTTCGCAAAGACCGGATCGGCCTGCGCTGCGGCGTGCATTGCGGGCATCGCGTTTGCCGCACGTTGCATGGCTGTCGGGACGACGAGTGCCCGCTGCTCTGGCGTCATGCCGTACGAATCGGCCAGGATCCGCACTCGCGCCGGCACATCGGCGTCCCGCAGGGCTGGTGGCCTGTCGCTTGGATGCATGAGCGGGGTCCACCAGTACATGGCGTTGACGAGGTCGGCGACGCGTGTTGTCGGCCGGCTGAGGTCGAAGTCGATGAACGCCGCGGGCAGGCCGTCGCGGAAGACGACGTTGCCCGGGCAGTAGTCCTGGTGCGAGATGAGCTCAGG
>DATCDK010000231.1:0-3028 GCA_036510735.1 Acidothermaceae bacterium | reverse complement strand
ACTTGCGCGAGCCGAGACTCACAATCCGAAAAATCAATGCCGCATGACAGAAGCAGCAATCGACCGACGCTCCGCGATCACCAGGCTCCGCACGCTCTCTCGCCGCAGCCACCACACGTCACGCCCGAACGACTCCGTCAGCAGGCCGAGCGCAACGACAAGCACGGCCTCAGTGCCTCGCCGCGGTAACACATCCGCCGCCGCCGCCGTGAGTGTGATGCCTTGAATCGCCGCCACGGTTTTCCGCCAGTAACGCGGCGGCAGCGGCGCGCGCGTCCACCGCAGCAGCCAGCCGGCGACCAGGAACAGGTACCGCGCAGCGCCGATGGCGAGCACCCACGGGCCTATCGAGTTTGAGACGTACACACTCAAAACGAGGATGAGGAACGCGTCGACCTCCCCGTCGAAACGCGCCCCCAGTTGCGACACCGTTGCCGTGTGCCGGGCCACCCATCCGTCGACAGCGTCGAGGACCAGCGCGACGACGGAGAGCGTCACCAATGCGGGCACGGCCACGGGCCGGACAAACGCGTCCGCCGTGAGTGCGGCCACAGCGCCGACGAGAGTGGCCCGGACGAGGGTCACCCGGTCGGCTGGCCCCAGGGCGCCCGCGGAAAAGTGGTCGAGTCCGCGCGCGAGCGCCACGAACGTGGCGACGCCGCAGGCAATCCCGAGCAGCCAACCGCTGACAGTCAATCCAACGGTGCCGGCGAGGGCGACGAGCAACATCACCTGTGAAAGCAGCCCGATGGACGGGCCCAATCGAACCGCCGACACCTTGCCTCCGTCCACTGTGGGGACAGCTGTGGGGACACCCCGTCACACGCAAGATCTGGCGCTACGGTTCAGTCGGGACCTGAGAAGAGGTGACGCTCGTGCCGCGCGAAGCGCTCGCATTCTGGCTCCGCGAACCCGGCGTGGGAGAAATCCGCACAGCGTCGCTACGCGATCCTGGCCCGGACGACGTTGTCGTCACGACGCTGCATTCTGCGGTCAGCCGCGGGACGGAAACGCTCGTGTTCCGGGGCGGCGTCCCCGCAAGCCAGTACGCCACAATGCGCGCGCCGTTCCAGGACGGTGACTTTCCCGGACCGGTCAAGTACGGCTACCTCAACGTCGGCGTTGTCGAGAGCGGACCCTCACAGCTTCAGGACCGCACCGTGTTCTGCCTGTACCCGCACCAGACCAGGTATGTCGTGCCCGCGAGTTCGGTCGTCGTCGTCCCCGACGACGTACCGCCTGCACGCGCAGTGCTGGCCGGCACCCTGGAGACCGCGGTCAACGCGTTGTGGGATGCCGCTCCGCTCGTTGGCGATCGCGTGACGGTCGTCGGTGCCGGCATGGTCGGCTGCTGCGTCGCGCGGCTGCTCGCGCGCTTTCCCGGCGCCGACGTGACACTCGTCGACGTCGACGCCGACCGGGCCAAGATCGCGGCCACCCTCGGCGTCGACTTTGCGTTGCCATCGGACGCCGCAGGCGGCCGCGACCTCGTCGTGCACACCAGCGCGACGTCCGCCGGGCTCCAGCAATCGCTCGACCTCCTTGCGCCTGAGGGCACGGTCATTGACCTCAGCTGGTACGGCGATCGCGACGTCACGCTGTCGCTAGGGGGCGCATTTCACTCCAGCCGGCTGAGCATCCGCGCCAGTCAGGTCGGTGTCGTCGCGCCGGCTCGCCGCGCGACCCGGACGACGTCCGATCGGCTGGCGCTGGCGCTCGACCTGCTGCGCGATCCCGCCTTCGACGCCTTGCTGACAGGAGCGTCGCGCTTCGAGGAGCTGCCCGACGTCATGGCCCGGCTCGCGAACGGTTCCCTGCCGGCCCTCTGTCACTCCATCACTTACGGCACCACGACAAACCGCATTACTAACGACAGAGGGTGACGTCCGTGTTCAGCGTGACGGTCCGCGATCACATCATGATCGCCCACAGTTTTCGCGGCGAGGTGTTTGGACCAGCGCAGCAACTGCACGGTGCGACGTACGTCGTCGATGCCACGTTCGAACGCGAGGCGCTCGACGAAGACTTCATCGTGGTCGACATCGGGCGAGCCGCGCAGGAGTTGAAGGCGGTCACCGGCGCTCTGAACTACCGCAACCTCGACGACGAACCAGCCTTCGCCGGCATGAACACCTCTACCGAGGTGCTGGCCCAGGTGATCGCCGATCGCCTCGCCGACCGGATCCATGCCGGCGCGCTCGGCGAGGGTGCGCGCGGGCTCTCCGGCATCGCGGTCACCCTGCATGAGTCGCACATCGCCTGGGCACGTTACGAACGATCGCTGTGAAGACGGTGCACGTTGTCGTGCCTGGTGGCATCGACGACCCCGCCACGCCGAGCGGCGGCAATGTGTACGACCGCCGGATCTGCAACGGACTCGCAGCTCTCGGTTGGGACGTACACGAACACGCAGTGGACGGCGGGTGGCCCTGGCCGGACGACGAAGCGCACCGTGCGTTAGGCCGCGTGATCGCGGAGTTGCCGGACGGCGCTGTCGTGCTCATCGACGGGTTGATCGCCTCGACCGTTCCGGCAGTATTGGTACCCCACGCGCATCGGCTGGTGTTGGTGGTTCTCGTCCACCTGCCACTCGGCGACGGGCCACCAGGACATGGGGTCGCCGACGCCCTGAACCGCGAGTGCGCCGTGCTCGCTGCCGCCACCGCCATCGTCACGACGAGCGCGTGGACGCGCGACCTGCTTCTCGACCGTTACCCGCTATTGCCGGACAACGTGGCGGTGGCCGAGCCCGGCACCGACCCCGCGGAACTCGCGCCGGGTACGGCGGACGGCGGGCAGCTGCTCTGCGTTGCGGCGGTCACGCCGCACAAGGGGCACGACGTCCTGATCGCGGCCCTCGCCGCCGTCCCCGACCTGTTGTGGCGTTGCGTCTTTGTCGGAACCCTCGATCGGGATCCTGACTTCGCCGATCTCCTACAACGTCGGGCGGACGAGGCCGGAATCGGCGATCGGATCTGCTTCGCGGGCGCGCGCACGGGTGCCGAACTCGACCGGGCTTATGCCGCCG
>DATCDK010000230.1:0-4682 GCA_036510735.1 Acidothermaceae bacterium | reverse complement strand
GGTCACCTGGTCGCTGGCCCGCACCCGCGCCGAACTCTCGTCGATTCCCGAACTTGCTGACGAGGCCCGCCGTCGCGGTGACGCGTTGCCGATATTGCGGCTGCCCTACGCCAGCGAGGAGCGGCCGTCGGCTGAGGGATTCGACACCGAGGTCGTGTTGCCGTTGCGCGACGACGCGGCCGTCGAACTCGTACGCGGTCTGCTCGCGGACGTCGACGCGGTGCTGTTGCTGACGCTGCCGTCGCTCGCCTCCGTCGAGATCGTCATAGACGGCACCGCGCGTGAGCTGACGGCGGCGCCAACCTCAGACGGTGTGATCGTCGACGGCGTCCGCTGGATCGTGCAGGAGACCACGGGTCGACTCGACGCGGACCTGCTCCGCGATCGGCCGGTCGAAGAGCGCGGCCGGCGCGACTTCGTGCTCACCTGGGCAGTGCCCGTCGACGACGCAGGTGCGCCGGTCGCCATGCCGACTTCGGTGCCCGCCGTCGTCCATGCACCAACGCCGACGGATGAGCCGCTCACATTGCCCGCGCTGCTCGTCGCGCCGCTGCCGCTCGATCCGACTCGTCGCCACGTCGCGCGAGGACCGTTGCGCGATGCGCTGCTCGACCACGCAGCCGCCGCGTATGCCGAGCTCGTCCGCGAGCTTCCGCCGACGCCGGACGTGCTCGCGATGGTTCCGGTGTCGGTCGCTGCCGGGGCTATCGATGGCGAGCTGCGCGCCCGCATCCTGCCTCTGCTGCGCGACGTCCCGTTCATTGCGACGGCGGAGGCCGAGATTCGCCTTCGGCCTTCGAACGCGGTGCTGCTGGACGACGTGGGGCTCGCGTCGGACGGGTCGCTCGGCGATGTTCTCGTGCAGGTGTTGCCTGAGTTGGTGCCGCCGCAGTGGGCGCGTCGAGGTCTCACTGCGCTGAACGTATTGGGCGTACGGCGCATTCAGCTCGGGACGCTGATCGATGAGCTGGCGACCGTCGACCGCGAGCCGCAGTGGTGGCGCTCGCTCTACAGCGCACTCGCGAACGCAGGGGTCTCGACCGACCTGCTCGCCGGGTTGCCCGTGCCTTTGAGTTCAGGCGGCGTGGCGCGATCGGCGCGCGGCTTGCTGATGCCAGGGGAGTTCGGCGACCTGACGGTGCTCGGGCTTCGTACCATCCACCCCGACGCGGCCCACCCGTTGTTGTTGCGGTTGGGTGCCGTCGATGCGGAACCGCGGGCGGTGTTGCGCGACGACCACGTTCGTGCAGCCGTAGAGAACTCATACGACGCAGAGCAACCGGTCGACATCGCGGACGCCGTTCTGGCACTCGTTAGTGCCGCCCAGTTGCAGCCCGGTGATGAGCCGTGGCTGGCCGAGCTGGCGTTGTCGGCCGCCGATGGCGAGCTTTACGTTGCGGGCGAACTCCTTATGCCACAAGGAAAGTTGGCCGCACTCGTGGTCGACGATGCGCCATTCGGGACGGTTGACCCGGCCCTGGTCGAGCGGTGGGGTGCTGGCGTGCTTGAGGCCGTCGGCGTCCTCGACAGTTTCGCCGTGGTCCGCGGCAACGACGTCATGAGCGCCGACCACGATCTCGATCTGGAGGACGAGTATCTCGACGCGATGCGATCCGTTCTCGCGGTCGACGAGCCGGTCGTCATGAGCGAACTGGTCGGCGTCCGGGACCTGGAGTTCGTTCGCGACGATGCGTGGGATGCCGCACTGTCGCTCCTGTCGCAGCCACCACTGCGGGCTGCAGTTGTTGAGCAGGCGGTCGTTGTCGGCGGCGGCCTGCAGGTGCGGGTGCCGTCCTACACGGCTTGGTGGCTACGCGAGCATCGCGTTGTCAGGGGCCGCCTCCCGACGTCCGGCCCTTTGCTTGTAGGACTTTTCGACGTTGTGGGTGCTGTTGGCGACGACGAGTTCATGGTCGCGGCCGGCGCGCTGCGCGACCTTGATGACGCCGATCACGACGAGATCGCGGCCCGGCTCGGTGATGTCGATCGCGAGGTGACGCGCGAGCAGGTTAAGGCCCTGTACGCGCACCTCGAGCCGCGAGACGCTCCGGTGTCGGTGCGGGCACTGCGTGACGGCGAGCTTCTCGTCGTGGCTCCTGGCGACGCGGTGGTCGTCGATGCACCGGATTTGCTGGCGTTGCTCGGAAACCTGGCGATCGTGCCGGCTTCGCTTCGTGATGCGTCGCGGGTGGCCGACGCGCTCGACGTCGCACTGGCGAGCGAACTCGGTGGGTTCGCCGTTGTGAGTTCAGGGCGTGCGGACGGTGACCACATCGTTCATGAGCGACTGCTGGTCGAGGATGTGAACGGCGAGTCGCGGCAAGTCGCGTGGCGTCTTGTCGACGGCGACCTGCATGTCGATGCGGGTGCGTTGGAGTTCGGCCTTGGTCGTGGCCGGGCGTGGCGCGATGGACGATGGGCGCAGCGCTACTTGGAAACCGAACTGCTGCGCGGCGTGGTGCCTTCGTCGTTGTTGCTTGCCGAAGCCGATCTCGACTGAGCCCGCTGTATTCCGCGCCGACGTAGCAGCATCAGCGACAGACCCCACAGGCCGAGCAGGAATCCGCTGAGCCCGACCCAGACGTACCAACCGTGTCCGTGGCTGGCCAGTGAGTGGTGCTGGGTCAGCAGCACGAAGAACGCCACCAGCCACAGTCCCGTCGCCACGATGACCGGCGCGAATTCGTTCGTCTGAAACGGCGGAGGATCGGGACGACGCGGTGCGGCCATGCCGCTCAGGCTATCGCCGTCCGGGGTCCTGTCGGTTGATCACGTAAGGGAGGTGTGGGGGTCCTTCAACAGGTGAGCGCACCTGTTGGAGTGACGGTTCGCCTAGCGGGGAGGCATTCGATTAACCGTTAGCAAGGCTAATGAGCTACGCTAACGAATATGCCCTCGACTACCGCAACCTCCGAGCTCGCTAGCGAGTTCCGGGTATCCCTGATGCGGCTCAGCCGTCGGCTCCGGCTGGAACGGCCCGACGAAGGACCGACGCCCACGCAGCTTGCGGTTCTGGGAACTCTTGAACGGCACGGCCCGATGACGCTTGGCGAGCTTGCGTCACACGAGAAGGTGCAGCCCCCGTCGATGACCCGCACGACGGCAACACTGGTCGAACGCGGTCTGCTCACTCGAGTTACTGCACCCACTGACCGTCGCCAGGTGCAGATTGCCATTAGTGGCGCAGGCCTTGCCCTGTTGCGCGAGGATCGCAAGCGTCGCGATGCATGGCTTGCTGGGCGCTTCGACAAGCTGACCAGTGACGACCGTGCGCTGTTGCGTCAGGTGGCGCCGTTGCTCGATCGGCTGGCGCAGTCTTGAAAGGTATGTTCCGAGCGCTGTCGGTGCGCAACTACCGGTTGTATGCAAGCGGTCAGGTGGTCTCGAACACCGGCACCTGGATGGCACGCGTTACACAGGACTGGCTCGTCTACCACATCCTGACGCACGACAATAGCTTCGCTCTTGGCATTGTTACGGCACTGCAATTCATGCCTGCGCTGGCTTTCGGCATGTACGGCGGGATGCTCGGCGACCGCTATTCCAAGCGCGTTGTGCTGACGATCACCCAAAGCGTGATGGCGCTGTTGTCGCTGCTGAGTGGCGTGCTCATTGTGATGCATGCGATGAACCTCTCGACGATCTGCGTGATCGCCTTCGTATTCGGAGTGGCGTCGGCGCTCGATATGCCGGTGCGGCAGGCTTTCGTCATCGAGATGGTCGGCCGCGATGTTCTGCAGAACGCCGTGAGTTTGAACTCAGCGACGTTCAACGCGTCACGCATGATCGGCCCGGCCATCGCCGGACTGTCTATCGAAGCTTTCGGCGCCGCGCCAGGATTCTTCTTCAACGCAGTGTCGTACGTCGCGGTCATCGTCGGCATGCTCGCGATGACGAAGTCCGAGCTGCATATTGCACCGCGCGTCGCGCGAGCCCGCGGCCAGCTCCGCGAAGGCCTTTCATATGTACGCAATCGGCCTGAACTATTGCTGCCAGTCCTGCTGATGGGCTTTATCGGAACCTTCGGCTTCAACTTCCAGATCACCAACGCGCTGATCGCGCAGGGCGTCTTTCACCGAGGCGCGGGAAGCTACGGCATTCTCTCGACGGCGCAGGCCGTTGGCTCGCTGGCCGGTGCGTTGTATGCGGCCCGCCGCCGGCAAAAGCCGAGGGCGCGGCTGTTGATCATTTCCGCGCTGCTGTTCAGCGTGCTGGTAGCCGCATCCGGCTTCTTGCCGTCGTACACGCTGTTCATGCTGCTGCTGCTGCCGATCGGCTGTGCGGGAATCCTGCTCGCGACATCGTGCAACGCGATGCTCCAACTCAGTTCGGCGCCGGAGATGCAGGGTCGGGTGATGGCGCTCTACACGACCGTGTTTGTCGGCTCCGCGCCGTTCGGCTCGTTGTTGGTGGGCTGGATCGGTGGCGGCATCGGCCCACGCTGGGCGTTGTTTGCCGGCGGTCTCATTTGCCTCGTCTCCGTGGTGGGGTGCGCGCTCTACTACGTGCGCGCTCAGCGTCTCGAGATCAGGGTTGCCGACCATGTGTGGTGGCCGCGGACCCTCGACGACAACGAGCTCGAAGACGAAGCGTTACTGGCCGACGTGCGATCTCGCTGACCTGGCGCGAGTGCGTTGCCGTGGTGACTGAATCCGAAAGCCATCGTCTATGACGTACCCCGC
>DATCDK010000229.1:0-5417 GCA_036510735.1 Acidothermaceae bacterium | reverse complement strand
CGCCACGGCAACTCGTTGGAGTGATGCTCGAACGGCCCGATGAAAACGACAGGTCGTTCTGCTGGGGGAATGACGTCGCTGAGGTGATAGCGGTCGTCCAGCCCGGCGGGGATACGAAGGCCGAGGATGCCGATGAGTTTGTCGACCGCCCCCGTGCAGCCCGAGCCAGCGAAGATCACGACCGTCTCGTCGTCGCCGCCGACCGCGTCGCGGATGATCCGGCGGGCGTCCTCGCGCAGGCGGGTCGTCTGCAGGCCGGTGCCGCTCGACTCCGTGTGGGTGTTCGCGTATCGCGGCAGCACCTCGTCGCGGATGAAGTCCTCGATGAAGCTCAGAGCGCGGCCGGACGCCGTGTAGTCGGCGTAGGTGACGCGGCGCGGCCCGTAGGGGCCTGGCATGACCTGGTCGTCGCCGATCACGGACTCCCGGACACGGCGCAACAACGCCGTCTCCTGGAGAACCGGCTCACTCATGCGCAACTCCATGCCATGACCGTACCCGTGGCGAGGCCGAGTCAGGGCCGGATGGCGTGCATTAGGGGCTGGCCAGCGGGCTGAAGAACCCGCCGGTTGCGCCGGACACGACGGGGGTCACTGCGAGACCGGTACACAAGGGAAAGTCGAGGGGCAGGCTCGTTGACGTCGCTGCCCCGGGTGCGGTGACGAGCACGGCAGCGTAGTCGGGAGGACAGGCGGTTTCGCCATTGATCGGGTTCGCGCCTCCACTGATCAATCCCGACGCCTGCGTGCCGCTTTCGAGCGTCACCCTTGTTGGGACGCCGGTTGGTGCGCCGCCCAGATACACCTGCGGCGTGCGATACGCCTGCACGATTTCCCGGCCGCTGGGACGTGGCTGGCGCTTCCGAAGGGGAAGGCGCAAAAGAACCGGTACGCGATGCGGCTTGACAGCCCGCGATCAACGCCATCGCCACGCACAACGCGGCCCAGTTCGCCGTCCGGATGAGCACTCCTGTCGTCCTAGGCAGGGACGCTGGGAAGCCGTGATCGGTTGTACGACACCTTCGCGGGTCATGCCCGTTGCGCTGCGGTCGACTACTGGAGTCGTACGCGTTAGCGTTCGACCGTGAGGCGGGACGGGGGTGGGATGGTCGGGTTGGCCCGATCACTCCGGGGAAACCCCGGGGTCATCACGCAGAGCAGGTCATCGCATCGCACGCCGCGGCGTTCACTTCGTGAACGGGCCGGCGCGCACAGCATGGAATGGCCGCCCCCGTCCCGGTCTCACGTCGCATGAGCCATGACCCGACAGCCGCTCGCGGAGTGGCGATGGCGCTGCTTGCTGGGTCGTGGGATGCGCCGAACATGCGCCGCAGTGCTACCTCGGCGCTGGGTCGAGACCGCCAGCCGCGATGGGTGCATCGACTCATCACACAGGTGCTCGAGGTCTACCCGTCGCCACCGGCCGACAGGCCTCGCGAGCTGGCCGAGATTATCCAGTCGTTGCCGGCCTGGCTGGCGGGCGAGCAGTCGAGCCGTCCGCCGCGTGTGGTGCATTGGCTGACCGCACCCACGGTGATGGGGGATGCGCCGTGGCCAGTCATCGATCTGCCACACGTCGGGGCTTTGGGGCGCCTGCTTGGTGTGGACGTCGGCGAGCTCGCTTGGTTCGCGGACACGCGCGGGCTTGAGCGTCATGCCGACACGCCACTGCGGCACTATCGGTGGACGGTGTTGCCCAAGCGGAACGGTGTGCGACTGGTTGCGGCACCGAAGCCACGCTTGAAGGAGATTCAACGTCGCCTGTTGCGCCACGTCCTCGTTCCTGTGCCATTGCACGCACTCGCGCACGGCGGGGTGCGAGGCCGCTCGGTCCGGACGGCACTCGCACCGCACGCTGGCGCGCGCATCGTGATCCGCGCAGATCTGGAAGCGTTCTTCAGTTCGATTTCGGCGCCTCGCATATACGGCGTGCTGCGCATGGCGGGATACCCCGAGGCGGTGGCGTACACGATCACAGGACTGTGCACGACGGTCGTTCCGCGGACGGTTTGGCAAGCGGTAGCAGTTCCGCGTGACTTCGCGCGCCATCGCAGGCTTGGCCAGCTGCTCGCCGTCCCGCATCTACCTCAGGGCGCACCGACGTCACCCGCGCTGGCAAACCTGGTCGCGTTCTCACTCGACCGTCGCCTTGCGGGTCTTGCCCGCGCGTTCGATGCGAGATACACGCGCTATGTCGACGACCTGACTTTCAGTGGCGGCGCCCGCCTACGCGCTGGGCGCAGCGCATTCCTCGACACCGTCGCGGAAATTGTGCGCGACGAGGGATTCAGGCTCGTCGACGCCAAAACTGTCGTGCTCGGATCAGCTGGCAGGCAGCAGTTGCTTGGTGCTGTCATCAACGACCATCCAACATTGAGTCGCCAAGAGAGGGATGCACTCAGGGCCCTGCTCCACAACTGCGCAACGCTTGGCTGGCGCTCGCAGTCGCGCGGCCGCGAACGATTCGCCGAACATGTTCTAGGCCGCATCGGTCACATCACGGGCCTCGATCCCGTCCTGGGTGCGAAACTTCGGGCGTCCTACGACGCCATCGATTGGCGCGACGAGAGGTAGCGCACCAGCGCTGCCAAGACCGCTACATAAGCGGTTCAGCTGGAACGAGAGGTTGCTGGCTCTCTTGTTGTAGCCGCACCGACGCACTTGGCTCGTAGCCGGTCTTCCACAGGTTCGCCATCAAGATCAACAGGTCGCATGCGTGTGCGTGGTCGATGCTGCCGAGATGCTTCTTCATCAAGTACTGCAGGAGCTCGCGCCGCATCGCGTTGCTGCTGCTGAACGTCATTGAGTCGGCATGCCTGCGGTAGCGGTGCCCTTCCAGCGGAAGGATGTCGGAGGTGTAGCCGGCGAGCGCGAGTCGCACGTGCAAATCCCAATCCTCGAACGCGGGTAGCTCGACGTCGTAGCCACCGATCATCATTAACGCATCGCGCTTGAACAACGCTGTTGCGCGCACGTGAGTATTCACGACCAGACTCAGATGCGGTACGTACCCGGCTGGCACGTGTGTGTAGTCGAGCAGGCCGAAATAGCGGAGGTAGCCGGCGACATACCCGAGGTCGGGATTGCGTCTCAGCGCATCGACGGCCGGGGCGAGGAATCCTTCGGACAGCAGGTCATCGGAATCCAGCGGCACGATGTAGCGGCCGGCGGCGGCGGCGATGCCGGCATTGCGGGCAGCAGACAATCCTGCGTTGGGCTGCCGCACCTTGGTGACGCCGGTCAGCTTGTCGAAGATCTCGATCGTCTCCCGATCGGTCGAGCCGTCGTCGACGACCACGATCTCGACGTGCGGATATCCGGCCGCATGCACCGACTCGATCGCACCGAGCAGAAAATGTCCCTGGTTGAACAAGGGGATGACAACGGAAACCAGCTCGTCAGCCGCTGGCGGCAATATCTCAGCGGGGGAGTTCCATGGAACATGCGATGCGTAGGCAAGTGCCATTGCATCTGCCATCTGCTGCGGCTGAAAGTGCCTGGCGACCCGCAGCGCACCGCCGCGCGACAGAGCGACAGCGAGCTTCGGTTGGGCGATGATGTCGAGCAGTGCCGTCGCCAAGGCGAATGCGTCATCGGGTGGTACGACCGCCGCGCTGATTTGTGGTTCGACGAAGGCCGCGGCCGCACTTCCCTCACGCACCACAACAGCGCAGCTGTGTGCCATGGCCAGGACGACGCCGCCAGGTGCATCAGCCGTCGCAGTCGCAATGACGCATTGGTTTCCGGCCATCGGCACGGGGTTGCGGGCGTCGGTTAGTGGGCCGACAAACGTCACAGCATCGTGCAACGCACTACTCAGCCGACGCTGGCACGACTCCCAGTACGACCGACCGAACGGATCCGACGGCGTGTCGTCGCCAGCCACGATAAAGCGGGCCTTCGGTTCGTTCGCCAGCACGATCTGCGTGGCCTCGAGGAAGGTGTCGATGCCCGACTCGGGAGTCACCTCACCGAGGTGCCAAATGGTCAGCACTGCGCCCACCTCAGGGATGCGCAACGTCGGGACACCGCGCGGACCTGGCACGAACGGCGCGACTTGAATGGGGGCGCGTCCGACGACTAAGGCCGCGTCGAGCGAACCGACGTCGCGAGGTGGCGTGTCAGTCAGCAGCGCGTCGGCATGGGTGAGGACGTAGTCGCGAGCGAACGAGTCAATCGAGCTCTCCAAAGTCAACGACACGTCGCGCGTACCCGGTGCGACCTCTAGCTCCGCCCCCATCCGCACGACGAGTGCGGTGTTAGCGAACTCTCCGAGAAGTCGCTTTGCCCGGACGGCGGTGAGCGCCTCGCCGTTGACCGAGCTGAACTCCACGACGTCGAACGGCTCGTTCGCACCGAGCCGTTGCAACGTGTCATACACAAGGTCGGAATAGGCGTGCTGGTCGGTGAAGTACCGGTGCGCGGGTCGGCTGTCTCGCACGCGCGTCCACTGCGGCCCGTGGCCGGCAGCGAGAGCGCGGGCCCGATGCGCGGCGAGGCTCTCGCTGATGAGGTGCACGTCGTGACCCGCGTCGCTGAGGGCACACGCGGTCGAGAACGCGCGAGCTCCAGGGCCGGTTAGTCGGCTGTGTGCGAGGTCTCGGCACACAAAGGCAAACCGCACCGACACCTCCCGTCGCGATCTCAGCACGGGCGGCAAATGTCGTGTTTGACATAGAACGGCCAGTGGTATTTGTTTGCATGATCGCCGGTTTCGGCCTCGGTGCACAGCAATATGCACAGCTGCAGACTTTGGTACCCGCGGCGTGGTCCTTCCGCGCGCATTTGGCCCCCGCAATTCTGACCGTGGCCTGACCGGCTGTGGCTACGCGTGTCTAGTCACCGGCCCCGACGGGTCGTCGGCAGCAGCTTCGCGCCTGGGCACGAAAGGACATGAAAGGACGCCGGCAGTGGTACGGGGGAGAACCTCTGCCGGCGTCTCTTTCCACGATATCGCGCGGAATCGGCCGCCGGAGCCGTTCCGAAATGTCCGTCCTTCCGGGCTCGGGACGTTTGGTGCCGCTTCGCTCCCAGTACGGCTGTCGCTGGCGTTGCCCCACACGGGTGTCGCTACCGCTCACTAGGCTCCCTTTTCGTGTCGAACCCGCTTCCCTGGCCGTCCGGATCCGCCACCGGCGTTGGGTCCTTGCCAGGGGTCGACCCGGGCGAAGCCATGCGGGTCGTCACGGGCGAGCTCGACACGTTCCCGCACCTCGTCGAGCTGCCAGCGGCCGGCGTCGGCGCCGACATGATCGGCCGTGGCGCGGCGCACCTGGTCGGCCTGCACGTCGACGTCCAGCCGTCGGGGTGGCGTTTCGCCGCGCATGAAGGGGGCGACGAACGGCGGGCGCGCGGCATGCTCGCGCGCGATCTCGACGTCCTCGAAGAACACACGCAGGGCTACGCCGGCCCGCTCAA
>DATCDK010000228.1:0-9642 GCA_036510735.1 Acidothermaceae bacterium | reverse complement strand
TGTTGTCACTCTTGCCTCCATCAGAGAAGTGGTGGTGGCGAGGTGGCTCAGCCCGAAGGCGCAATCCTGGATAGCCCCGCCGATACCCGAGCAGACTTGCTCGATTCGGGACCTTACAGGTTTTGCGCTTACGGAAGCCAGACGCCCCACCCACGACTTACGTCGTGTCGTGGTTTGGGTTACCAAACCGGACATTCGTCCGATCTAGCTCCCTGAACTTACCGACTCTTGACCATGGGCGAGACAAGGGAGGCATAAGCCTCGAGGTGGCTTCTCCCCACCTCAATTGAAGAGTGCCTTAACGTTGCCACTCCTCTGGGCGGGCCAAACGGGAGCCTTGCCAGCGCTGCGGCGAGCGCGATCGGGTCCTCAGGCTCGACCAAGTAACCGTCGACGCCGTCCTCGACGCTCTCGGCCAGGCCGCCGACCCTGCTAGCGACCACGGGCCGCCCGCGAGTGAACGCCTCAAGGGCGACCATTCCAAGGCCCTCGCGACGCGACGGAGCGACCAGAGCGTGCACGCCTTCGAGCCGGTGCATCAACTCGGCGTGCGGGAGCGCGGGGATGAGCTGGATCCGATCGCCGAGCGGGGCCGCGAGCAGCGCAAGGCGGCGCCGCTCGGGACCTGAGCCGACGATGTCGAGCCGGACGTCGAGCCCGCTCCCCACCGCGATGCGCATCGCTTCGATCAGGACGTCGAAGCCCTTCTCATGCGACAGCCGACCGGCGGCGAGCAACCGGATCGGCGGATCGGCGGGCATCGGCACGGCCGGCGGACCAGCTGGCACGGGCAGCCGCAGAACAGATGTGTGCAGTCGCGGATCGAACTCCAGAATCTGGCGCTGCAGGTCCTCCGACACCGTTGCCACCAGCGATGCGCGGTGCATGACGTGCGACGCGAGCTTGCGCAAGGCCCGGTACCGCAGCAGGTGCACGTCGGAGCCGTGCACAGTGATGATGAGCGGGACGTCGAGGCGCCGGGCTACTGGCAACGCGCACAATCCGGCGGGTAACCACCAGTGCGCGTGGATGACGTCGGGTCGGAAATCGCGGGCCGCTTTCTCGGCCGCCTTGGAAAACGACGCGAGATAGGCCGGCAGCATCACGCCACTGAAGCGCCGCGAGCTACCGAGCAGGCCGCCGCGATATGACAGCCGCTCCATCGATTGCAGGCCGTATCGGAAACGGTGCACCTCGACGCCCGCGACAGTGTCGACGGTCGCGAGCCCCTTGTCGTGGGGCGCCAGCACCCCGACGTCCATGCCTGCTTCTTGTTCTGCGTGTGCAAGGTCAAGGAGAAATGGCGCGACGTGGTCCCGCGCATCGCGCGGGAACGAGGAGGTCAAATGAAGCACGCGCACGTCTCGTAGCGTAACGGTCAGCGCACGTAATGTCCGAGTACAGGCTTGTGGTTCGGGCAAAGCGTTAAGGTTCCGAGCCCGCTGGTTGAACGTTCAGTCGCCCGATGCGGCCCTGGTGTAGGCCACCAAATGCGCCTGAGCGCTTGCTTCCCAGGTGAATTCGAGCGATCGCGCGTGTGCCGCGGCCCCCAACGCACGACGGCGCGGCTCATCGGCGAGCAACCCCGACAGCGCCGTCCCGATTGAAGCGGAGTCAGGCTCCGTGTAGGCGACCGCATCGCCACCGACCTCCGGCAGCGACAGCCGGTGCGTCGTCAGAACTGCCGCACCACACGCCATTGCCTCGAGCACCGGCAACCCGAAACCCTCGCCGTGGCTGGGATAAGCGACCACGAGGGCGCCACCGAGGAACGCCGAAAGGTCGGCCATCCGCAAGTAACCGGGCCGTATCACCCGCAGGTGCGAAGGCACTTCGGCGACGGCGGCCTCGATCTCGTCGTCCCAACCCGCGCCGCCTGCGATGACTAGCGCGGGCGGCTCTGCGTAGTCACCGACGGCGCTGACCCAGCCGCGGATCAGGCTCGGCACGTTCTTGCGAGGCTCGAAAGCCCCGAGGAACGCGATGTACTGCTGGCCACGCAGGCCAAGTCGTGCGGAGATACGCGCCGCCTCCGCCTCTGTCGGCGGCCTGAACACGTCGTGGTCGACGCCGTGATACGCGACGTCGATGCGGGTCGAGTCGGCGTCGACGAGGCGGACGAGCTCGTCGCGTGTGGCCTTCGACGGCACGATGCACCTCGTCGAGCGCTTCACTGCCGAGCGAATCGCCGCCCGGTAGAACGCGCCGCGCGTGGGTGGGTACAGGTCGGGCTCGCTGAAGAACGTGGCGTCGTGGATCGTCGTGACCACCGGACGCCCCGGTCGCATGGGTACCGAATAATTCGGTGCGTGAATGACCTTCGCGGCCACATGCTCGGCTACCAGCGGAAGTCCGGTTTGCTCCCAAGCGATCCGCGCGGTGCGGTTCGTGAGAGATGCTGGCCCGGCTACGATCTGCGCGGCGGGCACCAGCCGGCCGTACCGCTCGGCGTCGACCCGCTGGCACACCACCGCGAGGTCGGCGTCCTTCTCCGCCAGTGCCGCGAGCAGACCGTCGACGTATCTCCCGAGGCCACCCCGGTCAGCGGGAACAGCACTGGCGTCGATGAGAACCCGTGGCGCCACGATGCAGTCCACCTCGAACGTTCACGTCGGATCGGTTGCTTCGGACCGTCATGGTCCCTGGCAGTAGTCAGGTGTTGCTGGGGGAAGCTTACGCCGCGAGCACGCTAGCGAGCCGCAGGAAGGATGGTGGGAGTGGTCGGGTCGGCCGCGACACACAGGTCCGTCGTCGCAACCGTCGTCATCGTCGCCTGGAACGGCGCTGACTTGATCGGTCCCTGCCTCGATGCAGTCGCCGGGCAAGAACTCGCCGACGGTTTCGTCACGTGGGTGATCGACAACGCCTCGACCGATGCGACCGCGGCAGTCGTTAGCGCGCACCCGGTCGATGCTCGGCTGATCACGGTCGAGCGCAACCTGGGCTTCGCCGGGGCCGCCGAGATCGCCGTTCGCGAGGCAACGACGCCATTTGTCGTCGTCCTGAATCAAGATGCGTGCCCTGAGCCAGGCTGGCTGGCCGCGTTGCTTGCCCCTCTGACGGCGCCCGACGCGCACCGCATCGCCGCCGTCACCAGCAAAGTCCTCTTCACTGCGGACGGTCGGTTGAACAACACCGGCGTGATCGTGGGCCGCGACGGTTACGGCCGCGATCGTGGGTTTGGCCAGCCGGACGACGGCCGGTTCGCCGAGCCAGAGGACGTCTTTGCCTTCTCTGGCACCGCGGCAGCGTTACGAGTGGTGGCAGCTCGCGACGTCGGGTCTTTCGATCCTTCGTTCTTCCTCTACTACGAGGACACCGATCTTTCGTGGCGCCTGCAACTTGGTGGTTGGCGGGTGCGCTACGCGCCCGATGCGGTCGTGCGTCACGTGCATGGCGCGTCGACCGACGTGTCGTCTAGGACCTTCGCTTTCTACAACGAGCGAAACCGGCTGCTCATGTTGGCGAAGTGCGCCCCTCGGTCTCTTGTGGTGAAGGAAGTTCTGCGCTTCGCCGGCATCACGCTGATGTTGCCGATTCGCAGACTGACCCGCGTCGATATCCCCAAGGGACATCAGTTCCGCACAGCGACACGCGTGCGCGCACTTGCGTCGTTCACGCGAATGCTGCCGTCAGTGATCGCAAAGAGGCGCGCGGTCTCGCGCATCTGCCGGCGCCCGCGCGCAGAAGTAGCCCGCGAACTCATGTAGCGCGGGGGTGTTGAAGTCCAGCGCACGTTCTTACGTGCGCTGGACTTCAACGCTTCAAGAAACTGCTCAGCCGGTTGCTATGGACTGCGCGACCTCGCTGAGCACGGCCTCGGCGACTGCCGATGTGCCGCCGAATGCTTGCGCCGAAGCGATTCCGCCAGCGTGCGTCGCCAAGTAGCTGGTGATCGGCTCCGGCAGCGCACCCGTGCTCGGCACCAGCAGCACGGGTTGCTGCGCTGCCCCTGCCACCGGTCCGGCTGCGAGCGCGTCGGGGAAGTTGGCTCCAGACGCGACTGAAACACCTGTCGTCGTCGGGAAGAAGGCGAGCGCGACCGCGTCTGAGGTTGCGTAGCGATCCGCGCCCGCAATGCCGATCGCAGAGGGATCCGCGAACGCAGCAGGGCCACCGACCGCGTAACGGCTTGTTGCATGCGCGGTCAGGTACGCGGCGGTGGTTGCGGCTTGCGCGGCGCCATTCGTCAGCAGGATCGCTCCATGCGTCGCAACGGCCGCCGGCACCGCCGACAGTGCATCGGGGAAGTTCGTGCCGCTGGCTTCGAAGACGGTCGTCGGGTTGCCCATCACCCCGGCGATCGCGACCGCGGTCGCGTACCGATCAGTACCCGCGACTCTCGTTGGCACATCGCCCATGGCCGTGATCGCGTTTGCTACGGCGTCCGATAATGCTGATGTACCGCCGAGCAAGTAGACCGTCCCGCCCTTCGGTAGCACTCGCTGGATTTCTGCTGCAGTCACTGCGTCAAGTGAGCCGGACGACGTGAGCAGTAGCGGCGCGTGCTTTGCCGCAGCCAATGGGCCCCCCGCGAGAGCATCCGCGAATGCGTCCGCTCGGGCGAGCACAACAGCGGAGGCGCTGCCAGCACTGGGAAATGCCGACGCAGACGCCGCGACCGCGGTCGACTGCCGGTCGGCGCCGGAGAGACGGGTCGGTGTCACCAGGGACGAACCGCCGCTGGACAAGACCCACGTATCGCCCAACTCCGCCGTGCTCCCAACACCCCCGAACAACACCAGTTGACCTGTTGCGGCGTCATAACTCGAGGCCGTCAAAGCCCGCGCGCCGGGCGCCGGCGACAGGCTCACTTGCTGCCAGGTCGAGCCATTCCACGACCACGGGTTCGTGAGCACCGCGTTGCCGTTGCTGACGTCGTAGCCTCCGTAGGTCATCACCTGGCCGTACGCGGGGTCGTAGGTCATCGTGGTGAAGTCGACGCCGCCCGTCGTGTTAGTCAGCGTTTCCCGCTGCGTCCACGTGGTGCCATCGAACGTCCACGTCTCGCCCGGCGATGCGCCGCTGAATTCTCCGGCGTACCAGGTTGCGGTGACCAGCAGCAGGTCGTGATTGGCGCCGTCGTAGGTCATCGAGCAGAGCTGCGCATCCGCGCCTTGCGGGCTAACAGCAGGCGTCGGCAGCTGTACCCAGTTGCCATTGCGCCAGGTCCAGGTCTGCCAGGTCAGGGTTTTCCCGTCATTCGCTACGACGACGTGCATGCCGTAAACAATCAGCTCGCCAGCCGCGGTGTCAGTTGCCATGCAGGACTGGAACAGCGACGGCGCCTGCGCGGGGTGCTGGGCGGTCCACTGCGAGCCATTCCACGTCCACGTGCCGCCGACGCCGCCGAGCAGGACCAGCTGCTTCGACGCCGGGTCGTACGCAAGCCTCGAGCCGTTCTCATAATCCTGTGCGCCCGGCGAGACAGACGTGACGTGCTTGCTCCACGTCGCGCCGTCGAACGTCCAGGTGTCCTGGTCCACCGGAGCCTTGGCCGGAAAGAATCGCGCGGCTCCTCCGTACAGCACAAGCTGGCCGGTCGCGGGATCGAACGCCGACAGACTCGCTTCCCGAGCGGACGGCGAGCTGGCGGGCGTCAGTTTGGTCCAGACCGGACTCGTCGACGAGAGCGCTGCTGCAACCGCCGCAGGTAGCGGACCCGCGAGCGCACCACTCGCCGTCCCGATTGGTACTGCACTGACCGCCAACACGACGGCCACCATCGTCCCGAACCGCATCGCAATTCCTCTCGTCAGGCTCACAGACGCGACCTACCCGCCGAAAGTTGTCAGGACACCCGCTACGTGGTGTTGACCGCCTTGCAGCCGAGAGACGTATTCGTGTCGCCGCGGCCTACGTTGATGCCGAACGCGCACACCGTGTGCTTGCCGGCCTTGACTGTGACCGGCAACGCGAACCCGTGCGCAGCACCGAACGGCGGGTAATCCGCTGCAATGTCGGGCCTCGAGACCGAGGCCGTCTGCTGCAGCGCGAACACGCCGTCGACATAGAGCGCCACTTCGATGGACGACGCGGTGTTGGG
The DNA here is from genome assembly GCA_036510735.1 of Acidothermaceae bacterium. Taxonomy (GTDB): domain Bacteria; phylum Actinomycetota; class Actinomycetes; order Acidothermales; family Acidothermaceae; genus PALSA-607. The sequence continues at coordinate 3,596 of DATCDK010000228.1, read as the reverse complement.
GTCAAGTGCCCAACCGGTCGCCGTCAGCGAGCCCTTACCGCCGACGACCGACTCGAGATGTCCGATCGGGTTGCCGCTTGGCACGGTGACCGTCGTACAGCCGAGCTTCGGGTTGCCGTCGCCGGGCCCGGTGTTGAGCCCGTAGACGCACACCTGATCCTTGCCCGCCGGCGCGTTGACCGTCAGCGAGTACCCGTGCTGGTCGCCGAACGGTGGGTAGTCCGCCGCGACGTCGGGCCGAGAGATGTTGGCGACACCGTCGGATGCGAGCTTGCCGTTGACGTAGACCGCGACGCCGATCGGGCTGGCGGTGTTCGGGTCGATGGTCCAACCCGTGACCGTGACAGCACCTGACGACGGCTTCGCGCTCTCGAGACCACCGATCGGACTGCCGGAGCTGACCTTGACGGTCGAGCAGCCCAGGCTCGGGTTCGTCGTGCCGAGACGCTGGTTGATTGCGTACACGCAGACCTGATGCGTGCCACCCGACACGTTGACCGAGGTGGAGAAGCCGTGAGTAGCACCCCACGCTGGGTAGACGTTAGCGACGTCCGGCCGCGACACGTTCGCGATCGTCTCGCCGGTGAGCTTGCCGTCGACGTAGACATCCACGATCAGCGGCGCTGCAGTGTCCGGGTCGAGCGTCCAGCCCTGGACCGTGAGCACGCCGGCCTTACCTGAGGCGGTGTTGAGGCTGCCGATCGGGTTGTTCGTCGGAATCGTCGCGCCGATGCAGCCGAGCTTCGGGTTCGTAGTGCCGGTGCCCACGTTGATGCCGTAGGCACAAATCTGGTGCGAGCCTGCCGGCAAGTCGACGGTGGTGTCGAACCCGTGCGTCGTGCCATAGGCGAAGTAGATGTTGCCGACGTCGGGCCGGTCGACACCGGCCAACGTGCGGGTGAAGAACTTGCCGTCGACGTAGAGGTCGACATTGATCGGCGCGGTCGAGTTCGGGTCGATCGACCAGCCAGTCGTGCGCACGCCGCCAGGCCACAACACCGCGCTGCCGACGCTACCGAAGGGGTTCGGGCCGTAGGTTGCTGCGCGCAGGACGCCCCAGATCGCCGGGTCTTCATTCCCGAACGACCACATGGCGATGCCACCGAGGCCGTACTTGCCAACCAACGGCAGTCGCGCCTGTAGCGATTCAGCGTCGTCGTACCAGACGGTGTGGCGTGCTCCAGCCGCGTCTGTATAAGTGAAGAACGGCGAACCGTCTTGCACCGACCATTGCCGCGTTGCGTGATACTGCGCCATCAGATTCGCGGCTTGCGTGTACGAAACCGCGCTCCCGCGGTTGGTCTTGCTCGACCAGTCATAGCCATACAACGGCACGCCCATGTACAACTTCGCGGGCGGAATCTCACTCGCCGCGAACGCAATGATCGGGTCGACCCAACTGATGCCACTAACCGGGCCGCCGGGGTAGCCGGTGCCTTGCGCATGTTCGTCGTACGTCATGATCCGCACCCGGTCTGCGTAGCGACCGATCGTCGGGTAGTCGTAGACCTGCTGTGCCGGAGAACCGCCGGGCTCGCTCAGCTTCGTGATGACGTCGACCGCGAGGATCATGCCGCGCGCATGCAGAGCGCCGGAAAGTTCTTGCACCATCGCGTCGAAACCGGCGCGGGTCGGCGCGACCAGGTTCGGGTTGCCGTTCGCGAAGAACGCCATGTTCTCGTAGTCGAGGTCGATGCCACTCGCGTGATAGCGAACAGCAATCGCGATCAGCGCCTGCTCCTGCTGCTGCCGCGTCGTCGGGTTCGACAAGATGCCCGCCATCACACCGCCGCCGGTGCCATCGGTAACCGTGATCGTCACAGGCACGTCGTGGCTGCGGATGCTCGCTACGGACGACGTCAGTTGTGCATCAGGGGTGGTGCCTGACGCAACGATCGACGTCGCGCTGACGGCGTGGAACCAGAATTCGGACACGTCGGAGAACAGGTCGGGGTTCACGCTCGCATCGGCGGTGCCGTTGGCGAGTTGGTAGTACGTGATCCAGCCCGAGACCTGCCGCTGCGGAGTCGCCGCCGCCGCATCTGGAGCGGAGACGGTGGCCGCGGCTGTGACGATGCCGCCGAAGGCCAGCGCAACCGCGAGACCGAACACGACAGGACGACGGGGAAGGACAGTCACAGCGAGATCTCCTAGCCGAGCATGCGACCGGGGGGAAGGCCGGTCGGTCACGCGTGAACGGTCACGCAGCCTAACGATGGATTCGTGGTGCCTGGTCCAGTATTGATGCCATACGCGCAGATTTGGTGCTTTCCGACACTTAGGGTCAGCGGCGCGTCGAAACCGTGAGCGGGACCCCAGCCCGCGTAGATCGCCGCAATGTCGGGCCGCCCGGCGTCGGCGGTGGTCCGGATGACCAGCTTTCCGTCGACATAGACGTCTACCGGGATCGAATCGTTGCTATCGGGGTCGATCGACCAGCCGGCGGCCACCCAGCCGGTCGCGGTTTTGGTCACTTGATCAAGGGTTCCGATGGGATTGCCGTCGCCGGTGATCTGCACACAGCCAAGGGATGGGTTGGTCGAGCCCGCGCCCACGTTGATGCCGTAAGCGCAGAGCGTGTGCATGCCGGGGGTGAGTTTCGCGGAGATGCTGAACCCGTGCAGCGTCCCGTACACCGGGTTGATCGCGGCTGCCTGCGTCGCACCGTCGAGGTTCGCGGTCGTCATGCCCGCCCACACGCCGTCCAGATAGAGGTGGACGGTGATCGGACCGGTGACGTCGGGGTCGAGAGCCCAGCCGGTGACGGTGGCGACGCCGTCCGTCACGCTCGCCAGTGAGACGCCGCCACGCGGGTTGCGATTGAGCGTGATCGTCGCGCACTTCAACAGCGGATTCGTCGTACCGATGCCGATGTTGATCGCATACGCGCAGATCGAGTGGGTGCCCTGTCCGGGCTTCACGACGATGCTGAAGCCGTGGTCAGCGCTGTATCCGGGATACGCATTGCCGACGTCGTCGCGTTCGACGTTCGCCGTCGTCGCGCCGGACCACACGCCGTCGACGTAAACGTGCACGGTGGCCGGGCTTGCGGTGTCAGGATCGATCGCCCAACCGGTGAGCTGCACGCCGGTGCCGATGTCGGTCACCGACTCGAGGTTGCCGAACGGGTTGCCGCTCGGCAGCGTCGCGCTCGTGCAATTCAGCGTCGGGTTCGTGACGCCGTCGATGCCCTTGACGCACACGTTGTGCGTTCCGCCTGTGGTCTGGAACGTGCCACTGAAGCCGTGGTACGGACTCGTGTTGCCGTACGCGGCACCAACATCTGGCCGCGACTGGTTCGCCGGGAGCCGGCCCGCCAGCACGTTGTCGATGTAGACGTCGACGAAGTCGGGCACCTCCTTGCTGATGCTGTTGAACGACCAGCCCTTCACACTCAAGATCCCCGGCCCTGCACTACCCGCTGTTTCGAGGTGACCGATTGCGGTACCCCTGTTGAGGATCACCGGTACCGTGCTCGGGCCACCCCCCGCCGTCCAATAGTTGGATTTGAGCCCGAGGTAGGTGTTCGTGCTCACCGTGGCGTTACTGCCAACGACTTGGACGGCGACGATGCGGCCGCCGAAGTCACCTGCGCC
>DATCDK010000227.1:0-8736 GCA_036510735.1 Acidothermaceae bacterium | reverse complement strand
ACCGTCCCAGATGGGCTCCGATGACTCGGTGACGGTCGCGTCCGACCCGAATATGACGAAGCGGTCGAAGGAGCGGGCGAACCAGCGGTCGTGAGTCACAGCGATCACAGTCCCGTCGAACGCCTCGAGCGCATCCTCGAGCGCTTCGGCGATGGCGACATCGAGGTTGTCGGTCGGCTCGTCGAGTAGCAACAGTGTCGCGCCCGAGATCTCGAGCAGCAGGATCTGAAACCGCGCCTGCTGACCGCCGGACAACGTGTCAAAAGGCTGGTCAACCTGCTCGTCGAGTTCGTAGCGCCGCAGCACATTCATCGCCCGGCCACGGTCGTGCGCGTGGTCTGCCCACAACACCTCGCCAAGCGGTCGACCGGCCAGTTCGGCGTGCTCGTGCGTTTGCGCGAACCAGCCCGGCACAACTCGAGCACCGAGCTTCGCAATCCCTGCATGCCGCACGTCGTCACCCGCGAGCAGCCGCAGGAAATGCGACTTGCCTGACCCATTAGCGCCGAGTACCGCCACCCGCTCGCCGTAGAAGATCTCCATGTCGAACGGCGCCACAAGGTCGGTCAGTTCCAGCCGTTCGCAGATCACTGCTCGCAGCCCGGTGCGTCCGCCACGCAACCGCATCGCGACTTTCTGTTGTGGTGGCGCGGACGGCGGTGGGCCGGCGTCTTCGAATTTCGCGAGCCTCGTCTGCATCGCGTGGTACTTGCTCGCCATGTCCGGTGAGATTTTCGCCTGCTGTTGCAGCGTGCGCACCAAGTCGACGAGCCGTTTGTGTTCCTCATCCCAGCGCTTGCGTAGTTCGTCGAGGCGATCGTGCCGGTCACGTCTGGCCTGATGGTAGGAAGCAAACCCACCGCCGTGAGTCCACGCCGTCCCGCCCTCGATCGTGACGATGCGATTCGCGACCCTATCGAGCAATTCGCGGTCGTGCGAGATCAGCAGCACTGACTTCGTCGACTCCGCCAGACGTTGCTCGAGCCATCGCTTGCCAGGAACGTCGAGGTAGTTGTCGGGTTCGTCGAGAAGCAGCACGTCGTCAGGCCCGCGCAACAGGGCCTCGAGCACGAGCCGCTTCTGCTCACCACCCGATAGCGTCGCGACCAGCCGGTACTCGCAGCGGTCAAAGGTCAAGCCGAGCGCCTCGACAGTGCAGACGTCCCACGCCACCTCGGCCTCGTAACCGCCTGCGTCGCCCCAGTTAGCAAGTGCGTGCGCATAGCGAAGTTGGGTCGGCTCGTCGTCGGTTTCCATCATCGCGAGTTCGGCAGCGGCGACCTCTGCGCCGGCGACGCGCACGTTCGGTGGCGACACCGAGAGCAGCAAGTCGCGCACCGTCGTGTCGTCCTGTACAGATCCGATGAACTGGCGCATGACGCCGAGTCCGCCGCTTCGACCGATAGTCCCGCCCTGCGGCGCTTCGTCGCCCGCGACCAACCGCAGCAGCGTCGTCTTCCCTGCACCGTTCGCGCCGACGAGCGCAACCTTCGCGCCCTCGCCGACCCGGAAGCTCACCTCATCGAGCAGCAAGCGGCCGTTCGGCAGCATGTGCCGAACCGAAACAACATCTACGTGACCCACGTGAATGCAGTCTGGGCCATCACTGGCCCAGACCGCACCCGAGTATGGTCACGCCGCCGCAGCAGCCCCCGCCGAAGCCGAAGCCGAAGCCGAAGCTGCAGGCTCGAGAGCCTCGCGCACAATGTCGGCAACGTCAGCCACCAGCCGGACGTCGAGGTCCGCAAGCACGGCTGCCGGCACGTCATCGAGGTCGGGACCGTTGCGCTGCGGCAAGAAGATGGTCTTCAACCCCGCGCGATGCGCGGCCAAGAGCTTTTGCTTCACGCCGCCGATCGGCAGCACCCGACCGTTCAGCGTGACCTCACCGGTCATGCCGACGTCGTCGCGCACCGGACGCCCTGTGGCAAGCGACGCAAGCGCCGTGACCATCGTGACGCCGGCCGACGGGCCGTCCTTCGGCACGGCACCAGCGGGCACGTGCAGGTGGATCGTCTGCTCGAACCTCGAGGCATCGATCCCAACCGACGAACCGTGCGAGCGCAGGTACGACAACGCGATGTGAGCGGACTCCTTCATCACGTCGCCGAGCTGGCCGGTCAACGTCAGCCCGGTCTCACCCGCCATCGCAGTGGCCTCGATGAAGAGCACGTCGCCACCAGCGCCGGTCACGGCAAGGCCGGTCGCAACACCGGGGACGGCGGTGCGTTCGGCACTCTCGGGAGTGAACCTCGGTCGCCCGAGAAAGTCCGTGAGCGTGGAAGCAGTGACATGCACCGGCACGTCCTCTGGCGCCGATGCGATCCGAGTCGCCGCCTTGCGCAGCACGCGCGCGATCGCCCGCTCGAGCTGGCGCACGCCAGCTTCGCGAGTGTGCTCACCGGCAATCAGCCGCAATGCATCGTCGTCGATGTCGACCTCAGTCGCGTCAAGAGCCGCACGCGACAATTGCCGTGGCAGCAGGTGGTTGCGCGCGATCGAGACCTTCTCGTCCTCGGTGTAACCGTCGAGCCGCACAACCTCCATGCGGTCGAGCAACGCATCGGGGATGGTGTCCAACACGTTCGCGGTCGCGAGGAAGAGCACATCCGATAGGTCGAGCTCGAGCTCGAGGTAGTGATCGCGGAACGTGTGATTCTGCGCGGGGTCAAGCACTTCGAGCAGCGCACTCGCGGGATCACCGCGATAGTCCGACCCGATCTTGTCGACCTCGTCGAGCAGCACGACCGCGTTCATCGAACCGGCCTCACGAATCGCGCGCACGATACGACCCGGCAAGGCGCCGACGTATGTACGACGGTGCCCGCGAATCTCGGCTTCGTCGCGCACGCCACCAAGTGAGACACGCACGAACTTGCGGTCGAGTGCACGCGCGACGGATTCGCCGAGCGACGTCTTGCCAACACCGGGAGGCCCGACGAGGGCCAATACGGCACCGCTTCCACGACCTCCGACGAGCTCGAGACCACGCTCGGCACGCCGGGTCCTGATCGCGAGGTGTTCGACGATCCGGTCCTTCACGTCGTCCAAGCCCTCGTGGTCGGCGTCGAGGGTTGCACGTGCAGCACTGATGTCAGTGCTGTCTTGCGTACGGGTGTTCCACGGCAGCTCAAGCACGGTGTCGAGCCAGGTGCGGATCCAGCCTGCTTCGGGGCTCTGGTCGCTGCCACGTTCGAGCTTACCGACCTCACGCAGCGCGGCCTCTTGAACCTTCTCCGGCAACTCGGCTTTCTCGACCCGTGCCCGGTAGTCCTCAGCGCCGTCGGGCTCGTCCTCGCCGAGTTCCTTGCGGATCGCGGCCAGCTGCTGACGCAGCAAGAACTCACGCTGCGTCTTCTCCATGCCTTCGCGAACCTCGTCGCGGATCCGGCCGCTGACCTCAAGCTCGGCAAGCTGTGCCCGCGCCCACTCAGAAAGCATTTCCAGCCGGACGTCGACATCAGCCGTCTCGAGTAACCACAGCTTCTGCTCGGTGTCGAGATAGGACGCGTAGCCGGCGAGATCCGACAGCGTCGCCGCGTCGTTGACGCGCTGGACGGTGTCGATCACCTGGTACGCACCACGCATCTGCAGGATCGAGATCACTAGCGCGCGATAGTCGGCGGCAAGCTCAGCGGTTCGCGGCGTCGCTGCCGAATCCTCGACCAGCGTTGCCTGGACCCAGAGTGCGGCACCGGCGCCAGAGACGCCCGCGCCAATCCTGGCGCGCTGCACACCTCGGACGACGACAGCCTGGCCACCCTGCGGCAGCCGGCCGACCTGCTCGATGACGGCGAGAACGCCGTGGCTTGCGTATGCCCCCTCATTGCGGGGCACGATGAGCAGCCGCGAATCGGCTGCGTTCCGCGCCGCGTCGACGGCCGCCTGCGTGCCGGCGTCGAGAGCGATCGGGGCCACCATGCCAGGCAGGATGACCTCGTCGTCCAGCCAGAGCACCGGCAGCTCGACGACCTGCGGTTGCGAAGATGTGTTCGGCATGTGCCGCCTCCTTGAGTCTCCTAGGCTCAACTCACGGAGGGCCGCGATGCTTCCCGGCCAGACGTTCGCCCACAGCGTGGCAGGATCGCCCACCATGGCGAGGTTCCCGGGCCCCGGCTCGGCCGATTTCGACGTCGTCGTGCCTGCCCCAGCGCCCGGCCCCGGCAACTGGGTCGGGGCGTCAAGCGCGGCACTCGATGACGATGGCGGCTTCGTCGTCGCCTACCGGATCAGGACGGCGGGGAAGCGCGGGTCGCAGATCGTCATCACGCGAAGCGGGGACGGCGTGGGGCTGACGACCGTGGGTCGCTCTTTCCCGGCGACGAACTGATCGGCGTCAAGGACCCGGTGATCCGGCGCGAGGGGTCGCAGTGGCGGGCTTGGATCTGTTGCCACCCGCTGGAGCTGCCCGGCGAGGAGGACCGCATGTACACGCGGTACGCCACGAGCACCGACGGCCTGACGTGGACCTGGGGAGCGGTCGCACTGGCGGGCCGCGACGGCGCGTGGGACGCGAGGGGTGCGCGGATCACGGCCGTGCTAGCCGACGGGCGCGCGTCCTACGACGGGCGGGCGACCAAGGAGGAAAACTTCTCCGAGCGCACTGGCCTTGCGACACCGACGACGCAACCCGGCACCTTGGCGGCTGCTGCCGATGGTCCGGTCAGTGACGCCCGATACCTCGACGTCGTTCCCTTACCGGGTGGTGGCTACCGGATCTACTACGAGGCGCCGCTCCCCGACGGCAGCCACGAGCTGCGAACTGAACTGGTGCGCTCGGGCTACTCATCGATCTGACCACGACGATGCCGCGTGACCTGAGTACGCGCGAACAAGTCGGCGTCCGGCGGATAGCGGACCTCCTCGAGCGTCAGCGCGTGCGCCGCGGCAACACGCGCGGCCGCTGATCGGTCCCTACCGGCCAGAACGGCGGCCGGCCACTCGACGTCCCGCTTGCCGTCTCCGACTTCGAGCAAGGTGCCGATCAACGAGCGCACCATCGAGTGGCAGAACGCGTCCGCTTCGACACGCGCAATCGCAACTCCGACGTCGTCGCGCGCCCACTCGAGCACGAGCAGCGTTCGCACCGTCGTTGCTCCCTCGCGGCGGCGGCAGAAGGCGGCGAAGTCGTGATCGCCGAGAAGCAGTGCTGCCGCGGCATTCATCGCCTCGAGATCAAGCGGGTGCGGATGCGCGAGGGTGTCATGGCGGCGCGGCGGAAAGAACCAGTGATCGGCGACGCGGTATGAGTAACGCCTGCTCAACGCCGCGAACCGCGCGTGGAAACCGCTGGGTGCGACGGTGACCGATCGCACGCGGACGTCGAGTCCCAGGACGCCGTTGAGCCGGCGCGCCACGGCGTCCGGCCCGGCATCACCGGCAAGCATCGCGTGCAGCGGGTCGACGTCAGCAGGGACGTCGACGTGCGCGACCTGGGCGCGCGCATGCACACCGGCATCGGTGCGGCCCGCGATGGTGACGAGCGGAGGGGTCGGCAGGCGCAACACCGTGGCAAAGGCCGCCTCGAGGACGCCCTGCACTGTCCGCAGGCCGGGTTGCCGAGCCCAGCCGAAGAAGGCGGTGCCGTCGTAACCGAAGTCGACCCTCAGTCGCACGAGCCGAACGAGCCCGGTCATCCCATGATTGGGATGGCCGGGCTCGTCGATGTCTTGCGGGCTGTCGTTGCTGCTCAGGCGTCGTCCTCGGCGGCTTCGGCGTTTGCCGGGCCGACCTCGTCGGTCGTGCCTGCGGCCTTCTTCGCGGCGTCGGCAGCTTCGTCGGCGATCTCTTCGTACGCCAAGGCCTCGCCAGCGATCTCGGCCGACTCGGGGTCGCCGATCTCGCCAGCTAGCTCTTCGGCCTGGGCCGCCGCCTCGTCAGCTTCGGCAGCTGCCAGTCCGGCGGCTTCGACGTCACCCTCGGCCTCCGCGTCCTCGGCGGCTTCCGCAGCCTCTTGGGCCTTGGCGTCGAGAGCCTCGAGCTCCGCCACCTTGCTTGCCGGCGCGGCCGCCGCCGTCTTTGTCGCGCGGTCCTTGGCACCGCGGCGGGTTGCCCCGGTTGCCTCGGCGACGACCTGCTCCGCCAGCGGCTCGACGAGCTCGATGACCGCCATGGGTGCGTTGTCGCCCTTGCGCGGCCCGAGCTTCACGATGCGGGTGTAGCCACCAGGCCGGTTGGAGTAGCGCGGGCCGATATCGGTGAATAGACCGTGCACGACCGTCTTGTCGCGCACGACCGTCATCACCTGGCGACGCGAGTGCAGGTCACCCCGCTTGGCCTTGGTGACCAGGCGCTCGGCCACCGGACGCAGGCGCTTGGCCTTGGCCAGCGTCGTCGTGATGTGGCCGTGCTCGAACAACGCGGTCGCGAGGTTCGCGAGAATGATCCGCTCGTGCGACGAGCCGCCGCCGAGGCGGGGTCCCTTCGTGGGCGTCGGCATGTCCTGGCCTTCCTAGGTCAACTGTTCCTTCAGTACACGGGTAACCGGTTGTGCAGACTCAGAGCTGTTCGGTCTCCGCGTAGTTCTGGTCCTGGTCGTCGAAGTCGTCATCGTCGCCGGCGTAGACAACGCTGCTCGGGTCGAATCCGGGAGGCGCGTCCTTCAGGTTCAAGCCCATCTCGATGAGCTTGGCCTTGACCTCGTCGATCGACTTCGCACCGAAGTTGCGGATGTCGAGCAGGTCGGCCTCGCTGCGCGAGACCAACTCGCCAACCGTGTGGATGCCCTCACGCTTGAGGCAGTTGTACGACCGCACAGTGAGGTTGAGGTCTTCGATCGGCAGGGCCAAATCGGCGGCGAGTGCGGCGTCGGTCGGTGAAGGACCGATGTCGATGCCCTCGGCGTCGATGTTCAGCTCGCGAGCAAGACCGAACAACTCGACGAGCGTCTTGCCAGCACTGGCAACGGCGTCGCGCGGGCGCATGCACGGCTTGGTTTCGACGTCCACGATGAGCTTGTCGAAGTCCGTACGCTGCTCGACTCGGGTCGCCTCGACCTTGAAGGTCACCTTCAAGACCGGGGAGTAGATCGAGTCGATCGGGATACGGCCGATCTCGTGGCTCGGCTGCTTGTTCCCGTTCGCCTGCACGTAACCGCGGCCGCGCTCGACAGTCAGCTCGATCTCGAGCTTGCCCTTGCCGTTCAGCGTCGCAATCTTCAGCTCGGGGTTGTGCACCTCGACACCCGCGGGCGGCGCAATGTCAGCCGCGGTGACGTCGCCAGGGCCCTGCTTGCGCAGGTACATGACGACCGGCTCGTCGTGCTCGCTGGAGACGACGAGTTCCTTGATGTTCAGGATGATCTCGGTGACGTCTTCCTTCACACCGGGCACTGTCGAGAACTCGTGCAGCACGCCTTCGATGCGAATGCTCGTGACGGCCGCGCCAGGAATCGACGACAGCAGGGTGCGGCGAAGCGAGTTGCCGAGCGTGTAGCCGAAGCCTGGCTCGAGGGGCTCGATGACGAAGCGCGAGCGAACGTCGTCGACGCCGTCTTCACTGATGGTTGGGCGTTGTGCGATGAGCACGATTTCCTCCGGTTCTCGGGGCGACCGCTATTTGACGCCGCGAGTAGTTGGGACATGCACCGCTCGCGAGCCGGTTGTTGACCGGCGCGCGACAGTGTCTTGCTGGGTCTTACTTGGAGTAGAACTCGACGATCAGCTGCTCTTGCACCTGAGTGTCGATGACCTGACGGACCGGCAACGAATGCACGAGCACCCGCAACCGGCTAGGCAGTACTTCGAGCCACGCCGGTGCCGGCTTATCGCCGGCCACTGCGCGGGCAATGATGAACGGGTCGAGCTCGCGGGACTTCTCGGCTACCTCGACGATGTCGCTCTCGGAGACCCGGTAGCTCGGGATGTCGACCCGGTGGCCGTTGACCAGGAAGTGGCCATGGCGCACGAACTGGCGCGCCTGGTCACGACTGGACGCAAATCCCGAACGATAGACGACGTTGTCGAGACGGCTCTCGAGGATGCGCAGCAGGTTCTCGCCGGTGCGGCCGGACTTGCCGCTCGCCTCTTCGTAGTAACCGCGGAACTGCTTCTCGAGGACGCCGTAGATGCGCGCGCACTTCTGCTTCTCTCGCATCTGCAGCAGGTACTCGCTGTCCTTGGTGCGACCGCGACCGTGCTCACCCGGCGGGTAAGGACGGATCTCGATCGGGCACTTCGGCGAGTCACACTTGGCGCCCTTGAGGAAGAGCTTGGTCTTCTCCCGACGGCATCGCTTGCAGTCGGGGCCGGTGTACCTGGCCATGGTCAGACCCTCCGGCGCTTCGGCGGACGGCACCCGTTGTGGGGTACCGGGGTGACGTCTTGGATCGAACCGACCTCGAGGCCGACGGCCTGCAAAGAACGGATCGCGGTCTCGCGGCCGGAGCCCGGGCCCTTCACGAAAACGTCGACCTTGCGCATGCCGTGCTCCTGCGCCCTGCGGCCGGCTGACTCAGCGGCCATCTGGGCGGCGAAGGGGGTCGACTTGCGCGAACCCTTGAAGCCGACGTGGCCGGCGCTCGCCCACGCGATCACCGCACCGGTCGGATCAGTGATCGACACGATCGTGTTGTTGAACGTGCTCTTGATGTGAGCATGGCCGTGGGCCACGTTCTTCTTTTCTTTGCGGCGCACTTTCTTCGCGCCGGCGCCTTGTTGGCGCGTCTTCGGTGGCATCTGCTGCTTACTCCTGAAAGCTGAGGTCGTCGGACCCGATCGGTGTCCGAAGGACTACCGG
>DATCDK010000226.1:0-27246 GCA_036510735.1 Acidothermaceae bacterium | reverse complement strand
GCCGTCCGGTTACAACCGCACGAAGCCGTTCGCCGCGCAAGCGGCGGCGCTACCGAAAGCAGCACCGGGTGGGAACTCGATTTTCGAGTCGGACTCGAGCCTCGAGTTCAAGGTCGGCGACTGGACGGTGTCGCCGGACGTGAGCGACAACAAGCTCGAACTCGGTGTTGAGCGCGACGGCGCTTTGAAGGTCGGTATCGACTTCGCGTTCGACACGAACAACCTGCACTTCCACGGCATCGACACCATCAAGAACGGCCAATCGACGCACAGCGGCTTCGAGATCACCGGTATTACCGGGCTGCAAATCAGCTTGCAGGCAGGTGCGGCCGGTGGCTCGGCCGACAACGAGAAAATCAAGATCGAGGCACCGATCGAAGCGAACCTCGAGATTCCGCCGTCGCCCGCAACTGCCGGCCTGCCGATGGATATCAAGGTTGAATTCACGTTCAGTGTCGAGACCGCGATCACCGGCAACAACTCGACGCTCGTCGCGACCGGCATCTGGGGACTCGACGGACCGATCGGCTACGACGGTTCGAAATTCGAGACGCCGACCTTCACCGTGAAACAGAGCATCATCGACAGCATTACCGGCATCACACTCGGCCCGAGCGGCATCGTGTTCGGCGTCGAGATGAAGTTCCAAGTGGGCGTGGGCGTCGCGTCACTGAGCGCCGGACCGTTTGTCGGTGTGATCGTCGACCTCGGCGTGACGAACGGATCGTCGCTCGGCGCCTCACTCGCCCGATGTAAGGGCGCAACGCTTGACCTGCGAGGAAGTGCCGGAGTCGGCATTGAGCTGTCGGCTGCGGAAATTCCGATCCTCAAAGACCTGATTCCTGGCGCGAAGTACGAGTACTCCCTCGGCACCAGCACCTCGTTGCTGCACCGGTCGCAGGTCGTGCCGGACGTGCCGCTGTGCGATGCGGGTGCGTGATGACACAGCGCGTGCATTTGCCGCCCTCCTGGGGCGGTAAACGCATCGGCTGCGAGGGCGAAGACAACGACAAGAGAGGGACGGCGCGCATGTGGCGAAGTGTCACCCCGATGGTGGCTCTGGTGGGAGTAGCAATGGCGGCCACCGCATGTGGGGGCTCAACCAAGACGGTGACCGCAACCGTCACCGTGACGGCAACAGTCACCGAGACGGCCACCGCCCCGGCGTCCGGCCCTGTTGTTTCTGCTGCTCCGGCTAGCGCGGGCTCGAGCGAAGTTGCGTCGCTGCCGCCGGTGATCGATCCATGCGCACTGCTGACGCAAGCCGAGGCTTCGACGCTGGCCGGTGTGAAACTGAATGCTGCGGTCTCGGCCGGCGCCGGTGGCGACAAGACGCTGTGCCAGTACACAAGTGATCCGAGCGGACCGACCGCGCAGGTCGAAATCATCGTCGGCGATGGCGCGAAGAAGGAACTCGACATCGATCGCGACACCCTCGGTCACACGTTCACTTCGGTTCCCGGAATCGGCGACGAGGCCGATCAGGAAGACGGCAACATCTTCATCCGCAAGGGCGACAACTGGGCCGACATCAACTTGGTGAAGTTGAATGACCCGGCCCAGAACGTGCAGCCGATGCAAACCGCCGCCAAGATAGTTGCGTCGCGGCTGCCCTAACCGCCGACTGACCGTTGGTCCTGAACGGGCGCAAGAACGACCGCTGACGACCAACACTCGATGCGGACGGCGGGGGCCGAGGTTAGATACGGCCGGTTGCCTTTCTGGGCTCCCCGTCAACGTCGTGCTGTGCAGGCGGTCGCAACGATTGAAGAGGAAATCTCGCGGCTGCACATCGGTACGCAATTACGTAGGCGGTTGGCCCGTCGAGCCGTCACCACTGCTATCGCCGACATCAGAGTCAGCTGCGCCACCGGTCTGAACCGAACCACCGCCCGGTGTGTGCGTCGTCGACCCACCATCGGGTGTGGTGAACCTCGAGCCTCCCTGCCCGTCGTTCTTGTAGCTGCCGCCACCACCGAGGTCCGTCGTCGAGCCGCCACCCGGGGTTTGCGCTGTCGACGTCCCGTCGGTGTTTGTCGTCGTGGTCGAACCGCCACCGCCTCCAGTAATGACCGTGCCGCCTGGCAGTGTGACGGTGCCTGTCCCGTCGGGATTCTGGTTGACGACCTGGCCGTCGTGACCCACAGAGGTGCTCGCCCCGTTCGAGTCCGCCCACGACCCCGCGCCGTCTCCGGGCGGCGCCCAGTTCGGGTCAAAACCGTTTGTGCCGTCGGGATTCACGACCCCTCCTCCGGGCAGATGCAAGGTCGGCGCACCACCGGGTGGGGTCACGCTGGACGTGCCACCCTGATACGTCGTGGTGACAGTGCCGTCCGAGCCCGTGACCGTAGTGACGCCGCCTCCACTGACCTCGCCGCTGCCGTCGGGATGCGCAGTGGTCGTCGTCCCGTCGCTGCCGAATGTTGTTGTGCTGCCGTCTGGACTGGTGATGGTCAGGTTGCCGCTCGGGTCGGTATGCGAGCTGAAGCCTGGGCTCGAATCGCCGTAGCTCGTGTCATTCGAACCGTCGGGATTGTCGACGCTGATCATGCCGTCGCTATGTGTGGTTGTTACTGTGCCGTCGGGCGCGTAGGTGGTTGTCGTTCCGGTGCCGTCCCAGTTCACGGTCTGCGAACCGTCTGGAGTGGTGGTACTCGAGTAACCCGGACCCGTCGTGTCGACGCTGCCATCTTGGTTGTGCACGCTGACGCTGCCATCGGGATTCACGATCGGGTCGGAGTCGGTCGGGACGACGTTGCCGTCCGGATCGGTCACCGTCACCGTGCCATCGCCGTTCGGGGTGATCGTGTTCCAGCCATTCGGGTCTGATGCGGGGTCTGAACCCGGGTCCGTTCCAGGCCCGAACTGCGTCGGTCCAGGCGGCGCGGCAGGTGGTGCGGCGGGTGGCGCGCTGTTGTTGGACGGCGAGGTGTTGTTGGACGGCGAGGTGTTGTCGGACGGCGAGGTGTTGTCGGACGGCGAGGTGTCGCCGGACGGCGCGCTGCCGCTGTCCGCACCGGTGTCCGCACCCTGGTCAGCGCCCGCATCGCCGCCGTTGCCGAGGAGGTTGCCGATGGCACCGAAGAGACCGAGAGCGCCGCCGGCACCGGCGAGCATGCCGAGGCCAGGCGCGAGGCTGTTGGCGGACGGTGCGCAGCTGACGCACGACGCCGCGTATAGCAGGAGGCTCATGGCCGGCCTACTTGCGCGGCCGCGAGCGCTTTGCCGCGTTGGGCGGCAACTGCTGGCGTGAGTTGCACCCACGACTTCGCCGGTTTCAGTGAGCCGACGGATCTTCCTTCGCGCACGAAGAGGTAGCCGACACCCGCGAGCAATAACAGCAGCGAAAGGTGGCCCCACACAGTCAAGACAAGAAACGGATCGGCAGTGCCGTGCGACAGTCGTCCGGTTGCCATGGCGTTGTTGAGCATGTGATCTGCGAGGGCTGCGCCGATCGGTATCAGCAACCATGCCCATGCAAAGCGGATGCGGTGCCGGTAGAGCATCCACATTCCGAGACCTAGAGCGATCAGTGCTGTGTGCACGAGGTGTCCGACCGAGAGATATCCGGAGCCCCACACGGTCGCGTGCGCGCCGCCGGGAGACAGCCAAGAGAACGGCGGGAAGGAACCGAACTGTGCGCCACCCCGACCAAGCGACGCGTCCTCGAACAGTGTGAATCCGGCGCCTGACCACGCGCCGAGCAACACGAGGTCGAGCACCGACGGCCGTGTGTCGGTGCGACGAATCGCGAGCAGTACGACGAGCAGCACGGGCAGTAGCTTGAACAGTTCCTCGGTGACGGGGACAACGCCCGCCACAATTGGTAACGACGTGGCGCCGAAGTGGTTGACGAGCGGCCGGCCGACAAGGCGTGAGAGTCCCGTCACCGCAAGGAAACCCGTGAGGCCGGCGCCCACCATGCCGCGCCATCCGATCGTGCGCACGGGCCCGGCGGCGATGGTCAGGACCCCGAGGGTCCAGAGCTGGCCGAACGCATCAGAGAAGAAGTGGCCCGCACCGCCTTGCTTCGTCAGGTGCGGCAGTGCCGCAACGACCGTCACTGCTGACACGGCGAGCCCGACGTTCGCGACCATCGTCATGGTCTTTGCCCGAGTGGCGGACGTCGCCGAGCGCGACGCGTAGATCAGCGCGACGCGCAATCCGATGACGACACCGACGAGCACGATTGCCGCGGCGGCGCCCGAGGGCAGTACATGAAGAAGCCGCGCCGCACCTGCGGCGAGTGAGATCGCGATGCCGACTGAGGCGATCCGGGCGAGCCGGCGATCGCCGGCCGGCGTGAGGCTTGCGGTTTGCGATTGCGTGGTCATGTGACCAGTCCAGCCCGCAGCCGTAACGTCTGAGTAATTCGGAATTCAGGAGGTTCTTAGCGACCTCTCATGCGACGTACAGCAGCCGGTCGGAAAGTGAATGCAGACACGATCGACCGAGGAGCCAGCCATGAGCACCGACGCCACACCCGAGAACACGACACCGCAGAACACCGCGCCCGCGCCCGATGCCGCCGCCGGATTGCCGCCGCGCCATCGCCGCCGCCGTGGTCGGACGACGGTGGTGCTCGCGGCGGTTGTCGCCGCGGCCGTCGCCGGTGCCGTCGGCATCGGACAGCTCGACAAGCCGGCAGCGGCCAAGACGCAGAACTCCGCTACGACCGCCAGCAACTCGTCGTCCAGCACCTCTTCGTCCGGCACTTCGTCGTCCGGCACTTCGTCTTCCGGCACGTCTTCGTCCGGCACCTCGTCGTCCGATGGATCGTCGGTCGGCAATGCGGCTTGGTCGCCCTACGGTGGTTATGGCTACGGCTGGGGCGGTTACAGCGGCCCGTGGAGTTACGTGCCGAGCTATGGCTACGGACAGGGCCAAGGTTCGAGCGGCTCCTCGGGTAGTTCGTCGAGCGGCGCCACTTCGGGCAGCGGCGCGCCGTCCAATGTGTCCGCGATCGCGGCCACCGTTTCGCCCGGCCTCGTTGACATCAACTCGACGTTTGGCTACGAAGGCGCATCGGGTGCAGGCACCGGAATCGTGCTCACGTCGACCGGTGAAATCCTGACCAACAACCACGTCATCGATGGCGCCACCGCGATCAGCGTGGTCGACGTCGGCAACGGCAAGACGTACAAGGCGACCGTTGTCGGCTACGACGCGACGCAAGACATCGCCGTGCTGCAACTGCAGGGTGCGTCGGGCTTGAAGGTCGCGAATATCGGTGACTCGTCGAAGGCGACTGTCGGCGAATCAGTCGTCGCGATCGGCAACGCGGGCGGCACCGGCGGAGCTCCAAGCGCCGCAGGCGGATCGATCCTCGCGCTGAACCAGCCGATCACCGCAAGCGACGAACTCGGCGGTACCAGCGAGCAGCTGACCGGACTTATCGAGGTCAACGCCGATGTCCAGCCGGGCGACTCGGGCGGTTCGCTCGTCAACAGCTCCGGCCAGGTCATCGGCATCGACACTGCAGCATCCGGATCGAACGGCCAGGACGACCCGTTCGCTGCCTACCAATCGGCGAGCTCAGGGAACCAGGGCTTCGCGATCCCGATCAACGAAGCGTTGACGATCGCGCACCAGATGGTCGCCGGCACGGCATCGGCGACAGTGCACATCGGTAGCACCGCGTTCCTCGGCGTCGAGCTCGCGTCGGACCAGTCGTTCGGCACGGTCTCTGGCGCGGCGATCGCTGGCGTGATTGACGGCGGGACGGCGGCGCAGGCGGGCCTCGCGGAAGGCGACGTGATCACCTCACTGGGTGGGCACACCGTCGACTCGGCCACCACGTTGTCGACGCTGATGGCCGGCTACCACGCGGGGACCAAGGTCGCGCTCGGCTGGACCGACGTGAACGGCCAGGCGCACACGGTAACAGTCGCGCTGGGCAGCGGCCCGTCCGCGTAGCTCGGCACGGACTGACATCGGGGACGTTCACCACCCTCCCAGGGCGGTAGACGTCCCCGATTTCGTCGGGTGGCCCTGTGGGTAACTGTTCGGCGTCCACAACCTCGCGTTCTGCTGCATTGCGGGTGGCTTCGACGACGCAGGCTTTGGCGCATGACGACAGACACGCAAGCCCGGGTCAAGCTTCGCTCGCCGGCCGACATCATCGACGCAGTTCCTTATCTGGTGGGGTTTGAGCCGCACGAGTCGCTCGTCGTGCTCTCGCTGCGCGACCCGCGAAGTCGCCTCGGACTGACTGCGCGCATCGATTTGCCTGGTGCGAGATCCGCGACGGCGTGTGCGCGCAATTTCGTTGGCTACCTCAAGCGCGACGGCGCAGCGCGGGCGATCATCGTGCTCTACCCGCCGTCCGATGGCATCGCTCACCCATCGGTCAAGCCGCTCGCTGACGCGCTCATCAAACACCTGGCGCGCGCTCGCATTGAGGTCAGCGAGGTGCTGTGCGTCTGCGATGGCCGATGGTGGTCAATGCAATGCACGGACGCCGAGTGCTGCCCGCCGTCCGGAACGTTGATCGAACGTGACACGACCTCTGAACTCGCGGTCGCGATGACTGTCGAAGGTCATGTTGTGTTGGGGTCGCGAGAGGAACTCGCGGCCATGCTTGATCCCGTTGGCGGTCTTGCAGCGGAGGCGATGGCTTACGCGATGCCACTTGTTCACGAGGAGTTCGCGACGCGCATCTTCGCTGGTCAAAAAGGCGACGTGGTGAGCGAATCGCTCGATCTCTTTCGCGCGGTCGTTCACGCGCGGTTGGATCCGGAGGCGCGGTCGGAGCTGGATGCGGTGTTCGGTCCGGGTGCGCGCGTTGATCCAGCGCTCACAGTCGATGAGGCTGCGCGGCTCATCGTGTCGCTGGGCCTTTGGGGCGTGCGCGACGAGATTCTCACCTGGTTCGACGGAGACCGAGGTGACGCGACCCGTTCCGTTCTCTTGGAGCTGGTCCGGCGCTCGGTGTTGCCGGGCGACGCGTCGGCGCTGACGGTGCTCGCGTGGGTTTGTTACCTGCGGGGCGAGGGTGTGCTCGCTGGGATCGCGATCGATCGCGCGCGCACGGCCGATCCGGAGTACAGCCTCGCGGAGCTGCTCGACCAGATCCTGCGCGGCGCCGTCGATCCGTCGATATTCCACGACACCATTGCTAGCCCAGAGTTTCGGCAAGGTCTGACAGCTGGGGGATGACGGCTCCTTTGGGGCGTTTCCGCTGGTCTTGAAATCCCGACTTCGCGGCACATACGATCGGTAACGTTCCAGCGAGTGCGTCCCCCGAGACCCCGGGTACGTGCTGGACCAGCAAGATCATTGAACGCCTCGGCCGCGGCAGCCGTAGTGGGACCGAACACCCACTACGACGTCGGGAGCCAAGATGCGCACATCTCCAGTGATCAAGGCGACGGTCTTCCTCGGCTTGGCCGCATTGCTAGTCGCCGGGTGCGCGAGCAAGAAGTCCAGCAGTAGCAGCACACCAACTGCGGCCGCGAGCACGGCTGCGGCTGCGGCACCCGCTAGTGCGGCCGCGAGCGGATCGGGTGCTGCCGCCGCCCCGGCCGGTCCGGCCACGGTCTCGGCACAGATGGGCGCATTGGGCAACTACCTCACAGACGGCAGCGGCAAGAGCCTCTACCTCTACACGCCTGACACGTCGTCCACGTCGACGTGTTACGCGCAGTGCCTCGCGTTCTGGCCGGCGCTGTTGACGACCGGTGCACCGAAGGCCGGAACGGGTGCAACCGCAGGCATGCTCGGCACCAGCCCACGTACTGACGGCACGACGCAGGTCACCTACAACGGTCACCCCCTGTACTACTTCAAGGGCGACAAGGCTGCTGGTGACACAAGCGGTCAGGGCAAGGAAGGCATCTGGTTCCTGGTGACACCCGCAGGCACGCAGATCGGCACCGCGGCGTCGTCCCCTGCTGCTGCACCGTCCTCGTAGAGCACACTCTGAGCTGACGGGACCGCCATGCGGCGCCTCTCTCCGGGGGCGCCGCATGGCACCGTTCAGCAGCATCACCACCGACCTCAGTAGCAAGTAGCCACGTGTGCAGGAGCTTCAGGATGAAGAACGCGATGCGAGCACCATCAATGGGGGTCAAGGCGACGGTGTTCCTTGGAATGGCAGCGCTGTTGGTAGCCGGCTGCGCCAGCAAGAAATCCTCGAGTAGCGCAGCGGTGTCGAGCGCGCCTGCAACTACCGCAGCCGTGGTTCCGGCGGCTACGGGTGCGGCCGCAGCTGCCGCGAGTGCCGCTGGGCCGACCGGTCCGGTAACTGTCGCTACCAAGACGGGGCCGCTCGGTGCGTATCTCACTGACGCGAGAGGCAACACCCTCTACCTCTACACGCCGGACACCTCGCCGACGTCGACGTGTTACGGGCAGTGCATCGCGAACTGGCCGGCGCTGCTGACCAACGGCGCACCGCAGGCGGGAACGGGTGCGACTGCGACCTTCCTTGGTACGAGTCCTCGTACTGACGGCTCGAGCCAGGTCACCTACAAGGGCCATCCGCTGTACTACTTCAAGGGCGACAAGGCCGCCGGCGACACGAGCGGACAGGGCAAGGCGGGCACCTGGTTCTTGGTGACACCGGCAGGCACGCAGATCGCTGCAGCTGCGTCGTCATCGCCCGCAGTGAAGTCCGGCAAGTACTGAACTGCCAGATCATCTCCCAAGCCCCGCCGACCGCTCGGCTCGTCACGCTAGGCGAACCGTCACTTCAGCAGGTGCGCTCACCTGTTGATGGGACCCGACACCGCCCTTACGTGATCAACTTGCGGGAAGGGGGAAGAGGCGCGGCCGGCTACTTGGTGACGGGAGTTACCGCATTCACGATCACGGTTGCGGCGGCGTCGGGCAGGGCGCTGGTGCCGCCGAGGATCACGATCGACAGCAGGCTGGTCGACACGTCGCGCAGGTACTGCGCTTCCGCACCCGTCACCGATGACGTTCCTGGATCGACGAGCAGCAGGCCCCAACCCTGTTGCGCGGCGTAGGCAGCACCCGCGAGCGCGTCAGGGAAGTTTAGGCCCGTCGCCAACAGCAAGCCGGTCGGAGCCGGGAACGTCGCGGCCGCGACTGCAGTCGCTGTCGCATACCGATCGGCGCCTGCTAACGCGGTCGCTCCCGGAGATGCCTTCGCTGCCTGGCCGCCGACTGCGATACGCGGCAGCGAACTGTGAGCGGCGAGCCAGCTGGCCGTCTCCCCAGGCATGATCGTGTCAGCCGTCAGCAGGATCACGCCGCCGGTCGATCCGGCCGCACTCGCAGCAGCTAGCGCATCGGGGAAGTTGACGCCGGTCGCGAGATAGACCTTCGTGACTGTCTCGGACGTCGAGAGCTTCGCCGCGATCAACGCCGCCGTCCCATAGCGGTCGGCACCGCCGATGCGCACGGTCACGAAGCCGAGTGCTCTGATCTGTGCGAGCACGCTGTCGCTGATGGCCGACGTCCCGCCGAGGATGTACACGGTGTCGCCGGGGTTCAGTACGCGCAGGATGCCGTCCTGCGCACTTGCTCCCAACGAGTTGCTCGGAGTAAGTAGCACCGGTCCGTTGAACACCTTCGACATCGGCGATCCGGCGAGCGCGTCGGCGAAGACGTCGTCACGCGCCAGGATCACGACGTGCGCGGAATGCGCGGTCGGGTACATCGCCTGCGAGATCAGGTTCGCGGTCGCGTCGCGGTCAGGGCCGCCGATACGCGTCACGGTCAGTCCGGTCGAGGCGCCACCAAGACCGCCGCCACCGCCGCCACCGCCACCACCGCCACCGCCGCCGCCGCCGCTACCGCCCAAGCCGCCGCCGGCTGGTACGTAGGAGAAGGTGCCGACCGATGTGGTGCTGCCGCCGAGGGTCGTCACGCTGACGGTCACCCCACCCGTGCCAGCGGGCGACAGCGCACTGATCTGCGTCGACGAATCGACGGTGTACGACGTTGCCGGCGTGCCGCCGAAGTTCACCGCAGTTGCGCCAGTGAAGCC
Organism: Acidothermaceae bacterium; assembly: GCA_036510735.1. Taxonomy (GTDB): domain Bacteria; phylum Actinomycetota; class Actinomycetes; order Acidothermales; family Acidothermaceae; genus PALSA-607. The sequence goes on along the minus strand of DATCDK010000226.1, from coordinate 17,291 downwards.
GGTGCCGGCGATGACCACGATCGTTCCGCCAGACTCAGGGCCACTGCCGGGAGCAAGGCCCGAGATCGACGGAACCGGCAAGTAGCTGTAGGTGCCGAACGACACCCCAGTGCCGTTCGCCGTCGTCACGCTGATGTTCACCGCGCCAACACCCGCGGGGCTGACAGCCGTGATCTGCGTCGCCGAGTTGACGACGAAGCTCGCTGCCGCCGTCCCGCCGAATTGAACTGCAGTTGCGCCGGTGAAGGCACTGCCGGTAATGACGACGGTGGTGCCGCCCGCTTCAGGTCCGAACGTCGGGGCGAAGCCCGAAATGCTTGGCACAGGCAGGTATCCGAAGGTGCCGACCGAGGTTCCCGTTCCGTTCGGTGACGTCACACTCACGGTCACTGCGCCGGTACCGGCGGGTGAAGTCGCGGTGATCTGAGTGGCCGAGTTGACGGTGAAGCTCGTCGCGTTCGTGCTACCGAACTGCACAGCCGTCGCGCCGGTGAAGCCGGTGCCGGTGATGACGACGACCGTGCCGCCGGCCGCAGGCCCAACTGTGGGCACCATGCCGGAGATCGCCGGCGGCGGCAGGAAGGTGAAGGTTCCGAACGAGACGCCGGTGCCGTTCGTCGTCGTGACGCTGAGGTTCACCGCGCCAACACCCGCGGGGCTAACAGCGGTGATCTGCGTCGCCGAGTTCACCACGAAGCTGGCCGCGGCGGTGCCACCGAACAGCACCGCGGTAGCACCGGTGAAGCCGGTGCCGGTGATGACGACGCTGGTGCCACCACTTTGCGGGCCGGACGTCGGGATGAAACTCGCGATGTTCGGTGCGGGAACGTAGCTGTAGGTGCCGACGGACGTGCCGGTACCGTTCGGGGTCGTCACACTCACCGTGACCGCACCGATGCCGACCGGGCTGACCGCGGTGATTTGCGTCGCCGAGTTGACGACATAGCTCGTGGCCGTCGTGCTGCCGAACTGCACTGTGGTTGCTCCGGTGAAGCCGGTGCCCGTGATCACGACGCTGGTGCCACCTGTCTCAGGCCCGGATGTCGGCGCGAGGCCGGAAACGGTAGGCGCAGGAAGGAAAGTGAACGTGCCGGCGGATGTCCCGGTACCGTTCGGGGTCGTCACCGTCACTGTGACCGAGCCGGTGCGCGCCGGAGTGGTCGCAGTGATTTGCGTCGCCGAGTCGACGACGTAGCTCGACGCGGCAACTCCGCCGAACTGCACGGCGGTGGCGCCGGTGAAGCCGGTGCCGGTGATGACGACGGTGGTGCCACCGCTTTCAGGGCCGGACGTCGGGGCGAGTCCGGTCACAGTCGGTGCGGCAAGGAAGGTGAAGGTGCCGGCCGACGTGCCCGTACCGTTCGCCGTCGTGACGCTGACCGTCACCGAACCCGTCCCGATCGGGCTGACCGCGGTGATCAGCGTCGCTGAGTTCACCACGTAACTAAGGGCGTTCGTGGTGCCGAACGTCACCGCCGTTGCGCCGGTGAAGTTGGTGCCGGTGATCACGACGCTGGTGCCACCACTTGCAGGGCCGGACGTCGGGGCGAGTCCGGTCACGGTCGGCGCTGGCAGGTAGGTGAAGGTGCCGGCCGACGTGCTGCTGCCGTTCGGTGTGGTGATGCTGACGGTCACTGCGCCAGTACCGGCAGGTGAAGTCGCGGTGATCTGGGTTGCGGAGTTGATGGTGAAGGTCGTCGCGTTCGTGCTCCCGAACTTCACTGCGGTCGCGCCAGTGAACCCGGTGCCGGTGATCACCACGCTGGTGCCACCACTTTCCGGACCTGAGGTCGGCGCGAAGCCAGTGACAGTCGGCGCGGGAAGAAACGTGAAGGTGCCGGCTGATGTGCCGGTGCCGTTCGGTGTGGTGACGCTCACGGTCACTGCACCCGTGCCGGCCGGAGAGGTCGCGGTGATCTGCGTCGCCGAGTTGACGGTGAAGGTCGTCGCGTTCGTGCTACCGAACTGCACCGCAGTTGCACCGGTGAAGCCGGTACCCGTGATGACGACGCTCGTGCCGCCGGTTGCCGGGCCCGACGTCGGTGCAAGGCCAGTCACGGTCGGCGCGGGCAGGAACGTGAACGTTCCAGCGGACGTACCGGTGCCACCGAGCGTTGTGACGCTCACTGTTACTGCGCCAGTGCCGGCCGGCGAGGTCGCGGTGATTTGGGTCGCCGAGTTGACGGTAAAGGTTGCCGCGTTCGTGCTACCGAACTGCACCGCGGTCGCGCCGGTAAAGCCAGTGCCAGTGATGACCACGGTCGTGCCACCGGTCGCAGGACCAGACGTCGGGGAGAGGCCAGTGACGGTCGGCGCCGCGACGAAGGTGAAGGTGCCGGCTGATGTGCCGGTACCGTTCGGTGTGGTGACGCTGACGGTTACTGCACCCGCGCCGGCAGGCGATGTTGCGGTGATCTGCGTCGCCGAGTTCACGGTAAACGTCGTCGTGTTCGTGGCGCCGAACTTGACGGCGGTCGCTCCGGTGAAGTTCGTGCCGGTGATGACGACGCTGGTGCCGCCGGTAGCCGGACCAGATGTTGGTGCGAGGCCTGTCACAGTCGGCGCCGGGACGAAGGTGAAGGTTCCGGCCGATGTGCCGGTTCCGCCAACTGTCGTGACGCTAACGGTCACTGCGCCCGTACCGACCGGGGATGTCGCAGTGATCTGCGTAGCGGAGTTGACGGTGAAAGTTGCGGCGTTCGTGCCACCGAACTGCACGGCCGTTACGCCAGTGAAGTTCGTACCGGTGATCACGACACTGGTGCCGCCTGTCGCGGGGCCGGACGTCGGAGCGAGCCCGGTAACCGTCGGAGCGGCAACGTAGGTGAAAGTGCCGGCAGACGTGCCTGTCCCGTTTGGCGTGGTGACGCTGACGGCCACCGCACCGGTGCCGGCAGGCGACGTCGCGGTGATCTGCGTTGCCGAGTTGACGGTGAAGCTCGTCGCGTTCGTGCCACCGAACTGCACGGCCGTTGCACCGGTGAAGTTGGTGCCGGTGATGACCACACTCGTGCCACCGGTCGCCGGACCAGACGTTGGCGCAAGGCCAGTCACGGTCGGGGCCGGCAGGAAGGCGAACGTGCCCGCCCATGTGCCGGTGCCACCGATCGTTGTGACGCTAACGGTGACTGCACCCGTGCCGGCTGGTGATGTTGCGGTGATCTGCGTGGCGGAGTTGACGGTGAACGTTGCCGCGTTCGCGCCACCGAACTGCACGGCCGTTGCACCAGTGAAGCCGGTGCCAGTGATGACCACACTGGTGCCACCGGTAGCCGGACCCGACGTCGGCGCAAGGCCGGTGACGGTCGGTGCGGGCACGAAGGTGAAGGTGCCTACCGATGTGCCGGTGCCGCCCACTGTGGTGGCGCTGACGGTTACCGAGCCGGTGCCAGCGGGCGAGGTCGCCGTGATTTGGGTAGCCGAGTTGACGGTGAAACTTGCCGCGTTGGTGCTACCGAACTGCACCGCGGTCGCGCCGGTGAAGTTGGTACCCGTGATGACGACGCTGGTGCCACCGGTCGTCGGCCCGGACGTCGGGGCGAGGCCAGTCACCGTCGGCGCGGCAACGAAGGTGAAGGTGCCGACCGACGAACCGACGCCACCGACCGTCGTGACGCTAACGGTCACGGCACCGGTGCCGGCGGGCGATGTAGCCGTGATCTGCGTCGCCGAGTTGACCGTGAAACTAGCGGCCGCGGTGGCGCCGAACTTAACCGCGGTTGCACCGGTGAACCCGGTACCTGTGATGACGACGCTCGTGCCACCGGTCGTCGGCCCTGACGTCGGAGCAAGGCCGGTGACGGTCGGCGCGGGAACGAAGGTGAAGGTGCCGACCGATGTGCCGGTGCCGCCCACTGTGGTGACGCTGACCGTCACCGAACCCGTGCCGGCGGCCGAAACCGCAGTGATCTGCGTCGCCGAGTTGACCGTGTAGCTCGCGGCTGCGGTGCTACCGAATTGCACGGCTGTGGCACCGCTGAAGTTCGTGCCGGTGATGACGACGCTCGTGCCACCAGTCGTCGGGCCGGACGTCGGGGCAAGTCCGCTGACGGTCGGCGCGGGTACGAAGGTGAAGGTGCCGACCGATGTGCCCGTGCCGTTCACGGTAGTGACGCTGACGTTTACTGCACCCGTGCCGGCGGGCGAAACCGCAGTGATCTGTGTTGCCGAGTTCACGACGTAACTCGTGGCGTTCGTGGCTCCGAACTTGACCGCTGTAGCAGCAGTAAAGCCACTGCCGGTGATGACAACACTGGTGCCACCGGTGGCCGGACCAGATGTCGGCGCAAGGCCTGAAATGCTAGGCGCCGGCTGGTAGCTGAAGGTGCCGATCGATGCGCCCGTGCCGCTCGGCGTCGTCACGCTGACCGTCACCGAACCGGTGCCTGCGGGCGCGACCGCGGTAATCTGCGTCGCCGAGTTGACGGTGAAGCTCGCAGCTGCGGTGCCGCCGAATTGCACGGCTGTCGCACCGGTGAAGTTCGTTCCGGTGATGACCACGCTGGTGCCGCCCGCTGCCGGGCCAAACGTCGGAGCAAGGCCGGTGACGGTCGGCGCGGGAACGAAGGTGAAGGTGCCGGCCGATGTGCCGGTGCCGCCCACTGTCGTGACGCTGACGGTTACCGAGCCGGTGCCGGCGGGCGATGTCGCGGTGATTTGCGTCGCGGAGTTGACTGTGAAGGTCGACGCGTTCGTGCTGCCGAACTGCACCGCGGTCGCGCCGGTGAAGCCAGTGCCGGTAATGACCACGCTCGTGCCACCGGTTGCCGGCCCGGACGTCGGCGCGAGGCCAGTAACAGTGGGTGCCGCAACGAAAGTAAAGGTGCCGGCCGATGTGCCCGTGCCGCCGAGTGTGGTGACGCTGACGGTCACCGCGCCGGTGCCTGCGGGCGATGTCGCGGTGATTTGCGTCGCCGAGTTGACGGTGAAACTAGCGGCCGCGGTGGCGCCGAAGTTGACGGCGGTTGCGCCGGTGAAGTTCGTACCAGTGATGACGACGCTCGTGCCACCCACCGTCGGTCCGGACGTCGGTGCGAGTCCGGTGATGGTCGGTGCGGGTACGAACGTGAAGGTACCGGCCGATGTCCCGGTGCCACCGGCTGTGGTGACGCTGACGGTTACCGAGCCGGCACCGGCGGGCGAGGTCGCGGTGATTTGAGTAGCCGTGTTGACGGTGAAGCTGGTGGCCGCGGTGCTACCGAATTGCACGGCCGTCGCACCGGTGAAGTTGGTACCCGTGATGACGACGCTCGTGCCGCCGGATGCAGGACCGGACGTCGGCGCGAGGCCAGTCACGGTCGGTGCGGGTACGAACGTGAACGTGCCGGACGACGTGCCCGTGCCGTTCACGGTAGTGACGCTGACATTGACCGAACCGGTGCCGGCTGGGCTGGCCGCGGTGATCTGCGTGGCCGAGTTGATGGTGAAACTAGCTGCGGCGGTGGCGCCAAACTTAACTGCGGTTGCACCGGTGAAGCCGGTGCCGGTGATGACGACACTCGTGCCCCCGACCGCGGGACCAGATGTCGGCGACAAGCCGGAGATGCTTGGTGCCGGCTGATAGCTGAAGGTGCCGCTCGACGTGCCCGTGCCGTTCGCGGTGGTGACACTGACTGTCACTGAACCGGTGCCCGCGGGCGCGACCGCGGTGATCTGGGTCGCCGAGTTGACGACATAGCTCGTGGCGTTCGTCAGGCCGAACTTCACTGCAGTTGCAGCAGTAAATCCGGTGCCGGTGATGACGACGCTGGTGCCACCGGCCCCAGGCCCGAAGTTCGGTGCGAGGCCAGTAACTGTCGGTGCCGCAAGGAAGGTGAAGGTGCCCGACGATGTGCCAGTGCCGTTCGCCGTTGTCACGCTGACGGTAACTGATCCAGTACCAGCAGCGGTGACAGCGGTGACCTGCGTGTCGGAGTTCACCACGTAGCTTGCCGCGTTCGTGGAACCGAACTTCACTGCGGTTGCGGCGGTGAAGCCGGTGCCGGTGATGACAACACTCGTGCCACCGCTAGCAGGGCCGGACGTCGGAGCAAGGCCACTCACGCTGGGCGGCGGAATGTAGGTGAACGTTCCGGCGGAAGTGCCTGAACCGTAAGGGGTTGTGACGCCGACGGTCACAGAGCCTGAGCCCGCGGGTGAGACAGCAGTGATCTGCGTGTCGGAGTTGACGACAAAGCTCGCTGCCGCCGTCCCGCCGAACTGTACAGCGGTCGCACCGGTGAAGCCGGTGCCGGTGATGACGACGCTGGTCCCGCCAGCCGCGAGGCCCGAAGTTGGTGCGAGGCCTGAGATGACGGGCGGTGCGACGTAGGTGAAGTTGCCGGCCGACACGCTGCCGCCGACCGCGCCGACGGTAACGGCGGTTGGGCCAGCCGTTCCGGCCGGCGTGACGAACGTCAGACTCGAGCCGTCAGGCGCCACGACGACGTTGGTACCCGGCACGCCACCAACGGTGACCGTCGCGCCTTGCAAATTGGTGCCGGTGATCGTGACGGTGGTGCCGCCGACCGTCGTGCCGGACGTCGGGGTCATCGACGTGAAGGTCGGAGCCGCAAGGAACGTGAACGTACCGGCCGATGGTGTGCCGCCGCCGTAGGTCAGGTGAACTGTTGTCGCGCCCGCGGCATGCGCCGGCGTGGTTGCGGTGATCGATGTGTCGGAGTTGATCGTGTAGCTCGATGCCGCCGTTCCACCAAAGTCGACGCCTGTCACTGATGTGAAGCCACTACCGCTGATGTTCACCGTCGTGAAGCCGGTCGTAGGCCCTTGAGCAGGAGTGAGACCAGTTTCGATCGGTGTCGTGTAGTACACGAAGCCCGACCCGTAGGCGGTGCTTCCAGTACCGTTCGTCGTCGTCACGTTGACTGCAGGGCCTGCGGTTCCAGGCGGTGATGTCACAGTGATCTGGGTTGACGAGACGAACGTGAAAGAGACTCCCGGGTTTGCGCCAAAGAGCACGGTGGTGCCCGACGTGAAGTTCGTACCGATGATCGTGACGACCGTGCCACCGGCCGTCGGGCCGCTACCCGGTGTGATCGACGTGATCGTCGGCGCGTTGACGTTCCAGGTGAAGTTGCCCGCGTTCACCGTGCTCGACGTCCCGTAGCTCAACGTCACGGCGTTCGTCGATGCCGCGTGCACCGGCGAATACACCGTCAGCTGCGTGTTCGAGTCGTGGCTGATCGACGTCCCCGCAGTGGTGTCGAACGTCACGCCGGTAACGCCATACATGTTCGTGCCAGTGATGACAACCGCCGTCCCGCCGGACGTCGATCCCTGTGTCGGCGCCATAGTCGTCACGGTGGTGGTTCCGTACGTCACCGTCGTGTAGTCATTGCCGGACGCCGGGAGGGCGTCGGCCGAGGTGACCTGACCCTGGATCACATTCGCGTTAGCGGTAAGAGAGGCGCCGGACTTCACGGTGAAGCCGACCTGGATCCCGGGCAGTGTCGTCCCGGCGGTGACGGGACTTCCTGCAGAGGCGGGATACGTGCAACTGAATGTCTGGCCGGTTACTTGGCAGTTGGTCCAGCCTGCACCGCCGGAAATGGTCGTCGGGACCAGGCCCGTGGGGTAGGTGCCTGCGACGGTGATTGGCTGCTGCTCGACGCCGCTCTGTGCGTTGAGCGTCGGCGTGAGCGTCGAGGTGTAGGTGCTGCCACCAGTCAGGTTCGTCGAGCCGCTGTCGGTGTTCGTCAACGTGAAAACCGTTGAGCTTAGAGGCTGCAATGTCGTCGCGCTGACGTTGCTGACTGCGTGCACGTCGGTCGAGCCGCCGGTCGACGCGACCCATCCGAACGTCAGCATGTACGGCATTCCCGTTGCCTGGTTGATCCAGCTCGACGGGTACAGGCCGTTCGCGATGGTTGGCAGCGCACCTGTCAAGAGCTTCGCAGTGCCGCCGATCGGAGTGAACTGGATTGCCCAGCTGGTGGCCGGGATCGTGATGCCGGTTACCGTGATCGCCGGTGCGGTCGAGGGGTTGAGTGCAACTTCGACAGGCACGAGGGACGTCGATCGAGTGGCGTCAGCACCGTTGACATTGTCGAGCTTCTTGCCACCAAGACCACCGCCGTGGGTTGGGTTGAGCGTCGAGTCGACGACGCAGTAGCCGACCATGCCGTTGCCGGGTCCGCGAATGGTCACGTTCTGCGCGTGCAGCGCGCTCGTTAGCCAGCCGGGGTCCGAGCAGCCAGAGCCGTCGTACTGGCTGTTGGTGAAGTTCCCAAACACGTCAAGGCCAAAACCCATGTAGCCATGTGCGAGCCCGATTCCGGCAGGGCCCGCGCTTCCCCCGGAGTACCCGAGGTGGCCACCGGCCGGCCCCATGTTCACCGGAGCACTGGGGTTCAAAGGATCGGTCGCGCCGAGGCTGAAGGCGATGCCGTCAGCCTCGCTTGCCGAGCCGTACTGGTAGGTGTTGAACGTGAGGTCGAGACCGTTCGCGGTCGGCAACGAGGTGCTGTAGAACGCGGACCCTTCGAGGTTGCCCGCGTTAGAGGTCAGGCGCAGAACGCCCTGCCCTGCAGTGTCGCCGCCTGACGATGAACAGTCGGGCACCGGTGTTTGCGTCGTCGACGATCCGGCGGTCAGGCACGCAACGTTGGTTGCGCCAGTTCCGGCTGGCAGGTACATCGGCTCTGCGGTCGTGGCGTTCATGAACGAGTCGGTGAACAGCACCTTCTCGTAGGTGTAGACGTCGGCTGCGCTAGTGAGTGACGTGCCGCCTGGTGTAACGACGGTGATGTCGACGGTTGACGACGTCTGCGCCGGCGACGTGACGGTCAGCGATGTCGCCGACCCGACCGCGATCGACGTCCCCTGCACTGCGCCGAAGTAGACAGTGGTCGTCCCGGTGAGGTTCGTGCCCGTGACCGTGACCGAGGTGCCGCCGGCGTCCGGGCCGCGGTTGGGACTGACGTTGGAGACGGTCGGGAGGCTGGCGGCCGAGGCTGGGCTCGGCGTTGCGACGAGCGCGGTGCAAGCAATCGTGGCGACAGATACGAGGGTCGAAACCCGTCGCATTCGTCGTCCGACGTGCATTTTTGTCCGCATTGCCCGACCTTTCGGCACCGATTCGTGGCCCAACATGCACGTATCGGTCCGGGCAAAGGGAACTTAATCACCCGGCGGGGAGGGCGCTGTATACCCGTTCGATGGACTCACTAACCCGTTCGCCGAAAATTTTGAAAGCACTTGCAGTAAGGGTTCGCTTCGTCCTGGTTCCAACCCGTTTCCATGTGCCAACCACCTCGCCGTCCGAAATGACCGTTGGAAGGAAGACTCCGTTGCCGCCGGGCACGATCCGCGACGCGAATTCCGTGGGCAAGACCGCCGACCTTGTTTGGTAGCCCAGGAGGTACTCGTCGAAGCCTGGGAGCAGGAAGACGTCGCGCGCCTTTCGGCGGAGTGGTGTTAGCGACGCGAGCGTTTGCGGGTCGAGGTAGTAGGTCACGTCATCGACGACGATGCGTTCGAGCTGCGGCGCCGCGATGGCGACCGCAACCTTTACGTCGGCTGCTTTGAGTTGCGTCCACCAGGAGAAGTCTTTGACGGTCGCCGGTCCGTGGCTGCGGAAGTACCGTAACGCCCACTCACCGAGCGCCTCGTCACGTTCGAGGTGTCGAGGCGTCGTGATCCATTCATCGAACAGCACGAAGTGTTGCTCGTGAGTCGGTCCAGGGCCGGTTGGGCCGAGGCACAGTGTGCGGGTTTGCGCGAGATGCCAGATCAGCCGATACCCGTGCTCCTTCACGCTCTGCAGGCCAGCCTTTTCCCATGACGCAAGCAAATCTGCGCGCGACGAGTGGCCGCCGCCCGCCAGGGTCTCGACCGCGACCTCGCGAGCACGTTCGACGGTCGAGAGCTCGAGGCCCAGCTGTGCTCGGTACTTTTCCGATGTCGCGAGCGATCGCTCGGCAGTCAGCGCCAGCATCCAGGAGAGATCTTCAGCGGCGACGAAATGCAGCGTGCCGCGCATCGGCCATGACCTGACGACCGAACCGTTATCGAGCGCGGCGTGAACGTCACTGTGGCTGCGCGACTGGGTTCGGAGCGCGATCGCCAACACCGCGCTTGCATAGTCTTGCGCCTGGGTCGCGGTCATCCATCGCACCGCGTCGGCCGCGGTCGCCGACCCTGGACCGGCAACCCGTTGGGCAATTAGCCGCAGCAGGCCGATGTCACGCGCTTTGACCATGCGCTCATTGTCGTCTGCGGCGGGTGTTGGTCCTCAACGGTCGCTCTTGCGACCGTTCGTGACCAATGGCCGGACGGCGAGGGCGCGCGCGCTGCGGCACCGGGAGCGTTGGTTGTCAGCGGTCGTTCTTGCGACCGTTCGTGACCAAAGGTCGGACGGCGAGCGCCGCGCGGTCGGACGGCGAGTGGTTGCCGGCAGCCGAACTCGCGCCGAACTCAGACGGTCGGCGTCGTGTGGGTCGTCGTGGTGCTGTGGTACAGAGCCGCTCGACGCCGTGGCGCGAAGATGGTCAGCGTGACGATCAGGCCAAGTGCGCCCGCGATCATCAAGATGACGCCAACGGTGTGGATCGCGATCCCGCTGACGCTGGCGTGAACCGCGAACGTCAGAATCGCGCCCAGGGCGATCAAAAAGACCGATGCGCCGATCCCCACGACTAACCTCCGATGATGTGCTGCACGCGGCAGCGCTGATGCCGTTGGGTCAAAAACCCACGACTGTCTCGGGTTTCGTACCCCACGTTGCTACAGCGAAACGGGCCGAACGTGCACCCGTATGAGAGAGCGAGGCAATGATCGCGCGTAGGATCAGTGGTGTGGAGGAAACCCACGTCGAGTTCGATGGCGGCCCTAGCAGCGTTGCGCAGGCGCGCCATTTTGCGAACTCCGTGCTCGAGGCCGGCGGCGCGACGGACGACGCATGGCCGGTCACGCAGGTGGTCAGCGAGCTCGCCACGAACGCAGTCGTTCACGCGGGCACGCCGTTTGTACTGAGCATTTCTCATGATGCTTCGCACATTCGAGTTGCGGTCACTGACCGTCGGCCGCTCGCGCACGCATCGATGCGACGGCTTTCCAATGAGGCGACCACCGGCCGTGGCTTGCAGATGGTGCAGATTCTGGGTCAAGCGTGGGGTATCGACCAGACCGATGCGGCAAAGACGGTGTGGTGCGAACTCGTTCGCGGCGCTTAGTCGCGCGGTGCAAGCATTGCTAGTCGCGCATTGCGCGTGCGGCCCTTGCCCGTAGTTGGGCGTTGAGAACGAAGCGCCGGATCGCTTCGACTTCACCAGTTCCGGCATCGAACGCGATCACGGCGTCTGTTCTGTCCGGCGGTGCATCGCTGGTTCGCAGCACATAGCCCGACACCGCGACTTGCACGCCACCGACTTTCGCCATCACCGTCGTGTACGCGAGTTCGGGAATCACCTGACGCGGCAACCTGACTCGGAAGCCGCCTTCGGAGACATCGACGGTGCGTCCGGGTACTTCGAGACCCTCGACCACGACCTGTACAGGTACCTGCGCGGCGACTCGAACGTAACGGCGTCGCTGGATCAGGACCGCCCGTCGTACCGGCCGAAGCCGCCACTGCTTCTGGCCACCCGCTGCGTGCTCGACCACGACGCAACGCTGTTCATACCGGCCGCGCGGCGACAGCCACGAAAGATCGACCTCGCGGGAGCCGCTCGCAAGTAGCGCCGCACTCGCGCCCGCCGGTGAGTTGATGGTGATCGCGTCGATCTCCACGTCCTCGATACGAGACGTGTACTCGCGGTCGTGCTGATTGCCGACGCGGATCAGTACCGGCGCGTTCGGCGTGAGCGTCTGCGCGAGCGGGTGGCCGCCGACGGACGTCATCGTGCGTCGACCCGGCTGCGATTCACGAAAACCGTGTCGGCACCGCGGACGATCAAGACAAGGACTTTAGGGTTTTTTATTCGGAGCCGGGGTTCGGCAGGATCCGCAACACTCGGTCCGAACTCGACGATGAGTCGGACGCCGGGGGCTGGGCCGAGGGGAATTCTGCGGCGTGTGCCGAGGCGATGACCCGGCCTCGATAGTCACGAACGCGCTCGAGCAGCTCTTCGACGGATTCGGCGATCGGGTACTTCGCGCCCCCGATCAGCACGACGACCGTGTCGGGGTTGGCCTCGACACGTTCAATCAGGTCGGGGTTCAGCGCGAACGACGGCCCGTTGAGCCGGGTCAAGACGATCATGTGACCTACTCCGTCCGCGACCGGCGCTCACCGGCGGCTGCCGGCCCAGTCTTCGATGACCTACATCGCGTGGTCAGAGTCCCTTTCGGCCGCGGAAGTCCGGACCTGAGAAAGGTGGGTCACGCAGCGCCAGAAATACCGCGCTTAATGGATTGCGCCTGCTCGGACATGCTCATGCGGGCGCGATACGACGAGCTCGCGGCGATCGCTGCGTAGTAGGCCGCCTTGCGGCGCGCAACGCAACCGTCCGGGCGATCCCCGGTCTGCAGTTGCTCCGGCGCGAGCATCGCGGTCATGCCGTCCTTCAACAGCGCAAGGCCTTCCGCACGCATCTGCGAGATCCGCGACTCGGTAACGCCGAGCTCGTCGGCGATCTCCGCCATCGGCCGCTCTTCGAAGAAGTAGCCCTGGATCACGACGCGCAGCCGGTCCGGCAGCGCAGCGACCGCGTTGAGCAGGAAGAACTCGCGTTCGCGGTTGAGCAGCTGCTCCTCGGGGCCTGCGTCCTGGTGGGGCAGCATCCCTTCGAGCGTGCCCGCCTCAGCGAAACCTTGCAGGCTCAACACCACCGAACGATGCACGTCGCCCTCGACAGACGACAGCTCAAGACGGGAAACGCCGAGGTGGTCGGCAAGTTCTTGTTGGGTGGGGTGCCGGCCAAGGAGCGCTGCGAGCGATTCCTCCGCCGTCCCGCGTTGCCGTGCCTTGATGCGAACCGATCGGCTGGCCCAGTCGTGGCCGCGAAGCTCGTCGATGATGCCCCCGCGGATCCGCACACTGGCGTAGCGCGCGAACGGAACACCGCGAGCTGAGTCGAAGGCGCGGGCGGCTTGGACGAGCGCCATCATGCCCGCGGAGCTCAGATCGTCACGGCTGACGTGGCCCGGCAGTTTGCTCGCTGCTTCGGCCACCAGGTAGCCCACCAGAGGCAGATGCTCACGCACGAGGTCGTCGCAGGCATGCCCGACCTGAGGATTCTCCGATCTCGTGCCTTGAGGAGTCACTGCCGTCGTGCCGTTGGCTGCCATAAGACAGTCATCGCCGTGGAACCAGGGTTTCCTTGACTCCAAATGGACTATGAGCCTCGAAACGGTCACGAGTGACTAGTCCGGGCAGACAACCAGCACGGGGCCGGATGGCCCGTTTGCGCTAATGGGATTGGGGCTTTGGGAGGCGAAAGACCCGAGAGGAGGACTCAGGCTGCCGCTCGACCTGCCGATGGTGACTCAACTCCGGATCTAACAGGGACGTGCAGAAAGCAAAGGAGGCAACGTGTCCGGCTTTGCCGAGGTCTCCGACACCCTCTGGCGTGAGCGCGAGCTCCTTGACCTGCTGCTCTTCAAGCTCGACTCGGAACGGTTGCTCCTGCGCGCCGGCAGCATTCGGTGGCTCGCCCGGTCGACTCACGAAGTCGACCTCGTCCTTGAGCAACTTCAACTCGTCGAGATCACCCGAGCGCTTGAGGTCGACGCCCTGGCGGCCGAACTTGGCCTGCCCCCCGGCGCGACGCTGTCCGATCTCGCCGCCGTCGCGCCGACGCCGTGGACAGAGTTGTTCCACGCTCACAGAACCGCGTTTCGGACCTTGATCAACGAGGTCACCACCCTGGCGGAAGCCAACCAACGCGCGCTTCGCGAGGCGTGCGTCACGAGCGAACGGAACTTAGCTGCACTGCGGACAGCAACATTCCAGGTGCAGGTGTGATCCGGCCGCGCGTCGACCTCGACGACGAGGACACCAGGTTGCTCACGTACAAGCAGGCCCACGCGGCCGCTGTCGAGCACCTCGATGCGGTGGACTCGGTATCGGCTGGCATCTCCGCCACCATCGCGGGGCCGACCGCGTCGAGCGACATCGACCCGCTCGTGGCCGATCAACTCGGCGATGACTTAGCGGACGACGTGGCCTACCGCGCGGCGCTGGCCGCATTGAGCGGAGTCGTCCAGCGATCCCTGCGCGACTTCTTGTCGTAGTCGGTGTAGCGCCTAGCTGCTCGATGCGATCTGGGTGAATTGCTCAGACTCGCCGTGCTGTTGGGGTAGCTGAGCCTTCTGCCAGGACTTGTGGCAGCTACAGCCGGTGCATGCGGCCATCAACCGTGACGGCTTGGTTTCACCTGTCGGAGCGCGGACGACGACACATTCGCAGTCGGGACACGTCTCGACGTACATGATCTGCATGGTGGTCTATCGGCAGCTTCGGCGCCCGAACTGAGCGACCCGGCAACGCGGCGGGCTGCGCTCAGCCCGTGGTCAGCAGGGTGTCGTAGGGCCTTCTCGGCCTTCGTAGATGACACGATTAGGTCATGCAATCCGCCCACTCGGGCGGTTAGCGTCTATTTATCGCTGTCGCGCTCTGGCCCTTGGGGTGGCTGTGGTGGCTGTTGCCATTTCGTGGCCAGGAGGGGACATGAGCACTTCAGTTCAAGGCACACTGTCGGCTCGAGGCGGCGTCGAGTTTGACCCGCGGATCCACGACTCGGCGTTTCTGGAAGAGATCGACCTTTACAGCGAACTCATCATCGTTGCGGCGGCGAGCACGGGGACGCTGAGCGCCGACGCCATCGATCAGGCCCTCGGCGTTGTGGCTCTTGCGAGCTAGCTAGTCGTGGCGGAACAGCACGTCGGTGTCCCAGCGACTGAAACCGAGTGACTCGTAGAGTTTGATCGCTGGCACGTTCGACTCGTCGACGTACAACATGACCTGCTGCAAACCGAGTGACCGCAGATATTGCAGCCCGACCAGCGTCAGCTGTCGACCAAGTCCCATGCCCTGCGCCGACGGATCCACGCCCACCACGTAGACCTCGCCGATCGGTTCATGTCCATGCTCGTCAACGCGATGGCCGTGCACCTTCGTCCAGTGAAATCCGATCAGCCGCGATTCTCCGTCGATTTGCTTCTCTGCAAGGAAAAATCCAGCCGGATCGAACCACTCCTCCGCCATCCGCTGTTGCAGATCGTCCAGCGTCCAGTGCCCTTGTTCCGGATGCGACGCGAACGCACGCGCATTAACGGCGAGCCACGCCTCGTCGTCCGCACCTGGTTGAAATGTTCGAACCGTCACGCCATCAGGCAGGACGACGGGGGGCAGCGTCGCGAACAACGATCGGCGAAGTTGAAACAGCACGCGAATGCGCTGAAAGCCGAGGTGCTCCGCCATCAACGTGGACTCTGCGAGTCCACCGTGCGCCCACAACCGCAACGGTCCGTGCGCGTACTCGAGTGCGGTCGTGATGATCGTGCGACCGAAGCCCTGACGGCGGGTTGCTGGTGCGACGACCATTTCGGCGCTCGGTCCGTCGACCGGATCGGTCGTGTCGAGATGCGCGTAGGCAACGAGGTGCGAGCCGTGCCACAACAACAGATTGCGGGCCGGCTCGTCGCCGCCGTAGCGCAGATGCAGCATCACGTGTTCGGACAATGGCCGGACGCCGTCTGCTTCGGTCGCCTCGTCGACAACCTCGGTGACAGCCTCGATCTGGTCTGGCGTCAACCGGCCAACGACGTCCACGCGGGTAGGCGCGCGGTCCGGGTTCAGGTCAGGAGCCACGCGTCGACCCTAGGTGACCGACCGCCCCAGACCTAGTCGCTGACGCGCATGGGCCTAGACGCGTGAACCTAGTCGTGGATGCGGATCTGCCGAAGGTCGCGCAGCACCATCTCGGCGGCATCGTCGTCGGTCTGGTCGTCGGCGGCTTCGCTGTGCCCGGCGGACCGCTCGACCTGAGGCAGCACGAACTTGTAGCCGACATTGCGGACGGTGCCAATCAGTACTTCATGCTCGGTTCCGAGCTTGGCTCGCAGGCGCCGCACGTGTACGTCGACGGTCCTGGTGCCACCGAAATAGTCGTAGCCCCAGACTTCTTGCAGCAGTTGTGCCCGGGTGAAGACCCGACCCGGGTGCTGCGCGAGGTACTTCAGCAACTCGAATTCCTTGAACGTGAGATCGAGCGACCGACCCTTGAGGCGAGCCGAGTAAGTGGCTTCGTCGATGGTCAACTCACCGGAGCGGATGACCTCGTCCTCGGCGTCGATGTTGCGGGCGGCCAACTCGAGCCGGCCGGCCGCCAACCGCAGCCGCGCCTCGAGTTCGGCGGGGCCGGTCGTGTCGAGCAGGACGTCGTCGATGCCCCACTCCGCCGTGACGACGGACAGCCCACCTTCGGTCATGACGAGGAAGAGCGGGGAGAACACGCCCGTCGTCCGCAAGAGTTGGCACAGCGACCGGGCGTGGGCGAGATCACGCCGGCCGTCGACGAGGATCGCGTCAGCCGGGGGCGCGTCGAGCAGGGCCGACACCTCGGCGGGGGCGACCCGGACTTTGTGCAAGAGCAGGCCCAGCGCGGGCACGACCTCAGACGACGGCTGCAAGGCGTTGGTCAGCAACAGCAGGGTGCTCACGTCGGCCTCCCCTCACGAAAAACTCGCCAGTTTGGGTGCCACACCCCTCGACGCTGAGGGCGTTCGCGGGCCAGCGAATATGTTCCGCGGGCGGGCGAACTGAGCCAAGGATACGAGTGCGAGTGTTTCCAACGGGTTTCGGCGCCGTGAACGTAGGTAACCGCGGCGTTTCGGCCCCCGGACCGGCCTCACCCAGACACCACTTCGCATCCCGAGTGGTCGTGAATTGGGCCCGGTTGGCCGTCAATCGCAGCCACTTGGGATGCGAAGTGCCGGTTCTGGCCGTCGTTCGCCTGAGGTGGGCCCACCGCGGGGTGCGACCATGAGGTGGTGACTTCCGTTTCGGCAGCGCCCGACGGGTCTTCGGCCCGGGCCGTGCTGACGGCCGCGCTCGCGGCGATCTCGACGTCGCTGTTCGCCGTGGTTGTCCTAGCTGGGTCGTCGAGCGGCCGGGTATTGCTAGCGACGGCACTCCTCGTCGTCCAACTTGCGCTTGTCATTGGCTGGTTTCGCAGTGCGCACCTGACCACCATCGGCCAGGCCAGCGGGGCCTTCGCCTCGATTGCCGCGGCCGTGGCGGCTGACGTCGTGCTGCTTCGGACGCATGACCGGGCCAATGTGCGCGGGCTGGCCGGAGTGCTCGCCGGCCTTGTCATCCTCGCGTTCGTCATTCAGCTGGCCAGGCGCGA
>DATCDK010000225.1:0-68951 GCA_036510735.1 Acidothermaceae bacterium | reverse complement strand
GAAGTTGACCGGATTCTTGATCGGCGCGATACCGCTGCTGGTGGTGCTCGGTCTGGTTCGGGCAGTCGCCTTGCTCCGCCGCAGCACCGGCGCATCATGGCGTGACGCTCTCGGCGCGTTCATGATCTGGCAGTGCACCGCATTGGTTGTCGCGCGTGCCTCCGTCCAGGCCCTGTACGCGAAGCAGGCGATGTTTGTGCGAACACCTAAGACCGCGGAGGAGGCGAAGTGGTCAGACGCAGTCCGCGGGAACCTTGCAGAAACGGGACTCGCGATCCTCGGGGTTCTCGGCATCGCTGGCGCCTTGTCGCAACACAGTGGCCTCGGTGGCCCACTCGTGGCGCTTCTGCTGCTCTGGCCCACGTTGGCGTTCGCTGCCGCGCCCTGGAACAGTCTCGCCGCACAGCACGCCGCACTTCCGCCGGAACTGCAGGCGCGGCGCCGGACCGAGTACCAGCGATCCTCCCCAGCACGCAAGGTCACCCTCGCTTCCGGTGGGTTGGCGGTTGCCGCCGCCTCGACGGCCGCGGTTGTGGCGTTGCTGTCTTCACCGGGCGGCACCGGCGTGCTGAGCCCGCCCCTCGTGGGTCCCGCACGCGGCCATGCTGCCGTTCTCAAGAAGCCGGCCGCCACGGCGAAGCCGACACCTTCGCCGTCGGCACCTAGCGGAACGGCGCCGGCGTCCGCGCCCGCGGCTGCTGCCAGCGCCCCGGCGTCGTCTGCTGGTAACGCGTCGACCCCAACGACCGCGCCAACACGGGTGACACCATCCGCCCCGAGCGCGACGCCAACCGCAACGGCCGCACCTACGCCGACCGCAACGGCGGTGCCGACGGCAACGCCAACGGCACCGACTGCGACACCGACGTCGAGCGCGACCGCACCGGCGACGACACCAACGACACCGGCCGTCACGCCGACCGCCGTCGGCAGTCCGTAAGCGATGGCGCACCCTCCGCAGAGCCGACTCATGGCTGCCACGGCGCTGCTGGCGACTGTGACGCTGATGACGACGAGCTGCTCGCACAGCACGGCACCGACCGCCACGGCCAAGAGCGCGGTGTCAACCCCGACCGCTAGTGCGCCGTCGAACGCGCTCGACGTGCCGGCCAGCGCACTCTCGACGAACGCGCCATCGAGTTCGTCGGCCGCAAGCGAACCCGCGGCGCGAGCGTTCTTGGCTCGCTACGTCACGGCTGATGGTCGAGTGATCCGCCATGACCAAGGCGGCGACATCGTCAGCGAGGGCCAGGCCTACGGAATGCTGATCGCCGAACTCGTCGCGGACAACGCGACCACGCAACGCATCTGGAGTTGGACGAAACAGCATCTGCAAAGGCCCGATGGGCTGCTGTCGTATCACGCCAACGGCGATGGATCTGTACTGGACCCACAATCTGCGTCGGACGCCGACATCCTGATCGCCTTCGCGTTGCTCCGATACAACGGCCCGGACGGTAGTTCGTTGCACGTCGACGGGAGGAAGGTCGCCGCGGCGGTCCTCGCCCACGAGACGACTCAGCTACCCGACGGCACGCCCGTGGTCGCGGCCGGTCCCTGGGCTGTTGGCGCGGTCTCAACGATCGACGTCTCCTACTGGATGCCGAGTGTGGACGACAAGCTCGCCACGCTTACCGGTGACCAGAAATGGTCGCGCGCCGCCTCGGGTGCCATCCGTCTTCTCCAGCAGCTGACCGACAGTGGCAGGCAGCTACCGCCGGACTGGGCACAACTGAAAGGAGGTGCCCTCACCGCGATCGCCGCGCCCGGCGGATCGGCGCCGGTCCAGTACGGTCTCGACGCGCAACGCGTTCCTATCTGGCTGGCAACCAGTTGCACGGCAGACGCCACCAAACTGGCGGCTGCGTGGTGGACCGTCCTATCGGTTGGCGACCGCGCCACGGCCATCGCGCTCACTCTCGACGGAGCAGTGACGAATCCGAATCAAAATCCACTACCACCGATCGCTGCCGCGGCGTCAGCGCAAGCTGCCGGAGACCGCGCCGCCGCCACCGGGCTTCTGGACCGCGCACAAACCCAGGCCGCCCAGAACCCGACCTACTACGGCGACGCATGGGCGGTGCTGGGCCCCGCTTTGCTCACCGGTGCCTTGACCACTTGCGAGTGAGACTTCGGCGTCAGGAGTGGGCCGGTGGTGCCGTGGTCGTGCAGGTCAGCGTCGTGTTGGTGGGGACTAGCCGTTCGACGGATCCGGGAGCTCCGCGAGTAATGGCCAGTTGTGCGGGCGAGAGATAGCCAATGAACAACTCGTTACCCGCGGGCAGCGCAGACCGGTTAAAGGTAAAAACGACCTGACCATTGCTGTCGGTACTGGCCTGCATGACTTGGTCAACGCCACGGCCCACACCACTCGGATCGAGGTAGCCGTCGTCGCTCGGTCCCTTGCAAAATTCACCGACCTTCACCAACACGGGGAAGCCGGCCGTCTGCAGTGCCGCTTGCAGACCGGACGGGTCTTGGAAATAACCCTGCTTCGTCCACGTCACCGTGACCGAGCCGTTCGGTCGGCTATCGACCGTGTACGCCGCGGTGACGATGTGCACGGGTTGTGCAGCAGTCGAAGGCGTGGCTGACTTCGCAGAGCGCGTCGATCCTTGGCCGTAGCCAACTGCTCCGACCGCCAGAGCGGTCGCGGTCGCGGTCGCGGTCACGGCCGTGACGGTCATCGCGCGGCGGCGACGCCGACGGGCGCCCGCCTGAACGACAACCGTGTCGAGCGAGGTGTGCATGGTGACAGGTGCGAATCCATCGCGTACTGCGGTCAGCACCGATGCTGACTCGGAGTTGTACTCGGTCATGGCAAGACCTCCGCCTACTGGTGGTTGATGAGTTGAACGCGCAGAGTCGCGACGGCGCGCGAAAGGTGCGCTTTGACGGTTCCCTCGGAGATCCCCAAGAGTTCGGCGGTGCCCCGAGTATCGAGATCGAGGAACACCCGCACCGCAATGACTTCTCGCTGCCGACGAGGCAGTTGACGCAACACCCGCAGCAGGCCGGGATCAACCTCCATCACCGGTTCGGCAACGGCGGTCATGCAGGCGGTGATGCCCAGCGGCACCTCTTTGCGACGTTTGCGCCACCAGGACACCCGTGTGTTGAGTGCCGTGCGCACGACCCACGCGCGCGGCGCCGGGTGTTGACTCACCTTCGGCCACGACATCAACGCGCGGGTGAACGCCTCGGCCACCAACTCCTCGGCAAGGCTGCGATCTACGACGCTAGCCAGCACTGCCCGCAGGCAAACATCCCGGCTGTCGACGTAGAAGTCCGCGAACTCCAGTTGCACCACACCCCTACTACGCCACAGCGCCGGCATCCGTTTACACCGTTCAGGCACCAGGCCACCGGTCAACGGTGGTCGGGCATCACCCGTGGTCGACGACTGGCCGGATCTCGACTCCACTGTGGTCAGCCTGTACCTCAGGCAGCAATGCGACGAGCGCCTCGACCTCGTCGAGATTTTCTGCCTCAAGGAGGTAGTAACCGCCGAGGATCTCCTTCGTCTCGACGAACGGCCCGTCAGTCGCAGCGGCAGTGCGAGCTGAGTGGCGACGGCGCAATGTCCTCGCCTTCAACGGCGACTCCAGCTCCTCGCCATTGATGATTCTCGAGCCCGCAGCCTTGCTGAACGCGACGTGGGCAGCGTCGTGGGCGCGCATCTCGTCCGCGGACATTGCGTTCCAGCGCACTTCGTCGCCGTAGATCAAGACCAGAAACTTCGCCATGTCTTCGTCCTGTCAGCTCGAGCCCGGCTGGGCCTTCTAGTTGGACGACGAACTGCGCCACTCGCAGATCGACATTTGTGACAACAATGTCTCGGACCGATCGCCGCGATCACGACTCAGCGACCGCAGCGATCCACACGCACCCATAGCCAGTCGGTGGCGAGCCAGCCTGCGACGGCGTCGGCGAGTGGCCGGTCGAGCGCCGATCTGTCGGCCCGCACCCACGACTGCACTGTGACGTCCCACTTCTCGGAGGCTGAGGGATACAGGTACACGCAGCCGATCACGTCGTTGTCATCTGGGTCGAGGACGGTGAAGGTGAAACCGACGCCCCGGGTGAAGTCGTCGGCGTGCCGGCGAAGGTCGGCAAGGTTCCGCTCGAGCGTCATGCCGGTGAGTGGTGGCCAGTTGCCGTCGGGATAGCCGGGAGTCGAGCGAATGTGCTCGATGCTCGACATCCAGGCGGCATGATCGGCCTGATTGTGCTGCGGTCCCAACGGTTCGAGGTGGAACTGGTCAGTGGCCAGTGACGTCGGCGGATCGAATCCGACTGGCACGAACGCATCCGCGGTCATGACCGAGACGGTAACGGGCTGGCCTGTCTTTCTGCACTCGAGTTGTTCTCCCCCTGTAGCACATGCGCTACCATGGCTCCATGACGACGACTGGGTTGCGTGAGCTCCGTCAGCAGGCCAGTGAATTGGTCCGACAGGCCGAAGCGGGTGCCACCGTGACGATTACCGTCAGCGGGCGCGAAGTCGCCGAACTGGGCCCGGTGCGCCGCCACCGATGGAGGCAAGGAGCCGACGTACGGGAGATCTTTCGCGGGCCGGCTGATCCTGACTGGCGAACTGATCGCGACAGCGTCGACCAAAGCGTGACCGATCCGTTTACCCGATGAGGATCGTGCTCGATACCAGCGTGCTGCTAGGTCCTGATCCTGGACCGGTCGAGGGTGAAGTCGCCATCAGCGCGGTGTCATTAGCTGAGTTGCACTTCGGGGTGCTGGTGACCCGTTCCGATGCGACGCGGGCAGAGCGGCTGCGTCGCCTCGCCGTCATCGAACGCACCTTCGACGCGCTCCCGGTCGACGAAGTCGTGGCACGCGAATACGGGCGACTGGCCGCAGCAGTCGTATCCGCCGGACGTAAGCCGCGGGCACGAATGGCCGACCTGCTCATTGCCGCAACTGCCGTCGCGCACGACGCGACACTGTGGACCCGCAACCCCGCCGACTTAGTCGGGCTCACCAAGCTTGTGCGAATCCAAACTCCGCCACCCGCATAGCCGCTCGGCGGCAGTTGCCGACGGTTCGCTCGATGCTCGAGACATCATCGGAGCGGGTGCGCGGGCCTCGCGGTCTGCGAATGAATCGTCTCGTGGCGGGCGAGCATGGCGACGAACTCGCCGATCTTGCGCTCGCGCGTCTCTGGTCGCTTCACCGAGCCAAGGCGGTAAATGAGGGCATACCGGTTGCTCTTCGTCAGCACGTCAAACATCGCCTGAGCGGCCGGGTTAGCGGCGATCGCAGCCACCAGTTCGGCAGGCATCTCGGCCGCTGACTGCGGTGCGTACGCAGCCTGCCACCGCCCGTCGGCCTTCGCCGCCTCAACCGCCGCTCGGCCGGCGGGCAGCATCCGGCCCTCTCTCTCCAGTCGCGCGACGTGACCGACGTTGCGCTCAGACCACGAACTGCGAGGCCCACGTGGGGTGAACCGGATCAGAGACGTTTCGTCGTCACGCTTGCGCGCCTGCCCGTCAATCCAGCCCACGCACAGCGCCTCGTCGACCGCCTGCTGCCAGGTCAACGTCGTACGCCTGCCGCCCTTCTTTGTGAGCGCGAGCCACACCCCAGCAGACGTGGCGTGGTGTGCCAACAACCACGTGCGCAGCGCGTCGGCATCCGCAACAACCAACTCCTGCAACTCGGCGCTCGGCATGGCGACACGGTAACGGGATCCACCGACGGCGGTCGGCGAACCATCGCACTGAAGGCGCAATCCGCGGCCTGGCCTGTCTTGCTGCCACGCCGCGGAGTAGGTCAGCCCCGTCGACGTCTCCACCAAGTCGATTGGCTGCCGTTGGGCCGCTGCCGGATCAACGTCCGCGGGAAGGTCCGAAGAGCCGTCCAGAATGCCTAACGGCGCTGTACACCCCGAAGCGCCACCGGTCGGCGACATAAGACAGAACGAGAGCCTCGGCTGGCGCGCGCCATGGGTTCTCGCGACGTTCGACCAAGTCGAAAGTATGACTCGCCTCCGCCGTGGATACATCCGCTACTCGGCACGACCGAACGCGCGTGAACGCGGCAAGAGCAACGCGTTCACGTGAACGCGCTTCTGACGTAGGCCGCCCGACACAACCATCGACCGTCAACGCGGCAGAGTAGTGCGCATCTATTGATCCATTTTGGTCGTTGGGCCAACCGCCAGTCGGCCTGTAGCGTCCTCATGGCATGGATGTTGGAGCCCGCGGGGGAGCTCTCGCTGTGGCGCGTCGCAGACTACTTTGGTTCGGACTTGTGCCGCTCATGGTCAGCTGTTTGGCGCTGAGCGCGTGCAGCCCGCAACCACCGCCAGCCGCACAGCGCAGCGCGGCGCCTTCGCAGCCGCCGTCCTCGCCAAGCACGAATCCCTCGACCGTTGCATCCCCCACCCCCGTCGCGTCGGCCGTCAAATCACCAGTCGGGTCGCCGACGATGACCGGATCCGGTCCGGCATCTGTCGACATGAATTCCGTTGCGCTTCCGCAATGGTCCGGGGTCGGCTGCCCGCAGTCGGGCTTGGCGTTGCAGCAATCGGTGACAGGGCGGTTTTCGCAGTGCCTGCAGGTTGGCGGGGTCTCCGGCGGCAACTACGCCATCGTGCTCGAACAGGTGTTATCGCCGCCGACCGACGTGGCGCCGGCAAGTCCCACGACGCCAGGGTTGCAGCTCACCGCCTCCCCCGCCTCGGGGCCGCCCGGTACAACGGTGGCCCTCACCGGCACACTCACTACCCCACTATCGCCGCGGCCGGGCGGTGTGTCGCTGTGTTGGGACGGGTGCCCTGGCGGCCTGTCCGATACTGGGGAAACGTTGGACTGGCTGTCGCCGACTACGTTTCGCACCACGATGGTCGTACCGCAAGCGCCGTGGGTGACGGCGTATCCGCCGCGTGTCGTGCCACTGGTGTCGGGCACGTACTCGATCGGCGTCCAATGCTTGCAGGAAGCCCACGCCTGTGGTCTTGGCGGCGCGGAGGCGACCACAAACTTTCGGTTGGACGTCCCCGCGGCGGATGCGCCGAGTTGGTGTCGCACCGCCGACTCGTGCGCGCAACTGACTGTTTCCCCTGCTCACGCCTTGCCCGGTGACGACATCACGATCACAGGGTTTGCGCCGATAGCCTCGATTGGTGCTGCCGGGCAGCCTTTCGCCTATCAGCTCCAAGTAATACCCGCGCCCGCGGCCGGTCCCGCAGTGCAGTTCCAGTCGCTCGGTAAAGCGGAAGCGACGCTGGCGTACTTCGGGCTCGGCGCACTTACTATCACCGCCGCACCAACGTTCGCGAGCATCAACAGCGCCAGCTGGAGTGCGCAGGCAATCGACGGGTCGCAACCCATCACCGCCAATCCAGCGACGCCCTCCACGACTGCGTGGTGCAAAGGCGGCGCGATCGCAATCGACGTGGATGGCCGCACGACCACGATCCCGACGGGTAAGGCGGCACAAGCTGCGCTGACGGCGATGGGATTCCCGCCGTCACCCGGCGAAAGCGACACAGAGCTGACCTGCGACACGCTGGCACTGCTCGGAAACGGAATCGCCGGTGCGCCAGCCGTGGTGGCTGGGTTCGGTGTCCAGCCACCCGATCAAGAACCGCTGGAGGCCGACGTTGCACTCCTCACCCGCGACGGTGGGAAGAGTTGGACGCCGGTGCCAACTCCGCGAGGCGTAAGACCCGACGGCTTCGGCGGGTTCCGTTATGTAGGCGACGCCGTAACAGTGCTCTTCACTCCTAGCGGGACGACCGACCCGGCGCCGGTGGTGGAAACAAGCAGCGACGCAGGCGTTAGTTGGCGCGGAACGAACCTGACCTGCCCCACCAGCGGACCATGCATCACCTTCGGCTCGTTCCAACCAGGAAACTGTGCCAAGAACGGTGGATACCAACCGGTCATTGCCTCGACCGACGGCGGCCATCACTGGGCGCTCACGTCTCTCGATGAGAACCTCGATGCTTGTTGGCCGGCGCAGCTACTCACCGCGGCCGACGGGTCTGAGGTTCTGGTCGACAGCTCCTCAACGTTCACCGTTGAACGGTCCACCGATGGCGGTCGAACATGGGCCGACATCGAAATTCCGCCAGTGCCCAACCGACCAGTTGGCGACGGCTACGACGGTGCCGTCATCGGCCTACCTGGCGGATCGTTGCTCGCGATGAGCGAGGACATCACCGACCCGTGGATGCTGTTACGCCCGGGCGCGACCACCTGGTGTGACGTCCGAACCCCCGACACCACCAACCAGGACTCCGTCTTCTACGGCGGTCCGCGCGCCATCGGCGACCAGCTCTGGTGGCTCGCCTCGGGAAACGACAGCACCAACACGACCGCTCATCATGTTGCACTCGCCGAGCTCAGCTGCTGAGCCATCCGATGCGGATGTTGCGACAAACAAGGCAGTCAGCGATCGTGCTTGCCAGCGCCACCGTCGCCCTATCGATGTTGGTTGCGGGCTGCACGTCAGGGTCGCATCCGGTGACAGCAGCCTCCTCCGGTACCGCGCACGAAGTCGCCCCGTCCGGGCTGCACTCATTCGGCACATCGGCGTCTGGGGTGGTGCTGGCGATCGACGACAGCGGCCGGTTTCGCATCGAGGACCTCGGGTCGGCAGTGGTGCTGCACACATTGTCGATCGCGACCGTGCCACAGGGGCCGTCGCTGATCGCATCTGCCCGCGGCGGGTGGGTGGTGTCCTACGCGCCGGCGCCAGGCAACGGCGAATCGCTACCAGCGGCCCGGCTCGCATTCGTCGCTACGTCGGGTGCGGTAACCCCGTTCGGTCCGACGTTCCCGCAGTCGGGACCTATCAGCGGACTTGCCGTCAGCCCCGATGGCACCCGCGTTGCGATCGCTTTGATGCAAGTCCAGCCAAGCGCGACACCTGCTGAGATCAGGATCATGGCGATGCCCGGACACGCGAGCCCGACCCGGTCGTGGCCAGTTGACGACGTTGATGTCAACGAGATGATGAGCCTGTCCTTCGCGCCGGACGGACGAAGACTGAGCTACATCGCGGGCAGCCAGACTGGCGCCGGTATCGGCGGCGAGCCATCAACCCTCGACACTGCCAGCGACGCGACCCAAGCGCCCACCGCCCCGACCTGGTCGGGCAACCCCAGCGAGCAGTGCGTGCCCGATGGCGCGAGCTGGCTCGGGACATCCGGTCAGTTCGCCGTGGTCGTGGACTGCCCCCCAAACGGCGCCCTCAAGACAGTCGATCCAGTGACGGGTGCGCGCACCAGCGCCGACGTTGCACTGCCCCAATACGCCTGTCTGGACGCGAACATTCACCCCGCCGGCGACGCGAGCGCGATGTTGATCAGCCGATGCGACCGGGTCTACCTGGTGGCCGACGGTGCAGCGATCGCGCTCGATCCGCACCTCGTCGATGCTGCTTGGGCAAAATAGCTGAACCCACACCGGCGCGAACGACAGTCGAGATTCGGCATCCGCGCACACCCCCACGCGGTCCCGAACAGCCGGCGATCGGGTGCTTCGCGGCCGCGCGGACAACGTCCTCAACTCGGCAAAAATGATCGCATTTCGCGAGCGGGCCGTGATGCCCAAATACGCCACCAGTTGTCGTAGTGCGCACTCGCAAGACGCGGCATTTTGTCAGTCGGGGTAGCTACGCTGCCGCCAGGTTCGCGTTAGCGGACTTCTCACACCGGCACGGAGGCTGGCATGGCGAACACAGTCGACTACTTCGAGATCGGTACACCCGATGCTGCGGCATCGACCGCGTTTTACTCGGATCTGTTCGCGTGGGAGATCGGCCCACCCGAGGGACCAGCAAAGTACGCCATGGTGCAAGGCGGCGAAGGCGGTCTCTGGGACTCCTCCGATATTGGTGGCGCCAACTGGGCGATCTTCTATGTCCACGTCGAGGACGTGCAGGCGTCGATCGATCAGGCCGTCGCTCTGGGAGCCACCATCGCGATTCCGTTCACCGACAACGGGCAGCTTTACTTCGCCCACCTCGTCGACCCGATGGGCAACCGGTTCGGCATCTGGCATCCGAAGCCTGAATAGTCTGTGGCGTCGCTAGCACTATTCGTTCGGGCAGACGATGTCGATGTCTTGGACTGTCCCTTTGACGACCTTCACCACCACCGGCTCGCACGCCACTCTGTTCACGGTCGCTTGCACTCTGTACGCGCCCGGCTTCAGTTCGAAGTTCCACGCGGGCCCGGGCGAGACGGTGCCGTAGTCGTGGCCCCCGACGGTGGAGACATCGACCGAGCCCTGTACGGGTTCGGGGCTCGAACCGGGCCCGCCGAGCGTGGTCAGGATTCCTTTGATCTCACCCTTGTCCGGCGTGAGTCAGGCGCCGGTGAAGTTCACGGCCTGGTGGTGGTCGGGGCCGCATGCACTCACGCCGAGCACGACCAGCGCCGTCGCCATCACGCACCTGATGCGGATCTTCATACATCGAGAGTCTCACTCCGGTGCGTGCTCTGCGAGTTCTCTGAATCCGTCCGGCACATGACCGACGTCCGCGAACTTCACGCTTGCGTAGCCGATGGCGTCACGTCCGAAGCGCGACCGGATCAAGTCGACCGACCGGTCGACGACCCAGCGCGCGGCACCGGTGCGCGTGCCCGGCCGGCGCTCACTATCTTGCAACTCCAGCGGCAACTCCAATTGCAGGGACGCCTGATCGACCAGCTGCGACACCGAGATGGCGAGCAGCGTGATCTCGCGTTCGTGGGGGTGATCTGCGAGAGCCACGTCGGCAAGCGCAGTCGCGACCTCCGTCAACGTCAGCGTCGCCGACAGTGCAGCCGGAACGGTGATCGATCGCGTCACTGCGCGCAGGTCGGCGAAACGCACCCGAACCGTGATCGTGCGACCGGCCACTCCAGCAGCTCGCAGCCGACCGCCGACCCGGTCCGCGAGGTAGCCGAGGGTCGTGCGGGTGAGATCGGGCGTCACCACTCGACGTCCAAGTGCTGCTTGCGCGCCGACGGAATGCGCGGACCGAGTCGTTTGAATGCGACGCGGATCGACGTTGGTCGCCAGCGACGAAAGCTTGTCGCCCGCCGCGCTGCCGAGCAGATGTCGCAGGTAGGAGTTCGGCGTCTCGGCGAGCTCGCCGATCGTGCGTACTCCGACGCCGGCCAGGCGGGTGCGTGTGACGGCGCCGACGCCCCAGATGAGTCCGACCGGAAGCGGGTTGAGGAACTCCCGCTCCTGCCCGATCGGGACGACGACCAGCCCGTCGGGCTTGGCGACCTGTGACGCGATCTTCGCCAGGTGCTTGGTGCCAGCCACGCCAATCGAGATGGGCAGGCCGATCTCGTCCTTCACCCGACGCCGAATCGACGTCGCAATGCCGATCGGCGAGCCGAACAACGTGATCGCGCCGGCGACGTCGAGGAACGCCTCGTCAATGGAGATCCGTTCGACGAGCGGCGTGAAGTCGCGGAACACCGCCATGACCTCATCGCCCAGGCGCTGGTACTCGTGGAAGTGGCCGCCGACAAACCGCAGAGCCGGACACAGTTGGCGAGCTCGCCGGCCCGACATGCCACCGGTGACGCCGAACGCGCGCGCTTCGTAAGAGGCCGCGAGCACAACTCCGCCGCCGACGGCGATCGGTATTCCTCGCAGGGTCGGATCGAGTAGTTGCTCGACCGAGGCATAGAACGCGTCGAGGTCAGCGTGCAGGATGGTCGGCTGCCCGCCGGGCGTCATACCCAGTCATCCTACTCGAACACCTGTTCGAATAGGTAGAGTCCGCTCGACCTACGCGGGGGTGACCTCGGCAATGAGTTCGACTTCGACGGGGGCGTCTCGAGGCAGGACGGCGACGCCGATCGCACTGCGCGCATGCGCGCCGATCGGGGCGGCGTCCGGGCCGGCAGTGCCGAACACCTCGAGCAGTAGCTCGCTCGCCCCATTGATGACCTGGGCCTGGGCGGTGAAGTCGGGCGCGCTGGCGACGAAGCCGAGCACCTTGACGATGCGCACCACCGAGGACAACTCCCCGACGACGCCCCGCAGCGCAGCCAGCGCGTTCAGCGCGCAGATGCGGGCCGCCGCGTTCGCTTCCTCCGGCGATACGGACGCACCGGCACCGGTGCCCACCTTGCCGACCGCGACGAGCTCGCCGTCAACCGTCGGCAGCTGACCCGACGTATACACGTAGTTTCCCGACCGCAGCGCCGGTACATACGCAGCGAGTGGCGCGGCGACCGCAGGCAACGTGAGCCCCATCGCGCTGAGCCGATCCTCGGGCGTGGTCAGGTCTGGGGTGCTCATTCGACCGGTCGCTTCATATAGGCCACCAGCTGCTCGGAATTCGGCCCGGGCACGATGGCCACGAGCTCCCACCCGTCGCTGCCCCAGTTGTCGAGGATCTGCTTGGTGGCGTGCACCAGCAATGGCACAGTCGCGTACTCCCACTTAGTCATGATCGCGAGCTTAGCTACGCTCGGGTGGTGAACGTGCAGCGAGGCGACAGCGGGCGCGATCGCGACTGGGACGGCGTCCGCCTCCACATCGTCACGGGCAAGGGCGGCACCGGCAAAACCACCGTCGCTGCTGCGCTCGCGTTGGCCCTGGCAACCGGGGGCAAGCGAACCCTCCTCGTCGAGTGCGAAGGACGCCAAGGCCTCGCGCGACTCTTCGACAGTCCGCCGCTCCCGTACGCCGAACGCCGCGTGGCAGTCGCGCACGACGGGGGCATCGTCTATGCACTCGCGATCGATCCCGAGGAAGCCCTGCTCGAATACCTCGAGATGTACTACCACCTCGGTCGCGCCGGCCGTGCACTGCGAAGGCTCGGCGCCATCGACTTCGCAACCACCATCGCACCGGGCGTTCGCGACGTGCTACTTACCGGCAAGGTCTACGAAGCAACGCGACGACGGACAACACACAAATCAACGCGGACGTCGCCGGGCGATCGATCAACGGACGCGACCGACGAGTTCGTCTACGACGCGGTTGTCATGGACGCACCACCGACCGGGCGCATCGCACGATTCCTCAACGTCAACAGCGAAGTCGCCAGCTTGGCGCGCGTGGGCCCGGTGAACCGCCAAGCCGAATCCATCATGCGGCTCATCAGGTCGCCGCAGACCGTCGTCCATCTCGTCACGATGCTTGAAGAGATGCCCGTACAAGAAACGCTCGACGGCATCAACGAATTGCATGAGTTCGACCTTCCGGTCGGTGGCATCTTCGTGAACCGCGTACACGAGCAGTTATTGCCGAAGACTGAGCTCAAGGCCGCCAGTGCTGGAGCCATCGATCTCACCGCGCTTGCGCGTGGACTCAAGTCAGCAGGCTTACCTGCGGGAGACGTGATCACTGGAGGGTTGTCGATAGAAGCGGCCGATCACGCGCTGCAGCTGGCGGTCGAGCGCAGGCTGCGTACTCGCTTGCGCGCGGCCGCAAGGCCGACCTACCAACTCCACGACCTCGACACCACCGATGTCGGTCGTCTCTATGCCTTGGCCGCAGAGCTCGTCGAGCAGGGTGCAGCATGACGCACCTCGACATCGAAACGTTGATTGCCGACCGCGGCACGAAAATCATTGTCTGTTGCGGATCTGGTGGCGTCGGCAAGACGACGCTAGCGGCTGCCCTCGGCGTCCGCGCTGCTGAACAAGGCAGGCGTGTAGTGACCCTCACCATTGATCCGGCTCGGCGGCTTGCGCAGTCACTCGGCCTCCAAGAGCTCGACAACGTGCCTCGCAGGGTCGCGGGCATGAAGCTCAAGAAGCGAGCGGACGGCGCGAAAAACGAGGGCGAACTGCACGCGATGATGCTCGACATGAAGCGCACGTTCGACGAGATCGTCGAGGCCCATGCGTCGCCCGCGAAGGCAGCGCAGATTCTGGCGAACCCGTTCTACCAATCGCTGTCGTCGAGTTTCGCCGGTACGCAGGAGTACATGGCGATGGAGAAACTCGGCCAGCTGCGCGCCTCGGGCCAATGGGATCTGATCGTCGTCGACACACCACCGGCACGGTCGGCGCTCGACTTCCTTGATGCGCCCGAACGATTGGCGCGCTTTCTCGACGGGCGATTCATCCGGATGCTGCTGGTGCCGGCGAAGGTCGGCGGCCGCGGCTACACGAAGGTGATGCAGGCCGGGCTCGGTCTGGTCACCGGAACGATGATGAAGCTGCTCGGCACGCAGCTGCTGACCGACGTCCAGACGTTTGTTGCTGCCATGGACACGATGTTCGGCGGCCTGCGGCAGCGAGCCGACGCCACCGCGAAGCTGCTGCGCGCACCCGGCACGGTGTTCGTCGTGGTGGCGTCACCGGAGCCCGATGCGTTGCGCGAGGCGTCGTATTTCGTGGATCGGCTGGTCGAAGAAGACATGCCGCTCGCGGGTGTGGTGGTGAACCGGGTGCACCGCAGCACTGTGCCCCAGATCACCGCGGTGAATGCGCTTGCTGCTGCGGAAGCGCTCGAGGATGGCGAACTAGCGGGCGATGGCGATACCGACAGCGCGCTTACCGCCGGGGTGCTTCGGGTGCACGCGCAGCGGTTGACCATACAAGCGACCGAGCAACGCAGGGTCGATGGTTTCGCGCTCGCGCACCCGAACGTTCTGCTGGCGTCAGCGCGGGCGCTGGCTCAAGATGTGCACGATCTGAACGGCCTGCGCACGCTAGGCGACGCGCTGGTAGAACGTGCGTAGAACTCAGCCGGTGGCGGAGTAGGTCTCGGCGGCTTCGCGCTCGAAGTCCGACATCGCCGTGCTCAGCAGGTTCGCCCACGAGGTGACGTTCGGACGGCGGCGCAGCAGGGCGCGACGCTCGCGCTCGGTAAGGCCACCCCACACGCCGAACTCGACGCGGTTGTCGAGAGCGTCGGCGAGGCATTCAGCGCGGACCGGGCAACCGAAGCAGACGGCCTTAGCCCGGTTCTGTGCGGCGCCCTGGACGAACAAGGCGTCCGGATCGGCGTTCTTACACCCTGCGCGGGTGGTCCAGTCAGTGGTCCAAGCCATCGGGAGCCCCGTCCGTTGCTGTGGATTTCTCGAGCTACCGTCCCCAGGTGGGCTCGATCCCCCGACGTTACGGAGTCAGGCGTGGCCCTCAACAGTCTCCGTACGGTCCGTTCACGCTCGTCCGGATGGACGATGGCCGAGCCATCCGGGTGAGCGGCCTAGTCATCCCTGGCCAGCGGTTACGCTGCAGTGGTGCCAGATGGGCGGATTAACTTCGGCGGGCGCCTGGCGCGAGCGTTCATGCTGGGGGTGCTCTCGCTACTTGTTGGGCTCTTAGTGGCCGGCCTGGCGCTGCCCGCCGCCGCTGGCCTTGGAGTCACCACCAAGAACGCCATCGGCGATATCACCTTCTCTGAGCTCCCGGCGTCCCTGCAGTCGCCCCCGCTGTCACAGCTCTCGGTGATCAAGGCCGCCGACGGCACCCCCCTGGCGACCTTCTACTACGAGAACCGGCAGTCAGTGGATCTCGTAGACGTCGCCCCCACCATGCGGCAGGCGATCGTGGCGATCGAGGACAGCCGCTTCTACGAGCACCACGGGGTCGACCCGAAGGGCATCCTCCGGGCACTGCTGACCGACACCTCCTCAGGCGCGGCGGTGCAGGGAGCGTCGACGATCACCCAGCAGTACGTGCGCCAGGCGCTGGTCGAGACAAACGCCCAAGACAACAACACCGCGGCGGCCGCCGCCGCGACCTCCAAGAACCTGACCCGCAAGCTCACCGAGGCGCGCTACGCATTGGCGCTCGAGCAGAAGCTGTCGAAGGACCAGATCCTTGAGGACTACCTCAACACCGTCTACTTCGGCGACGGCGCGTACGGCATCTCCGCCGCCGCGCAGCACTACTTCCGCGAGACCGCTGACCAGCTGACACTGCCCCAGTCCGCGCTGCTCGCGGGCGTGATCAACAACCCGAGCACGTTCGATCCGACGGTCAACCCGATCAATGCGACGGCACGTCGCAACATCGTCCTCGACCGGATGCTGGTCAACTACCCCGACAGCTACACCGCCGCCCAGATCCAGACGGCGAAGGCCGCGCCGCTGGGGCTGAACCCCCTTCCTGTCCCGAACGGCTGCGCGACGTCGTCCGCCCCGTTCTTCTGCGACTACGTGGTGCACGACATCCTCAACGGCCCCGAGTTCGGGGCGACCGTCACCGATCGGGCGAACCTGCTGCGTCGCGGCGGCCTCGTCGTCACGACGACGCTGCAACCGGCCGTCCAGAAAGCCGCGCAATCCGCGGTCGACACCGTCGTTCCAGAGAGTCCGGCCCTGAACGCCGGGTTGGCGGCAGCCATCGACATGGTGAACCCACGGACCGGCGCGATCGAAGCCATGGCGGTCGACCGGCCTTACGGCACCGCGTTCGGCCAGACCGAGGTCAACCTGGCCGCCGACTACGTCAACCACGGGGGCTCGCAGGGTCGCAACGCAGGGTCGACGTTCAAGATCTTCGTTCTCGCCGCGGCGTTGGAAGAAAAGATCCCGACCGGGACGACGATCAGGTCGCCGGCCAAGATCACCATCCCGAAGGGCAGCACCACGACGTGCGACGGGCTGCCCACGTCGGTGTGGAACGTGGTGAATGCCGAGGACTCTGAGGGCGGCACATTCAACATGGTGCAGGCCACCGCGCAGTCGGTGAACACGTACTTCGCCCAGCTCGAGGTGAAGACCGGCCTGTGCGCCCCGGTCACGATCGCGCAGGATCTCGGCGTCCACAAGGCGACCGGGGGTGACCTCGACCAGATCCCGGCGTTCACCCTCGGTGCCGAACCGGTCGACCCGCTCAGCGTGACGGGCGCGTTTGCGGCGCTGGCCAACAACGGCACCTTCTGCACCCCCCAGTCGATCACCAAGGTCACCTGGCAGGTCGGCGACGTGACGACGAACCGGCCCGTCCCCGGACCCAACTGTGGCAAGGTGCTCGACCCGACGATCGCGGAGGGCGTCACCACGCTGCTGCAAGGCGTTTTGGCCAAGGGCGGCACCGGCTACGGTCTGGCCCTCGGTCGTCCCGCTGCGGGCAAGACCGGTACCGACGACGAGTTCAAGAACGCATGGTTCAGCGGCTACACGCCGAATCTGGCGTCGTCGGTGTGGGTCGGCAACCCCGACTCGACGGTGCCGATGCGGGCCATCACGGTCAACAACAAGAAGTACGCGGAAGTCTTTGGTGCGACCCTGCCCGGCCCGATCTGGCAGCTGGCGATGAAGGGAGCCTTGGCGAATCAACCGATTCAAAGCTTTACGAATCCACCGGACGTCGTGTTGCGCGGCAATGCGATCACCATCCCGAATCTGCAGGGCCAAGACCCGGCCGCGGCCGCCGCGACGCTGACCAAGCTGGGCCTGAGCCCCGCGGTCGACCCAACGAAGGTCACGTCAAGCCAGCCGCTGGGGAAGGTCGAGAGCACCGTGCCCGCGGCCGGGTCGACCGTCTACGCGGGGGCGCTGGTGAAGCTCGAGTTGAGCAACGGCATACCGCCATTCGTGTCGCCGCCACCGGCATCGTCGGAGCCACCTAGCTCAGAGCCGCCGAGCTCGCAGCCGCCGGGCTCCACTTCCCCGTCACCGATCACGATCACCGGACCGACTCCGACTCCGACGCCACCGCCCGGACCGCCGAGCCCGACCAGCGCCCCGACTAAAAAGAAAGGGCACTAGCTCGCGAGCTGGCGCTTCACCTCGGCGGCCACCCGCCCGCCGTCCGCCCGGCCTGCGACCAGCGGGTTCACGACCTTCATGACCGCGCCCATCGCCTGCGGTCCGCTCGCCCCAGCAGAGGCGACGGCCTGTGTCACGAAATCGCGCAATTCGTCGTCCGACAACTGCGCTGGCAGGTAGGCGGCGATGACCTCGCCCTCCGCACGCTCGCGATCAGCCAGCTCAGGACGGTTGCCGGCCGCGAACGCCTCCGCCGCCTCGCGCCGCTTCTTGCCCTCGCGGGTAAGTACCTTCAGCACCTCGTCGTCGGAGAGCTGACGGGCTTGCGTACCCGACACTTCCTCGTTGGTGATGGCAGACAAGACCATCCGCAACGTCGCGGTGCGCAGCTCGTCACGAGCCTTGATCGCGGTTGTGAGGTCGTCGTGCAGGCGGGTCTTCAGGGGCATGTCCGCAGTCTCTCACCGCGGAGTCTGCGAAACTCGACGGTATGCGTCGACTCACCGCCGTCCCGCTTGGTGCTCTTGCCCTTGGCAGTGCCGCCATCGGCTACGCGTCAGGCATCGAACGACGCTCGCCGCGGCTGCGCAGGTTCGAGGTGCCGGTGCTGCCGGCTGGGTCTTCGCCGCTGCGGGTACTGCATTTTTCCGACGTGCACCTCACGCCCGGGCAGACCTGGAAGCGCGACTGGATCCGCTCGCTGGCCGCCCTCGAGCCCGACCTCGTGATCAATACCGGCGACAGCATCGCGCACGTCGGTGCGGTACCGGTCTTCCTCGATGCTCTCGGGCCGCTGCTGGAAAAGCCGGGCGCGTTCGTGTTCGGGTCGAACGATTACGCGGCGCCGGTGTTCAAGAATCCGGCGCGATACCTCTTCCCGGACGACGGTGCACGGCCGAAGGGTGTCGAGTTGCCGTGGCGTGCGCTTCGAGAAGCGATGCTGGACGCCGGTTGGCTCGACCTCTCGAATGCCCGCGGGTATGTGAAGGCTGATGGCCGGCAGCTCGAGTTGGTCGGCGTGGACGATCCGCATATCGGTCGTGACAAGTACGAGGTTGTTGCTGGGAGCGCCGACCCTGATGTGCTGCTGACTCTTGGGGTCACGCATTCGCCGGAGCCGCGGGTACTTTCTCGGATGGCGGCCGACGGCTGCGGGCTGATCCTGGCCGGACATACCCATGGCGGCCAGCTGCGGGTGCCGCTGTATGGGGCGCTGGTCACGAACTGCGGCATCGATCGCGGTCGGGCGCGTGGGTTGTCGCGGTATGACGGCACGTGGTTGCACGTCTCGGCAGGGCTCGGCACGTCCCCGTACGCGCCAATGCGGTTCGCCTGCCCGCCCGAGGCGACGCTGCTCACGCTGGTCGCCGTTCATTGAGGTTGGGGTTCGGCTGGTTCGGCGGGGTCGGGGCGTCGGCTAGACTCCCAGTGTTTCCAGAGTTGCAGAGTTCCATCGGGGTGTAGCGCAGCTTGGCAGCGCGCTGCGTTCGGGACGCAGAGGCCGTGGGTTCAAATCCCGCCACCCCGACCAAATGAACGACCGCGCGACTCCGTGGACCCGCGATGCCGTAACAACGGATGGACTCCTCACAGATTCAGGTTCCGCCCCGCCACCGGCCCCCGACTCCTCACACATTCAGGTAATTCGGCGCGCGGAGACTGAATCTGTGAGGAGTCGAGCTGCATCTCTGCGGAATGGAGAGGCCGACCATGACGGGCTTGTTGGCGGAACACACGGAGGGCAGCCGAGTGGACGATTCGTTGCGCGGAAAGACCGCCCTCGTTACAGGCGGAAGCCGCGGCCTAGGAGCCGCGTTTGCACGTGGTCTTGCCGCCGCAGGTGCGTCGGTCGCGTTGACCTCTCGCGACAAGGCGCGGGCACAAACGGTCGCCGACGAGATCCAGAACACCGGCGCCAAAGCCGTCGCCGTCGAGGCGCAGATGCGTTCGCGCGCGTCCGTCGTGCGGGCCGTTGAGCAGGCAACCGAAGCGCTCGGGCCAATCGACATCCTCGTCAACAACGCGGGTCTCGCCATTCACCGACCAGCGATCGATGTGTCAGAGGATGAGTGGCTCGAAGTCATCGAATGCAACCTCAACGGGGTCTGGTACGCCTCGCAGGCCGTCGGTCGACAGCTCATCGAACTCGGCCGACCGGGCTCCATCGTGAACATCGGTTCGATGTCGGCGAACATCGTGAACCGACCTCAGATGCAGCCTGCTTACAACGCATCGAAGGCGGCCGTCCACCATCTGACGCGGTCGCTCGCCGCCGAGTGGGCGCCGTACGGCATTCGGGTCAATGCCCTCGCTCCCGGATACGTCAAGACAGAGATGTCGCCGGTTGACGAGCCACAATTTCGACGGCATTGGATCGAAGATGCGCCGATGCAGCGGTACGCGACACCCGAGGAGATCGTGCCCACGTTGGTCTATCTCGCCGGTGATTCCGCCATGTTCATGACCGGGAGCATCGTCGTTATCGACGGCGGCTACTCGCTGTACTGAGCGGGCAGGCATCGGCTCAGTAGGTTGCGCGACCACCGCTGATGTCGAAGACCGCTCCGGTGGAGAACGTCATCTTGTCCGACGTGAGCCACGCGACGAGTTCGGCGACCTCTTCAGGTCTACCAAGTCGCTTCATGGGGATCAGGTTTGTCATGTACGCGAGCACCTCGGGAGAGTTGCTGGCATTCATAGGAGTCTCGAAAACGGCCGGTGCGATCGCATTCACCAAGACACCGGTCGTAGCGAGCTCCTTGCCGAGCGACTTCGTCATGGCGATCACTGCACCCTTCGACGCTGAGTAGGCCGACAGATTTGGATTGCCGTCCTTGCCCGCCATGCTCGCGAAGTTCACGATGCGACCCCATCCAGACGCACGCATGCCGGGGACGAACGCGTGGCACAGGTTGAATGTGCCCAGCACATTGACAGCGAAGACCGCAGCCCAGTCCTGGTAGTCGATCTCCCACAATGGCTTGTTCGGCCCGACGATGCCGGCACTGTTGACGAGAATGTCGATGGTCCCGATGTCGGCGGCAGCGGACGCAACGGCAACGGGATCCGCGACGTCAACGACGAAGTCGGCGTCCGCATGGATGTCCATCGTGATGACCTTGATGCCATCGCCCGCGAGTCTGGCCGCGCATGCGGCTCCGAGCCCGCTGAGTCCGCCTGTCACGAGCGCTGTCTGTGTCATCGTCGAGCCCTTCCGAGTTAGCGCAGCGCGTCTGGGTGCGTCGTCCGATAATCTCGCCTTACGGGCGGCAACGGTATAGCGACCACATGCGATCGAAGGACAGGTCATGCGAGCGTTGGTGATCTCCGCCCCGGGAGTTGCTGCGGTCGAGGACGTCGCGCCACCAGTCGCCGGGCCAGGGGAAGTGGTCGTCGACGTTGAACGCGTCGGGGTGTGTGGCACCGATGTCGAGTTCTACACGGGCGAAATGCCGTACCTGCACAACGGAATCTCGTCTTATCCGGCGCGGCTCGGACACGAATGGTGCGGCACGGTCTCCGCCGTCGGCGAAGGTGTCGCCAGCTCATGGGTAGGTGCGCGAACGACTGGCGACACTCAAATCGGCTGCGGTCATTGCTATCTCTGCGTGCATGGTCGGCAGCACGCGTGCGAAAACCGGTCCGAGGTTGGTCTGCGCGGTCGCTATCCGGGGGCTCTCGCCGAGCAGCTCCTCGTGCCGGCGTCTTCGCTGCAGGCATTGCCCGACCAGGTCGACGCGACGGCGGGTGCGATGGTCGAACCTGGCGCCAACTCATTACGAGCAGCCTGGGGGGCGGCCATTGAGCCAGGTACTCCAGTCCTCGTCCTCGGCGCGGGCACGATCGGGCTACTCGCTGCACAGTTCGCGGTGGCGCAGGGTGCCGAGGTCACGGTGGCAGATCGCTCGGTTCGGGCGCTGCGCTTCGCGGAGTCCCTCGGCGGTTTCGCCGTCTACAACATCGAGCAACTGCCGACAGCGCCTTATGACGCTGTCATCGATGCATCGAACGACCCGCTGCTGCCTGCACTGGCAGTTGATCTCGTGCAGCCCGGTGGACGGGCAGTGTTCATCGGCCTCGCCGGGTCACCGAGCATGCTCGACAGTCGAGCGATGGTGTTCAAGGACGTCACGGCCGTGGCCATCCTCAGCGGCTCACCCGGAATCGCATCAGCGGTCGAACACTACGCATCCGGGGCGGTCGATCCGCGGCCACTCGTTGCCGCAACGATCGGTCTCGACGAGGTCCCTGCGCTGTTCGCCGGCAATCGGCCGACCGGAGCCGGACCAGGCCCGAAGGTGCACATCGATCCCCGAACGTAGGCCTTCACCCCGCCGTCCGCACCTGACTGTTGTTGCTGAGCGCGTGCAAGAACGCGCGTTGAGCAACAACACTACTAAGGAACTGCGGTTAGTGGGATTCGCGCGACACCTTGTCGCCGCTGGAGCCGCGCAGAAAATCGAGATCTGCACCGAGATTCGCTTGCTGCACGGTCTGCACGTACAGCTGTTCCCACCCTCGCGTCGGCCGTGCATATGCACTAACGGTTGCGGCGTCTGGCAGTCGGGCGCCCAACTCTGCGGCATCGATCTCGATGTCGAGACGCCGACCGACAACGTCGAGGACGATCACATCGCCGGTACGGACCAGCGCGAGCGGTCCACCTGCTGCTGCTTCAGGAGCGACGTGCAACACGACCGTGCCATACGCCGTCCCGCTCATACGTCCGTCGCAGATGCGGACCATGTCGCGTACGCCTTGTTCGAGCAGCTTCTTCGGAAGCGGCAGGTTCGCAACCTCGGGCATGCCGGGGTAGCCCTTCGGACCACACCCGCGCAGTATCAACACCGAGTCAGCATCGACGTCCAACTCGGGATCGTCGATGCGCGCGTGCATGTCCTCGACCGAGTCGAACACCACCGCCCTGCCACGATGCTGCATGAGGTGTGGTAAGGCAGCCGACGGTTTGATCACCGCACCGTCGGGCGCCAGATTTCCATACAGGATTGCGATTCCTGCGTGTGCCTGCAGCGGCTCGCTTCGGGGTCGGATGACCTCGCGATCCCAGATCTGCGCGTCGCCGAGGTGATCGACGAGTGGCTTGCCGGTGACGGTCAGCGCGGCCGGGTCGAGCAGGTCTTGGACTTCGCGAAGCACCGCGTGTAATCCCCCTGCGCGGAAAAAGTCCTCCATCAAGAAGCGACCTGCAGGTTGCAGGTCGACAAGCAGCGGGACGGCGGAGCCAACCGAATCGAAGTCGTCTTGGTGAAGGTCAATACCGAGCCTGCCGGCGATCGCCAAGAGGTGCACGACGGCGTTCGTCGAGCCGCCGATCGCGGCAAGTGCCACGATCGCGTTGAGGAACGACCCTCGGGTCAACAGGCTCGACGGCGTCCGCTGCGCAGCAACCATCTCGACCGCGAGCCGACCGGTCTCGTGCGCACTTTCGAGCAACCGGCTGTCTGCCGCCGGCGTGCCAGCCAAGCCAGGCAGCACCATGCCCAAGGCTTCGGTGACCAGGCCCATCGTTGATGCAGTCCCCATGGTGTTGCAGTGCCCGCGGCTGCGAATCATCGACGACTCAGACTTGATGAACTGCTCATTCGACAGCGTCCCCGCGCGAACCTCCTCTGAGAGGCGCCAGACGTCTGTGCCACAACCGAGCGCGACTCCCCGGAACGTGCCAGTGAGCATGGGGCCGCCAGGAATCACCACGGCCGGCAGGTCGACCGACGCCGCAGCCATCAGCAACGCGGGAATGGTCTTGTCGCAACCGCCTAAAAGCACGACGCCGTCAATCGGGTTGGCGCGAAGCATCTCCTCGGTCGCCATCGCTGCCATGTTTCGCCACAGCATCGCGGTCGGACGCACGAGCGTTTCCCCGAGGGACACGACCGGCAGATTCAGCGGTATCCCGCCGGCCTCATAGACCCCTTGCTTGACACTCTCGGCGACTTCGTTCAGATGCGCGTTGCACGGCGTGAGATCGGACGCCGAATTGGCGATGGCGATGTGCGGACGGCCATCGAACGCATGCGCCGGAAGCCCTCGGCGCATCCACGCGCGGTGAATGTAGGCATTGCGACTCGTGCCGGCGTACCACTGGGCGCTGCGCTGCTCAACCAAACGTTTGCCCTCGCTCCGCCTTCGCTCTGCCTTTGCTCTGGCCAGTGTCAGGGAGGCACTTTCCGTGCCCCCGATCGTAGACGGGAGCCCTTCAGGACCGGCCGGTGGTTGCCTATGATCGGAGCAGGATCGCTGATCCGGAGGCTGTGCTGTCGGCGATACGACGTTACTTGTGGCGACTGCTCGACGAACTGCAGTCGCTGCTACGCGACGTCGGTGCAGCCTGGCGGTCCGGACGCCGACCCTGGTTGGCAACTCTGGCCTGCCTGCTCATCGCAGGGGTCTACGGCGCCTGGCATGATCCGCAGAGTCACGAAGCGCTGGTGAAGGTCGGCGACGCATACGCAGGGCAGCCCCTGAACGTGGAGTTGGTGCGGGTCCCTGCCTCAGTCTTTCTCCCGACCTTCGACCTCCCGTGGTGGGCGGCGGCCATCCAGGTCGCTGCGGTCTTGGGCATCGCAGAGCTGTTGTTGGGCCGCCCCGGCCTGACCCTCGTCGGCGGCCTCGCCCAGTTCGCCAGCACAATGCTCGCTCGGGTCATGATCATCTACGGCGCGGCGGTTCACATCGGCCTGCCGCTGAGTCAAGCCGGCATCCTCGACACCGGCCCGTCGGGGATCACGACCGCGATCGGTGCATGGCTGCTGGCCCGCCGACATGCCTACGCAACATTGGCGCTGCTGATCGCGGTACTCACAGTCGCTGCGTTTGTTCAGCCGAACATCGACGGTCGAGAACACGAAACGGCGATGTTCGTCGGGATCATCGCGGCCTTATTGCAAGCACGTGTTGCTGAACACCGTCAGCGGCGAGTGAAGGAATTGCGTCGTGCTTGATCGCCGAAACCCGACGTAATTCCTTCAGTCGGCGACGAAAACGAAGCGGTCAGGCTTCGACCTCGAACTTGTCGACGTTCACCCAGACGTAGCGTGAGCTCGGATTCGATTCGGCCAGCACCGTGAGCACGCAGACATGCTCGCCACGTGGAAAAACCTGGCTTTGCCAAGCAAGCCCGCCCTGTTCGCGCTCCGGCGCGTACTGGTCGATGATCGCTGGCTCGTGCCCGTCAACAGCGATTGAAGCCTTGCCGTGGTTTGCCGCGACAACGCCGTAGAACCTGATGCGGGTACCGACGAACCGAACCGTGCAGGTGTCGCCAGGCATGCTCGAGTGTGCGTTCGAGCCGTCCGACTCGAGGTTGGCCGTTGCGTGGCCCCAGGTACCTTCGAAGTTGCACTGGTTGATCCCCGTACCCATCACTTCGTTGGGGACGAGCGTCACCCCCTTCGCGGTGGTCACACCTCGCACCGGCCCAGTTTCGACGTCCGCAACAACGTCCTCGACGTGATCGAAGCGGAAGCGCTCGACAAGAGAATGCAGGGTCTGTTCGATGGTCGCGACTTCAGCCGCAACGGTGCGCGCCTTGGCTCCTGCATACGCGCCGAGACGCACCGCATTCGTGAGCGACCGGACGCTCGACGCCAACGCAACCGACTGATCTGCAGCGTCTGCGGTGCTGCGGGCGATGGCTTGAGTCGTCGACGTCTGCTGCTCAACAGCCGCAGCGATGGAGTGTTGCCGCGTACTCATGCCGTAGATCGTCTCGCTGACACTGTGCATCGACGAGCCCGCGTGCTCAGATCCCTCGTCGATCTCGCGCATCGTCGCAGCGACGTTCCCGGTAGCCGACGCGGTCTGCTCGGCAAGGAGTTTGACCTCACTCGCCACGACAGCAAATCCGCGGCCGTGCTCACCGGCGCGGGCCGCCTCGATCGTTGCGTTCAAGGCCAGCAGGTGTGTTTGGCGAGCCACTCCGTT
Source organism: Acidothermaceae bacterium (assembly GCA_036510735.1). Classification (GTDB taxonomy): domain Bacteria; phylum Actinomycetota; class Actinomycetes; order Acidothermales; family Acidothermaceae; genus PALSA-607. The sequence continues at coordinate 43,352 of DATCDK010000225.1, read as the reverse complement.
GATGAGTCGAAGGACCTCCTCGACTCGCTTCGAAGCTCCGCGCAGGTCTTCCACGCTCTTGCCGGCGACAGTGATCTGCTCGACGCCGGATTGGCCAAGACCCGACGCGTCGATCGCGTGCGCCGCAACTTCGCGCATCGTCGCCGTCGTCTCTTCCGTGGCGCTCGCGATGAACTGGATGCTCTGCGAAACCTCAGCTGCCGCGCGGGCCGCAGCATTGACCTCGAGGACCGTGCCCTCGGACGCGTTCATCATCGACCAGGCGACCTCGTTCATGGTCTGCCAGCCACCCGCGAGCAAGCCTGCGCAGCGGTCGGCAGCGGAGACCAACCCGCGCATCTCGAGCACGATGTCGCGCACTGCAATCTCGAGCTCGCGCAGCTGTCCTTCGGACGTGACCTCCGCGCGAACCCGCAGGTCTCCGCCGACGATCCGCTGCAAGTCGCTGATCACGACGTCCATGGAGGCATTGCGGCGGCCGCGTACTACGCCGGCCGCCAGCCCGCACAACCCACTGATCAGCGCGACGGCGAACAGGTCGGCCAGCCATGACACCGAGTGAAGAGCACCGGTGATCGCTAACACGGTGAGGGCCGCGGCGGTCGACACAGCGGGGATCAAGTAGTCGGTGACCCGGATGGCGATGGCAAAAACGGGCACGGCGTGCGACGACGAACCATCGGACGCGGCGCGTGACAGCGGCATCGATGGCTCCAGGTCGAAGGTTGGACTCCCCCGTTAATCGACCGGAATTGCGCCCAGTTGAGCCTTGGCGACCTCTTACCGAGATGCAGCGGTCGGTGAAGTCCTGTGCGACCGTGTTGCCCTCGGCGTCCAACAGCGTGGCGCAAATCTGCGCCGTGACGCCGCGCCGTAGCAGCGCCGTCCGCTCTTTCGCGGGCAATGCGTCATAGAGCTGTCATTCCACTCGGCGCCACGCATCGGACTCGCGGGCGGCGTCCTGCACAAGAGCGCGTACTACCGCAAGCTCGTCGAGGAGGAGTTGGAGCGGCAAGGCCTCACTGACAAGAGCTACCGAAACCTCCACCTGATCAACGGAGCGAGAGCCGGTGCCGAGTACGCCCAGCGACTCGCGGCCGGATTGCTCGACGACCAACCAGTGCCCATGCCGGACGGCGCGGTGCTGGGGTCGTTGAACTAGTCGCGAGACCAGCCTTAAGGTGAGCCGCTATGAGCGACGACGACGTGGTACCGATTGGCCTAGACGAGCGCGACAGGGCATACGCCACTCTGGTTCTAGCGTTCGTCACCGACCCCGGGGAGCGCTGGCTCTATCCCGACGCGCATCAGTACCTCACGCAGTTTCCGCGTTTCCTGGCAGCGTTCGGCGGCCGGGCGTTCGACGAGAAGACTGCGTGGCGAATCCGCGACTTTTCCTCCGTTGCACTGTGGCTGCCGCCCGGAGCTGAGCCAGACGGCGATGCGATCGTGGGCGTACTCACCGAAAGCGTCGCGACCGAGAAGCACGAGGATCTGTGGTCCATCTTCGAGCAGATGGATGCCACCCACCCGACCTACCCGCATTGGTACCTGCCGTGGTTCGGCGTGGATCCGGCGCTACAGGGTCAGGGTGTCGGGAGCGAGCTGATGACCCACTGCCTGGCCGTCGTCGACGATAACCACCTGCCTGCGTATCTCGAATCCCCGAACCCGCGCAACATTTCGTTCTATGAACGTCACGGCTTCGAGGTAATAGCCAAAACCGAAGCGGGCAACGCACCGGTGATCACGATGATGCTGCGAGCCGCTCGCTAACGAGGCGCGGCCGCGCGGCGCGAATACCGTAAGCGTCACGGCTAAACCCAAACGGCGCCCAACGCGATCAGAAATACCGCTACACCGATCCCCATCAGACCCTGCCAAGGAACGCCCGCCACCATCCGCTGGACCTTGCGTCCCAAGTTGCCCCGAGCGGCGAAGCTCAAACAGTCCGCGCCGTGAAACTTTGCGCCGGAGAGAAGCACTAACGCGACAGGTACGTCAGCATGTAACGCTGTCGTGCCCGAACCTTCCGCGCTCGCGTAGGAAATACTCGCTCACGAAGCGCCCGAGTTGCCGACAAGTCCTCCAGGAAAGCCCGGCGCGCACGCAGCCGCCGCCTCTGCTCATCTCGATCCATGCGGCACATGTCCCCTGCATTGATGTCTAGCAAACGAGCGTCGGGCGTTCGAGTACGCGATGTGGCCAACCCGGTGGCCTTCACGAAGTCGTCAGATTCATTCTCGATACTTGGGTGCACATTCGCAGTTCACTGGTTCAGCGGATTGTCCGTGGTTCGCGAAGGAATCCAATGAGCGGACGGCGGGACAGGTCACCCTCTCCACGGTCGCGCTCGTTGCTGGTTGTCTTGGGAATCTTCGGTGCGGCCGGCCTTGCAGTCAGCCTCGCCTTTCACGACACGATCGGGACGACGGTCGCTAGCACCTATCTCGTTGTCATCGTTTCAGCGGGAGCAGTCTTGATGTGGCGTCGCAAGATCTGATGCTCGCGTCACCGCCCTCCCGGGTATGCGCGTGAGCCACAAAATTCGCCGGAGGAAGGGCGCTGGGTGCAGCATCTGATTCTCACCTACGGGTATCTCGCGATCTTTCTGTTGATGCTCGCCGAGTCGGCATGCATTCCGGTTCCCTCGGAGGTGACAATGCTGTTCGGCGGCGCGCTGGCAAGCGGCGCAGTCGCCGGAACGCGGCTGAACATCGTCGCCGTCGTGCTGGCTGGCACGGCCGGCAATGTTGCGGGCAGCTATCTCGCCTGGGCCGTCGGGCGCTGGGCGGGACCGGCGGCCGTCCACCGCTGGGGTCGGCATCTGCGGCTGACCGATCACGACATCGATCGAGCACAACAATGGTTCGAACGCCACGGTGCAGCATCGGTGTTCTTTGGCCGTCTCCTGCCGGTTATCCGCACCTTCATTTCGTTGCCCGCAGGATTCGCTGCGATGCCGCCCGTTCGGTTCGGTGTGTACACCGTGGCGGGCTGCCTGCCATGGACTGCGGCCTTGGCATGGATTGGATATGCCATCGGCGCGAATTGGCGGCACGTCGCGAACGGCTTTCACGGACCGACCTACGCGATCGCCGCAGGCGCACTCCTCGCCGTCCTGATCGGCGTTTGGTTCCTTCGGCGTCGACGCGCCGAGGCTCCAACATAGGCCTTGACGTCGGCTGGACCGGGTTCGAGCGGCGGTTCGCTGTTAGAGGCGCCCACGAATGCGGTCGCGCCAGGGGCGCCCGTCTGGGTCGTATAAGAATCTCAACAACAGCGACGACCACGCCCGCTGTGTTCGGGTCACTTCGGTCAACTGGTGGGGGATAACCCGGCCGGGCGGTCGGGGGCCGTTCTGCCCTCCGCGGTGCCACGCGGCGAGCGCGTCCGCCTGGTGCTTGAAGGCTTCGAACGCCTCTTTCGGGTCCAGCAGGTCATCGTCATCGCCCTCGTTCCGGTCGAGGTGCTCGCGCCACAGGCGCAGCCGGAGGTCTCGGGCGAAACTTCGTGCGCCGTCACCCAAACCGGCAGGGTCGTGGGGTTCTCGCGGATGGCGGTCCGCGTCGAGCACCGCGATGGACAGCTCGCTGTCGTGGCTCCACGAACGACGGTTGAGGTTGTCCGACCCCACTATCGCCCAAACGTCGTCGACGATCACCGTCTTGGCGTGCACGTACACCGGGATGCCCGAACGGTTCTCTAGGTCGTACATCGCAAAGCGCGCGCCTCCCGCGGCCGCGCACGTGCGCACAGCGTCGTGTCGGCCCAGCACACCTGGCACTCGGGAAATCGCGCCGTCGGTGTCGGGGTAGCGAGGCACCACCACCATGACGCGCAGATTCTTGTTGTCACGCAAGGCGGAGGCGACCATCTCAGACACCGGCCGTGACCAGAAATACTGGTCCTCCAGGTACACCAGGGCGCGGGCACGCGCGAAGGCCTTGCGGTAGGCATGCGCGATGCTCCGCTCCCCGTGCGGCGCGAACGGGTACCGCCGCAAACGCGCCGGGTAGGTGCGCAGGACCTGGATCGCGTGGCTACCACGCCGTTCCTCATCATCGGCTATCGGCGGCGGCAACGGCCGGCCCGTCATCGCTCCGATGTGGTAGGTCCGGTCGTAGAGCTCGCGTATCGGGCTCGGCAGGTCGAACACACTGCTGCCGTACCAACGCTCGCGAAAAGTGTGTTCGAGGTCGTGAACCGCAGGACCGTGAACCTCGGCCTGGATGTCGTGCCAGGGCGGCCGCGGCCCATAGGCTGCCGCGAACTCCATCGTCTGCGGATCGCCTTCATGCTGCGAGTCGTCACCCCGGCTGTATCCGAGATCGATGCCCCCGACGAACGCGACATCTCGATGCGGGGACCCCGGGTGTCGAACGACCACCAGCTTCTGATGGTGGCTTCCCGCTCGGCGCGTCCGCGCATCGAGCAACACTTGTCCGCCATCCTCGTCAATGCGGCGGACGAATTCCGAGTTCGTCGCCTCGGACTGCTTCAAGATCTTGGGTTGCGAACGCCACAGCAGACCAAAGACGTGGACCCCTCGGTGTGCGGCCCGGCCGAGCACTTCACCGACCTCCGACCCCGGGCCCCCCAGGCGCTCCGTAAAGTCCCCCCGAAAGTCCAGGAAGTACACCTGGTCCCCGGCGGCGGTTGCTTCGAGCTCAGAGCAGAGCCGAGCGAAATAGGTTCTACCGTCGATGAGCGGCACGACCAGGTTGCCAGTGGTGAAAGCGCGCAGGTCAGTCCACGGGTTAGCCCGGTCACCCTCAGCTAGGAACCACGAGAGGATCGCCGGGTCGTCCACAGGATTGTCGGGGGCGTCCTGTGCAAGAGGGTCGCCCGGTGTGTCAGTGGCGTCGGGAACCATCCGCGAATTGTGCACCTTTCAGAGGGGTCACGCCCGATGCTTGCCGCAACCATTTCAGATGGGCTCTGAATCAATGGGTGACGTCGACCGACGACGCGTCCTGGGCAACATCTACGTTCAACCCTCGTCGGCGCCGAGTCGCGCCAAGCCGGCGCGGATGGCGAGGTTGGTTGAAGGCCCGTGCCGGGTAGGTCACGAGGATGTCACTGTCGTTACGCCCACAGCATCTGAATAGGTATCGCGAGATCGCGGCGGTGCTAGCCCGCCACGGCCGGGTCGGGTTGGTGCAATCGGCGGGCCTGGATTCGGTCTTGGACGACGCTCCGTTAGATGACACATCGGATTCAATGAACGAGCGTGCCGCGGAGCTGGCTTCCGATCTGGAAAGGCTCGGACCCACCTTCGTCAAACTTGGGCAGTTGCTATCGACCCGCGCAGACCTTCTGCCCCAGCCGTATGTGACTGCGTTGACTCGCCTCCAAGACAACTGTGAGCCCTTCTCGTTCGCTGAGGTCGAGCAGGTGGTGCAGACCGAACTTGGTGCTCGGATGTCGCGACTCTTCGAAGACTTCGACAATGTGCCAATCGCAGCCGCTTCGCTTGGCCAGGTGCATCGTGCACAACTGCGCGGGGGACAACAGGTCGCTGTCAAGGTCCAACGCCCGGGCATCCGAAAGCAGATGGCGAGCGACTTGGAAATCCTCGGGGAGCTAGCCGAGTTCTTCGACACGCACAACAAACAAGCCAAGCGGTATGCGGTCGGGGAGACTTTCGAGCAGTTCCGCCGCGCGCTGGTCGCCGAACTGGACTACCGGCGCGAAGCCGCGAACCTGACGGCGTTGCGGGCGGTGTTGCACGACCGTCCGGCACTCGTGGTGCCCGCACCCGTGGATACCCTGACCACGAGTCGGCTATTGACAATGGACTTCATCGAAGGTCGTCGGATCACCGATATCGGCCCGCTTGCCCGCATCGACTTGCAGTTGGTTCCGCTGGCCGACGAGCTGTTCGGTGGCTATCTCCATCAAATCCTCGGCGCCGGGCTGTTCCATGCGGATCCGCACCCGGGAAACATCCTGATCACCGCTGACCAACGTCTGGCATTGCTGGACCTCGGCATGGTCGGTCGAATCCGACCCGAGATCCGCCGGCTGATCGCGAAGCTGTTAGCGGCGGTGCTCGCTGATCGGCTGGACGACGTGGTGCGCGCCGCCAAGAGCCTCGGCACCGCACAGGATGACTATGACGATGCGTTGCTCACACGAACGATCGCCGACCTGGTCGCTACGTTCACCGGGTCGCCGCTAGACGAACTCGATGTCGGCAAGACATTGATGGAGCTGTCGCGCAGATCGGCGGACGCTGGATTGCGGCCCGCACCGGAGCTGGCGCTGCTCGGGAAAACGCTGCTGAATCTCGACTTGGTCGTGACGGCGCTTGATCCCGACTTCGACACCCTCGCCGCGATGCGCCGGCACGTACCGGAGCTGATGCACTCCCAAACACAGGGAATCGGCGGCACGCTCGCCTCGATGATGGAGGCCAAGGAGTTCATCGAGGAGCTGCCTGGGCGGCTCAATCGGGCCATGGACGCCGTCGGTGGCGGACATTTCGAGTTGAAGGTCCAAGCATTCGACGAAACCCAGTTCCTCAAAGGGGTGCACCGTCTCGCGAACGTCGCGGCCGCCGGACTGATCCTCGCGGCGCTCATCGTCGGGTCCGCACTGCTGGCCAGCAGCCACAACGGAGGCTCATCGGTGTCGCGGACAATCGCCTTGGTGGTATTCGTCACCGCCGCAGCGGTGAGCGCGGTCATGCTCGCCTGGATCGGTCTTGCCGGCCGGAAAGTACACGTGCGACGTCGCAATTAGCACGCGGCCGGTTGTGAGGTCGCGCCGTGGGGTAGGACAGACCGAAAGCTGGCGGTCGAGCCGGGTGGGAAGAACGAGGGCTGGAGTCCAATGGCCACGACAAGCACCGCGATGTTGACGTCTCACGCTGCAGTCGGGCGGCTTGGGAAGTTGGTTGCGCACGCGGGTCTTGTTGCTCGCGGGGTGATCTACCTGCTCGTCGGATGGGTGGCGCTCATGCTTGCCATCGGTCGAGGCGGCCACGATGAGGCCGACCAGCGTGGTGCACTGGAAACTCTTGCGGGCAAGCCTTATGGGTCGACGATGCTGTGGGCGCTGTTTGCGGGGTTTCTGGCGTACGCGGCCTGGCGCTTCAGCGAGGCGATCTGGGGCGTCGCGGGTGAAGGCGACGGCGCGGGCCCGCGCATAAAGTCCGGCTTTCGCGGCGTTGTATACGCGTTCTTTGCGTTGACGACCCTGTCGGTACTGCACGGCTCGGGCTCCAGCCAAGCCACCACCCAGCAAGACGCCAGCGCACGCGTGATGCAACACACGGGCGGCCGGTGGGCGGTGGGGATCGTCGGCGCCGTTGTCGTCATCGTCGGCCTGAGCCTCATGGTCGAGGGTTTACGCCGCAAGTTCCTCAAGACGATGGGCATCTCACAGTTGGGCGAACGCGCGCGCCGTACGGTGGTCGCCCTCGGGGTCATCGGGACCACGGCACGTGGCCTCATCTTCGCCCTGGCCGGTGCGCTCGTCATCGAAGCTGCGAAGAAGTTTGACCCGGCTAAGGCCCGAGGCCTCGACGAGGCGCTCCGAACATTGCGAAACCAGCCCTACGGCGCCGCTCTCCTGGGCGTGGCAGCCGTCGGCCTCATCATCTTCGGCCTGTACGGCCTGTGTGAGGCGCGCTGGCGTCGCGTCTAGCGGCAAACGCGGTTCTTACTCGGTGTGCGGAACGCAAATATGAATGGACGCCGGGTGCACCCGGACCCGCAGTTTCGTTGCGCCTGGCCGTGCACCGCCGTCGAGTTCATAGGGGAACTTCCGGTCGAATGCGATCGTGAACTTCTTTCCCTTCGCCATCTGCACGAAGGGTGATTTGCCGGTGCTGCCAAGCGCCATTCTCCCAAGCGTCCGGGTCCATTGCAGCGGGTTCTTCGCCGTCACCACACCCAGTTCCAGCACACCGTCGTCCGGCCTGGCGCCCTTGAATGCTTTGACACCACCGAGAATCTCCCCGACGTTGCCGACAAGGACGCACGAGACGCGACCCTTGAAGAAGCGCTTTCCGTCGACCCTGATTGTCGCCTTGGCGCGAGCCGCGGTGAGGTTCTTGGTCCCGGTCCAGAGGTATGCCGCCCGCCCGATGCGGTCCTTCATACCTCGGTCAGCATCCTTGATCATGAGTGCATCAAAGCCGGCACCCGCCATCACCACGAAGTGCTCGCCATTCACCGAGCCGGTGTCGAGGGGTCGGCGATGTCCACGAAGTCCAACTCGCACGGCTTCGGCCACATCACTGGGAACGCCCAGGTTCGTTGCCAATAGATTGGCAGTTCCGGCCGGGAGGATCGCGATGGTGGCAGATTTGCCCGCCACCGCGTCGACGCACCGTTGAACGGTTCCGTCGCCGCCCCACACGAAAATGACGTCGGCGCCGCCCGCAAGGGCACGACGTGCAAACTTTGGGGCTTGCTTGCTCTTGGCGACCTCATACCACTGCGGATCGGGGAAACCCTCGCGGGCGAGCACCTCGCGCAATTCGCCCAGACCGCCGCCGAACGTCTTCCCCGAGTGAGCAACGACTGCCACTGATGCCACCGAACGCTCCATAATTTGCGGTCTCGAGTCTTGCTGGGCTTCGGGCCAACTTGGGTCGGCTGGAAGGCGTGTACCCCGTTAGCGGGGCGTTCAACACGGCCGGCCAGTCCTCGAACCGCGCGGTCCGAGGAATAGTGTCCAGACTGTGGGGTACACGCTTAGTCATGGTGAACCAAGTTGCGTTGGCGACCGCGGCAGAACGACTGGAGCGACTGGATAGCTCGGTACCAGTGGCCGACGAGATCAGTGACGCCGTGCTGACGGCAGCGCTATGCCTATTCCTCGCTCGCGAAGGCCAACTCGTCATCGACAAGCGGCTCGAAATGTTGCTCGCCCGAGGCCGCTCGAGGGCACCCTGGGCAGCGACGCCATGACGACCACGTCATCCGACACGGTGTCGCCCGTCCCCGGTCGTCGGCAGCGACGCTTAGACCCGGATTCGCGGTTAGGGCTGGAACTGACCCTATGGAGCCTCGCAGCGCTTGTGGTGCTGGTGCCGTTCGGGGTGCTGCTGGCATTGGTCCGTTCGCACAGCTCCGGGTTGCAAAGTGCCGACCAAAGCGTCGCGACTCACGCGCATACGCTCGCTGTCGGTCACCCCGGTCTCGTGAGATTTCTGCAGGATGTAAGCAATCTCGCCGCACCACGCACGTTTTGGGTTCTCATCGCGCTGGTGACGATCGTGCTGATCATCAGGCGCGCCGCACGTCTCGCTCTGTGGGCAGCCGTCACGATGGCGGGCGCCGCACTGTTGGACAACGTCATCAAGACGGTCGCCGATCGCGCACGTCCGCATCTCGCGAACCCGGTTGCGAGCGCCCCCGGAAAGAGCTTCCCGTCGGGCCATGCACTGGAGTCGTTCGTCGGCGTTGCCATCATCTTGATCGTGGTGTTGCCGTTGATGCGGCCCGTTTGGCGCTCGGTGACGGTCGCGATCGCCATTATCTTGCTCGCCTTGATCGGGTTCGCTCGCGTGACCCTCGGCGTGCATTACCTCAGCGACGTCGTCGGCGGCTGGATCTTCGCGACCGGCTGGGTAGCTGCTACCTGTGCGGGGTTTCGCGTGTGGCGCAGGCACGTCTCGCCACAACCGCGAGCCAAAACTGCTGGTCTCGACGTCGAGGCCAGCCAACACCTGGTGGGTCAATGAGAAAAACACTGGCGTTCGTGTTCGGCGGGGCCGCCGTGCTTCTGCTTGCGATGATCGCCCTGGGCCTACTCGACGTCCATCTGCTTGCGCACAGCCGCTTCGGACACGCGGATGGATCCGTCGACTCGACGCTCGCTCGACATCGAGACCACCTGTTGAACGCGCTGACTCTCGGAGCAACTGATGCAGCGTCCACCCTGCCCGTCATCGCAGCTGCGGCAGTCGTCGTCATCACCGCCGCACTTGTCTTTAGACGGTGGCGGGAACCGCTGTTCGTGGTGACGGCCGTCGTCGGTGAGGTGACAATCTTTGTCCTCACGACGCTGGTTGTGCACCGGCCGCGACCGAACGTCGTCCGCCTGGATCACGCGCCGCCGACCTCAAGCTTCCCGTCAGGTCATACGGCGGCATCCGTCGCACTTTACGGTTCGATCGCCGCACTCGTCGTCTGGTACGGCGCGCACGTTCTGTGGCGCCGACTCGCTATCACGGTCGCGATCCTCTTCCCAGTCGTGGTCGCAGCATCGCGGCTCTACCGAGGCATGCATTATCCGACAGACGTACTGGGTGGCGCGTTACTTGGCTTTGCCTGGTTGCAGGTGTCGATGCACGCCGTACTTGGCACATCCAAGGCTCCGGCGCGCAGTACCCAAGCAGCAGATACGGCTTACGAGCCGCCACAGCTAGCGCCGCAAAGCAACAGCTAATAGCACCGGCAGACCACGCAGGCGGTGAGTGGTGAGCGACCTAGCGCGGGCGATGGACGACCAACTCGCTTCGAACTGGTTCCTGACCCCGACGGAACGTGGCAACACCGCGACTGGTCTTGACCGTCGGCACGGTGCGAGTTGGTCGTCGGGCAACGAAGTACGTGCCCTCATTCATGGTGCTAACTATTTCGCCGCGTTGCGCGATGCCACCGAGAGGCTGGCGCGTGACGACGCCTTGTACTTCACCGACTGGCGTGGTGACCCAGACGAGGCGGTAGACGTCGACGGGGTCACGATCAGTTCGATGCTCGCAGCTGCTGCGTCTCGGGGCGCAATCGTCAATGGACTCGTGTGGCGATCGCATTGGGACAGACTCGCGTTCAGCGCCCAGCAGAACCGGCGCCTCGGCGCAGAAATAGAAGCCGCGGGCGGCTGTTGCCTGCTCGACATGCGAGTGCGCGTCGGCGGGTCGCACCACCAAAAGTTTGTCGTTATCCGACACGTCGATGGCGACAAGACCATCGATGACGTCGCATTTGTGGGCGGCATCGACCTTTGCCACAGCCGACGCGACGACCGCGACCACGTCGGAGACCCGCAATCGCAGCCGATGGCAGCCGCGTACGGCAGCCGGCCGCCCTGGCATGACGTTCAAGTCGCGATCCGTGGCCCGGCGGTCGGCGCGGTTGAATATGTCTTTCGCGAACGCTGGACGGACCCCCAGCCGCTGTCACGAGCGCCGTGGCGGCGCGTCGCCGATCGGATCCACGGCGAACAGGTCAAGGCCCGGACTCTGCCGCCCCAAAGTGCCGATCCACCGCCCGTCGGCGCGCACGTCGTCCAGATCCTGCGCACCTACCCACATCGTCGGCACGGGTATCCGTTCGCCCCATCGGGCGAGCGCAGTGTGGCACGCGCGTACGAGAAAGCTCTCCGAAGGGCGCGTTCGCTCATCTACATCGAGGATCAGTACCTCTGGTCTGCCGACGTCGCCCAGGCATTCGCCGCCGCTTTGCGTGAACAACCGCAACTGCGGATGATCGCGGTTCTCCCGATGTGGGCCGATCAGGACGGGAAGGTTTCCGGACCGCCCAACGAGATAGGGCGTATCGATGCCCTGCAGTCCTTGCGGCACGCAGCCGGTGACCGGGTAGCCGTATACGGATTGGAAAACCGCAGTGGCCTTCCCATCTATGTACACGCGAAGGTGTGTGTCATCGACGACGTCTGGGCCACCGTAGGAAGCGACAATCTGAATCGCCGCTCGTGGAGCCACGATTCCGAACTGAGTTGCGCCGTGCTCGATCAGGACCGAGATCCACGTGAGCCGCTTGATCCCGCGGACCTCGGTGACGGAGCACGCGTATTTGCCCGCGACCTGCGCCTCGAGTTGGCTCGTGAACATTTGGGCCGCGGGGAGGGCGACGACGGCGACCTCATCGATTCAAAGCAGTTCTTCGACGTCATGGCCGCAGCCGCTGATCGACTCGACGCCTGGCACAACAGCGGACGTCAGGGCGATAGACCCATCGGTCAATTGCGGCGGCGACCCGAGGCCACCCTTGGACGTGGTACCAGATTGTTCGCGCGACCGCTGTATAGGTTGATCTACGACCCTGACGGTCGACCGCGGCAATTGCGCCATGCGGGTCGCTTTTAACGGTGCCGCAGCACGCTCTACCGGTCTCGTAACACGCTCTGCGGAACGATGGCCTTGGCCGCGCTTGACGTGCTCCACGACAGTTTCGCCACTGCCGACTGCGTGCCGACTTGATACTCCACCTTGATGTCGTAGGACGTGCCTGCCGTCAGCGCGATCTTCCCGCTGTTAGTAGCGAGATTGTGCAGCGTCCAGTTGTTCACCAGCTCTACGCCGTTCACCCACAGTCGCATTCCACCAGCAGCGTCGGTGTAGAACGTGTAAGTAGCGGACGTCGTGGGCTTGATCTTGCCGGTCCACCGCGCCGAGAAGTTGTCGACCGGGACGCGAGAATCCGGCGAACCTGTTCCCCAACTGAAGTTCAGCGTGTCATCGAGCCGCACGACCGCGGCTGTCGTAAGACCGGTGCCGCTGAAGTAGGTTGCCGTCAATCCGGCTGACGCGGGATTCATTACCGTCGCGGGAACGACGGCCTTCGTGAGACTCGGTCCCGACCACAACAGCTGAGCGGTCGCCGCTCCCGTGGTGTCGAAATACTCCAACCGAACATTGATGGCTTTGCCCGCCGTCAGACCGTACGTCGTGGTCTTACTGTTGGCACCCGCCGTCCAGTGGTTGATGACGAGGTTGTCGTTGATGTACAGACGGACACCACCGTCGGCTTGCGTGTAGAACGTGTACGTACCGCTCTTCGGCGGCGTGAGTTGCCCTGTCCAGCGGGCGCTGAAGTTGTCGGCGCCGATGCCCGATATCGGAGCGCCGGTACCCCACGAGAAGTTCACGGTCGGATCGGCACGCGTGATGGCGGCGCCGCTCAACGTGGTGTTGGCGAAGTACGCCCCAGCCCAGCCGGAGCCTGGTGGCGCCGCGGCGGCCAGCGTGGTGACCGTAACGGTCTTCGCGGGGCTGACATTGCCCGCAGCGTCGACCGCGGTGATCGCGTAGGTGTAGCTGGTGCTCGGTGCGAGACCCGAGTCAGCAAACGTGAGCGCCGCCAACTTGTTGATCCGCACACCACCGCGAGTCAGCACGTAGGCCGTCACACCGACGTCGTCGGTGGCGGCAGTCCACGTGAGATTAACTTGACTCGACGACGTGGCCACTGCCGTAAACGTCGCCGGTGCGGACGGCGGCGTGACGTCCGGCGTGGTGATCGTGACTATCGCGGCGGGGCCAAGATTGCCTGCGGCGTCGGTGGCGGTTAGCGCGTAGGTGTAGCTAGCCCCAGCTGAGGGCGCAGAATCAACGAACGTCAAACCCGTCGGCTGGTTGATTTGCACCCCATTGCGGCTCAACACGTAGCTGGTCACGCCGACGTTGTCGGTGGCCGGGGTCCAGGTCAGCGTGACCTGATTGAGCGCCACGGTGGCGGCGAAGCTGCCCGGAGCGGTTGGTGGCGTGCCGTCGGGCGTCGTCGCAGTGCTGGGGTCACTGGCCGGCCCGACGTTGCCTGCACCATCGGTCGCGTACACGGTATAGGTGTAATCCGTGAGCTGAGTCAGGCCGGAATCGCTGTAGGTGGTTGACGCCGACGTGCCGACTTGCGTCCCGTCGCGGTACACGAGATACGAGGTCACGCCGGTGTCGTCGGTTGCCGCGGTCCACGTGAGACCGACCGATGTGGCGCTTGTCGCCGTGGCGGTCACATCACTCGGTGCGGACGGCGGCGTGACATCAGCGTTCATGGTCGTGATCGTGACCGGTGCAGAATCGGTGCTGTTACCTGACGTGTCGTAGGCGCGCGACTGCACAGTGTGCGGACCATCGGGAACCGTCGTGCTGTTCCACGAGAAAATGTAAGGATCCGAGGTCGTGAAGCCGACGACCGAACCGTCGACGAGGAAGCTGACCCGCGCAATCGCGGTATCGTCGGCGGCGGTCGCCGTAAGCGGAACCGTGCCAGACACTGTGTCGCCATCATTGGGGGCGGTCATGGCAGTGGTCGGAGCAGTCTGGTCCGGTGACCCAAGGCCGGACGGCGCACAGTTGTCGCCGAAGTCAACGGGCACGCAGGTCGGGTCGGCGACGAACAGGACGCTGTCGACCGCTAGCCCGGAACTCACCCCGATGAGTTCAAGCGTGTGCGTTCCGGCTGTCAGCGGCACACTTACGCTCGAGTTCGGATCACCGTTCTCGTAATTAGCCCAGGTCCATTGGCCTGCGGGCATGCTCGCGCCGCCGATGTTGATCGGGCAGCCGCCGTCGACCTGCAACGCGTACGACGTGTCGCTGGAGTCTTGCGGATTCACTCGCGACCACAACTGATACGTGCCGTCCGCGGGAACGGTCACAGTCATCGTGTCGATGCCCGATCGGATGTCCGGCGCCGGGCACCCGCCCGACGCGGACGCGCCGACGTTCGCCAGAGTTTCCCAGTCGGTAGCGTTCACGCCTCCGCTTGGCCGGAACCGCGCGATCATTGCTTGAGTGTTCGGCATCGAAACGCCAAGGCGATTCGCGTACTCGTTGTACGCGATTTCCCACCCATACATGTAGCTGCTGCCACCCGTACCGTCGCCGCCCTGGCCTGAGTGGGAGCCAGGTTGGCCACCGCACGGACTTGCCGGCCAGACATGCGTGGTGAGGTATTGACTGTCGTACGCCGCGGCGTACTCGTAGGCATCGGTGATGCGCTGCTTCTGCTCGCCATACAGATCGACGCCCTGCAAGCGAGCTGTCTCGGCGGCGTTCACCATCGCACCTAGACCCTCCATAGGGTGCGACATGTCGCGGCAGGTTTCCTGGGTCATGCCGTCGTGATAGGTGAACCCGGCTGGCACCGTGCAGGTGGTCTTGTTCGTTCCGAGGCCGAGCCAAAAGCAGGTCAGCGCCGCCGGGTTGCTGTAGTTGCCGCCCGGCGGGGCGATCGGCTGGCCATTAGCGTTGTTGTCGGTACTCAGATAGATGTAAGCCGGCACTCGAGCGCGCCACATCGCCACCCCTGAGTTGAAGACGCTTCGGTTGTCGGTGAACACACCGATGTTGATAAGGCCATCGGCCATCGACAGTTCCCAATTCCCGTTCGACTGGGGGTCGCCGGCGATAAGGGTCGGCACGTAGACGTTGTTGAGCATGTTGGTGAACGCGGCGACGTTGAGAACCTGGTCGCCCGGGCCAGACGCAAAGGTGTAGCGCAAGATCTCGGCCGCCCGCGGAAACACCTCGGCCGACCAAGCCAGGTCGAGGCGCGCCTGGTTGCCGTTCGCCTTCGTGAGCGTCGCCGACCAGGCGTTCATGATGGCGATCGCGGCATCGGCGTACTTCGCGCGATCGGGCGCGGTGCTATAGGAGTAGAGCAACGCAAAGGTGTAGGCCGCGATAGCGTCTTGCACGACGTTCGTGCAGCTTTTCGACGTAGCACTGCAGTCGACGGTGGCGTAAGGGCCCGCCGCATAGCTGAGTTTTGTATAGAACGGATTCACCGCAGCGAGCGCCGGCGTCCACGGACTCGCGCCAGCAGCGATCTCGTCCTGAACGTAGCTGATCTGCGAGGGATCAACGAGGATGCCCGGGTGCACGAATCCTGCGCTATCGGGGATCGGCGCATTGAAGCGCACGGCTTGCCCGTCGGTGGCGGTCGGATCGGTGATCACCGTCGCAGGGCTGCCGAGCTGACCTTGCGCAGCGGCGAAGCTCACCTGGTCGGCGGCCACGCTCCCACGCGGGAGCACCACAAAGCCGGCGAACACGACTGCGGCAACGACAAACAGGACCCGAAGCCCTAAGCCCCCACGGCCGCCGGCGGATCTGTGTCGACTCACTTTCCCCATCGTGATGGCGGTCACAGTACAGGCTGGGGAGGCGCTGACGTACGGTGGCACGATGAACACGCAGCCGGCTTCCGAGACCGCGACCTGGTCGAACATCGGTCCGGTGAAGCACGGCTACCCGCCGCCGCGCCTCTCTGTCGGTGCGGTCACCACCGCCTATTGCGGAGCCGAGTTGATCGTCGAGGGTGAGTGCTCCGACCGGCCGCCCCAGGACGCGTGCGCGATGTGCGCGCTGGCCTGGGAGAACAGCAAGCGGCCCGGACGCCGATGGGCGCGCGCTTTCGGTATAGGCCGAGGCGTCCCCCGTTCTCAAGATCCCGAATGATCCCTGCCACCGACTCCTCGTCCGATACGCGGTGGAAAGCACGTTTCCATGCCGCACGTATGTCGTTGCCCGAATGGGCGATGCTGCGTCCCGACCATTGCGTCTTTGTCAGCAACGCCAGCGGGACGTTCGAGATCTACACCTGGGACCGCACCACCGGAGCAACCGAGCAGGTCACCACGCGGGCGACCGGCACCACCCTCGGCACGATCGATCCAACCGGCGAGTGGATCTGGTGGTTCGACGACCGCGACGGCGACGAATTCGGTGTCTGGCGCAAGATCCCCTTCGATCACGCCCTCGCCGGCGGCGCCTCAGCGCCCGAGGCCGTACCCGGCCTACCGCCGTCCTATCCGAGCGGACTGTCACTGGGCCTCAACGGCCTCGCGATAGTTGGGCGCTCGACCGACGACGGCGCGACTCTCTACGCGGCGATGCCTGACGTCGGCGCCCGCCTGCTCTACTCGCACGCTCAGCATGCGAGCGTCATCGCGCTCTCCCGCGATGGCACGCTCGTCGCGATCGAGCACAGCGAACACGGCGACACTCGGCACCCAGCACTGCGGGTTCTCAAAGTGGCGGACGGCGCTGCTGTGGCTGACCTCTTCGACGGGCCTGGCCTCGGCCTCGAAGGAGTCGCCTTCGCGCCCGTCGCTGGGGACTCGCGATTGATCTGCCGGCATGAGCGCCTCGGTCGGTGGATGCCGTTCATTTGGGACGTCGCCTCCGGCGCCCAACACGCCCTCGCGTTCGACCTACCCGGGGACGTTTCCGCGCACTGGTTCGCGGACGCCTCTGCGCTGCTCGTCCTGCACGAATTCGAGGCCCGTAGCTCGCTCTATCGCTACGACCTTGCGTCGGAGTCGCTGCAGCCCATCGACATTCCAGCCGGAACCGTTGCGGGAGCTACCGCGCGACCAGACGGCGTCGTGGAATTCATGTGGTCGTCGGGTGCCGAGCCGCCGGCCGTACGCGATACACAAGGACACGTCGTGATCCGCCCACCCGGGCAGGTCGCGCCCGAATCCGTCCCGGTCTCAGATGCCTGGGTTGAGGGCCCCGGCGGGCGCATCCACGCGCTGATCTCCACGCCCCTCGACACGGTCGTCATAGATAGCGCACCGGCGCTTCCATTGCCGACTGTGTTCCTCGTACATGGCGGCCCGACCATGCACGACACTGATGCGTTCTTCCCCGGAGTCGCGGCGTGGGTCGATTCGGGCTTCGTCGTCGTCCGCGTGAACTACCGAGGCTCGACCGGATACGGCTCGGCATGGCGCGACGCGATCGAACATCGGGTCGGACTCACTGAACTCGAGGATCTGGTTGCTGTGCGCGACTGGGCGGTGCAGTCCGGCCTTTCGGACCCCACCCGCATCGTCCTCGCGGGCGGGTCGTGGGGCGGCTTCCTCACACTGCTCGGGGTTGGACTCACCCCCGACGCCTGGTCAGTGGGTGTCGCCGGAGTGCCGGTAGCCGACTACGTCGCGGCCTACGAAGACGAGATGGAAGGCCTGCGCGCATTCGACCGCTCACTGTTCGGTGGAACCCCCGACGAGGTGCCCGATCGTTATACGCAGTCGTCACCAATTACCTACGTGGACGACGTGCAAGCACCCGTCTTCATCTCGGCCGGCGCAAACGACCCACGGTGCCCCATCCGGCAGATCGAAAACTACTTGGACCGACTACGCGAACGCGGAGCCGACTTCTCGGTCTACCGCTTCGACGCCGGCCACGGTTCGCTCGTAGTCGACGAACGCATCCGCCAAACCGAAGCCCAACTCAACTTCGCCCGCACCCACCTCGGGATGGACTAGCAACCAGCTGCCGCAGGGCGGAGTGGCCGGTCAAGGAACTCTCCTCTGGATGCTTTGCTCTGCTCCGCTACGGGAGCAGAGCAGCTCTGGTGCGCTACGGGAGCAGAGCAAAGCGCCTTTTGGAGTGATGCGCCGGCTGTCCACAGGCGCGATTTCGGTAAACCCCACGCACCAGCGACAGTGCCCGCGGAGAGCGACTGTAGGTAACGCTTAGCTCGTGGGTAAGTTTCCTGCAGATCGGTACCTCCGGGCCGCGCGTGCCATCGCCGATCTGAGCCAGCGCGAGCTCGCGATGCGCGCTGGCGTACCGCATCACGTCGTCACCAAGACGGAACTCACCCCGCAATCTGCACGGGTGGAGCAGTTTGCGGGCCTCCTCGAAGCAGCGGGTCTGCATCTCCTCGTCGTCGATGACGAAGGCCGAGAAGTGCACCCAGAGAGCGTCGAGCAAACGAAACGCGTCGACCGCGGGCGTCGGCGCTTTCCTGCACACCTCGATGTGCGCGAGGGGAAAGAAGACTGGTGGGGCGATGGGTGGCCGATGTTTGCGGGCAAGACTCCGAAGTACACGTTCGATCGCAGCCGTGGATACCGGGACTGGCGACGCGAGCGAAAGGCCCGCGACCTCGAGCGCACCGAGCAGGCGCGCTGCGAGCTGGCGGGCGGCGAGCTGGCGGGCGGCGGGCTAGCGGGCGGCGGGCTAGCGGGCGGCGAGGTTCGCGGCGACGAGTTCGGCGATCTGCACGGCGTTCAGCGCGGCGCCCTTGCGGAGGTTGTCGTTGCTGACGAACAGCGCGAGTCCGCGAGAACCGTCGACGCCGGGGTCCTGCCGGACACGGCCGACGAAACTGGGGTCGGCGCCGGTGGCTTGCAGCGGAGTGGGGATCGCGGTCAGTTCGACGCCGGGGGCGTGGGCGAGCAACTCCAGGGCCCGTGCGACGGGCAACGCCCGTGAAAACTCAGCGTTGATCGACAGCGAGTGCCCGGTGAATACCGGAACGCGCACGCAGGTGCCCGACACAAGCAACGACGGAATACCGAGGATCTTGCGACTCTCGTTGCGAAGCTTCTGCTCTTCGTCGGTCTCGAACGACCCGTCGTCGACAATCGATCCAGCCAGCGGCAGCACGTTGAACGCGACCGGCCGTACGAACTTCACTGGCGTCGGGAATTCGACCGCCGATCCGTCGTGCGTGAGTTCGGCCGCGCGGTCGAACACCTGACGCACTTGCTTGTCGAGTTCGTCAACGCCCGAGAGTCCGGCGCCGGATACCGCTTGATAGGTGCTGACGACCAGGCGAATCAGACCCGCTTCGTCATGCAGCGGCTTCAGCACCGGCATCGCGGCCATCGTCGTGCAGTTCGGGTTCGCGATGATTCGCTTACGCGCCGACTGCACCTCGAGCGGGTTGACCTCGCTCACGATCAGCGGCACATCGGGATCCATCCGCCATGCGGAGGAGTTGTCGATGACCATCACACCAGCCGCGGCAAACTTCGGTGCGAGCAAGCGCGAGGTCGCCGCGCCCGCCGAGAACAGCGCGATGTCGAGACCTGACGGGTCGGCCAATTCCGCGTCCTCGACGGTGATATCGACACCGGCCCACGGCAACTTCGTGCCGGCCGAGCGAGAGGAAGCAAAGAACCGGAGTTCCGACAGTGGGAACCCGCGCTCAGCGAGTACGCGACGCATCACTGCGCCGACCTGGCCGGTCGCCCCGACGACGCCCACGCGATACGAGCGACCCGAGTTGCCACTCATCGCCCGGTGCCCCCGTAAACGGTGGCCACGTCGTCGCGAGAGTCGAGCTCGAATGCACTGTGGACTGCGGCGACCGCTATCGGCAGTTCGTCCTCGCGAACGACGACAGAGATGCGAATCTGCGACGTCGAGATCATCTCGACGTTGATCCCGGCGTCCGCCAATGCCGTCAGGAAGCGCGCCGTCACACCGGGATGCGTCCGCATCCCTGCGCCAACCAGCGAGACCTTGCCGATCTGGTCATCGGACTGCAGCGACTCGAACCCGATCTGTGCTCGCGCGCGCGACAAGGCGGCGACCGCTGCCGGGAGGTCGGTGCTGGGCAGCGTGAACGTGATGTCGGTGAGTCCAGTCGCCACGGACGACACGTTCTGCACGATCATGTCGATGTTCACGCCGGCGTCGGCGACCACGGTGAAGATCTGCGCGGCCTCACCGGGCTTGTCCGGCACCCCGACCACGGTGATCTTCGCTTCGCCGCGCTCGTGCGCGACGCCGGAGATGATCGGGGCTTCCATAGCTTCCTCCGAGGGGATCTGGACGATCCACGTCCCGGTCTTCGTCGAGAACGACGATCGGACGTGGATCGGCAGTGCGTAACGCCGGGCGTACTCGACACATCGCAAGTGCAGGATCTTTGCGCCCGCCGCGGCCATCTCGAGCATCTCCTCATAGGAGATCCGGTCGATCCGTCGCGCTGTCGGCACGATCCGCGGATCCGCAGTGAACACCCCGTCGACGTCGGTGTAAATCTCGCAAACGTCGGCACCCAGAGCGACCGCCAACGCCACCGCGGTGGTGTCGGACCCACCGCGGCCCAGGGTTGTGACGTCCTTGGTGTCCTGCGACACGCCTTGGAAGCCGGCGACGATCGCGATGTCGCCCTGGTCGAGCGCTTCGCGGATCCGGCCGGGAGCGACGTCGATGATCTGCGCCCTGCCGTGCTTGGAGTCGGTGATCACGCCAGCCTGGCTGCCAGTGAACGACCGGGCCTTCATTCCGAGGTTCGCGATCGCCATCGCCAGCAGCGCCATCGAAATGCGCTCGCCTGCGGTCAGGAGCATGTCGAGCTCGCGGGCCGGCGGCAGCGGCGATACCTGCGCGGCGAGTTCGAGGAGCTTGTCGGTGTCGTCACCCATCGCGGAGACGACCACGCAGACGTCGTGACCGTCCTTGCGGGTCGCCACGATCCGCTGCGCGACCTTCTTGATGCGCTCAGCGTCGGCGACGGACGAGCCACCGTATTTTTGGACGACGACGCCCACGAGCAAACAACTCCTCAGCAGGGATGATCGCGAGCAAGTCTACCGGGGCCAGTTAGCCTGACCCTGTGGATTTCGTGCGGGGTGAGGCGGTAGGCGCGCGCGGCAGGTCGCCCGGACGGGCCAATGTCGCGATTCTCGCGGCCGCCGTTGTGGCGGTTTTGGCGCTCGGTTCTGGGTGCACCAGCCATTCGCATGCCGCACCTCCCCCGCCGTCCCTGCTCGCCTCTTCTTCTGGGCCGAGCGCCGCAGCCCAGCTCGCCGCGATCGCCGCGGTCGCCCGCGCCGCGCAATACACCGGGACCTACTCCGCCGACAGCTCCGACATTCCGCCGCGGGCGAGCACGATCAAGGCCTACCGCACCCCGACGAGCACCCGGCTCGATGTCAGTGAGGCCGACGGGCGCGTGGTGATCCAGGTCGACCCGACCGGCACCTATACCTGCAACCTGCCTACGGACGGGACGCCGACGTGCCTGACGTTGGCGGGACCAGGTGACCCGGTACCGGCGAACGTCAACCCATCAGGGCAAGCCCTGTTCACCACGACCCTCGACACGCTGGCGCAAGGTGTCGACCTCACGGTCTCCACTGAAGCGCCGCGGCCGGCGGCGAACGGGATCCCCGCGTCGTCCTGCTTCGCGTTGATCGCAGCGCCCGACGGGGTGTCGCCCGGCACGTACTGCTTCAGTGCGGCCGGCGTGCTCACCCGCGCGCAATTTCGCTCGAATGTGCTCGAGTTAACGTCCCTGACGACCGCACCCGTGCAGAGCGACTTTTCGCTCCCCGCGTCCCCGTCACCGATCAGTTCAGCGGCCGCAAGTAGCGCGCCCGCGTCGAGCGGCGCGCCCCTAAGCGCAGGACCACTCAGCCCGGCGAGCCCCGCGACCAGCAGCTAAATGGCTTTTACCCGCCGGCGTCGCCGGCGCCCATGAACGCGTGCGTGGACTGCACGGCGACTCGGCATTGCGCGGGTGCCTGGCCAAGTTCTGGATCCATCGGAACGCTGACCTGCCACGATCCGGTTCCGCTAACTGGCACGGTCTTTTCCGAGCCGAGGTCGGCGAGTTGAGTCCCGGTTGGGGTCGTTGCACCCGGGCCGGAGTACGCGTATAGCTCGACCACATCACCGACACGGACATTGCTCTCGGCGTAGAAGTCGCGGTCGAACGTGCCAGTCGCAGTCGCCACACCGCCGGTGATCGTGCAAGACGTCGGTACCAAAACGGCCGGGTTCTCCCCGGCGGACGACAACGACACGGAGGTCTGCACCGGAATCGTGATCGATGGCCCGACCGATGCGGCGGCGGTGGACGAAACAGCAGCCGACGCGGACGGCGTAGCGATCGCGCCGGCCGACGCCGTCGTTGGAGCTGAAGTCGACGTCGTTGATGACGTCGACGCAGACGTCGAAGGTGAGGACGGCCGCGGGCTCGGCGAAGACGACGTCGCGGGTGCTGTAGGCAGCGAAGCCTTCCTGCTGCCCGCGTGTTTGCCAAAGAGGAACGCCCCGACGCACAGGCCGATCAGGACAACTGCTCCAACGACCGCGAACGCTCGCTGGTTGGACGGACTCATCGACGCGACCTTGCCGCTGACCTAGCCGGCCAGCCCCTCGACGTCCAGCCTGGCATGGGCAACGACGGATTGAAGGGCGCGCAGCGCTGCTCCGGCATGGGTACCCCAGTGCGAGACGTAGGAGAACTGCCACCACCACAGCGCCTCGATCGGGCGACCGGCCCGGTAGTGCTGGAGGCCATGCAGCAGGTCGCCGGTGACGTCGGCGAGGTCGTCGGAGAGCACGAAGTTGGCGGCGCTCGGCGGCGTCTCGTAGGGATCGAACACCTCGACGTAGCGGTCGATGGGCGCGAGCAGCCCGGCGAGGCGCTCGCGCAACTCGTCGATGTCGGGGTCGGGACCCGCGTCGGGCTCCCAGCGCTCAGTCGGGACGACGTCACCGATGGCTCCGAGCCGGCCGCCTGCCAACAGCAGCTGCGACACCTCGAGGAGCAGCATCGAGACGGCGCCACCCGGCTCAGCGCCCCGGGCAACCTCGCGCACCGCGATCACGAAGCTCTCGACCTGGTCCGCGATCTCGGCAGCGAAATCGCTGAGATCGTCCGACGGACCTTCGACCACCAGCTCAGACATCGATCTGTCTCCTCCCCTCGAACGCACGACCGAGCGTGACTTCGTCGGCATACTCCAGGTCTCCGCCGACCGGCAGCCCACTCGCCAACCTGGTTACCCGCAATCCCATCGGCTTCACAAGCCGCGCCAAGTAAGTCGCGGTGGCTTCTCCTTCGAGATTCGGGTCGGTCGCGAGGATCAGCTCGGTCACGGTCCCATCAGCGAGCCTAGTCATGAGCTCGCGCACCCGTAGGTCATCAGGGCCGATGCCCTCGATCGGACTGATGGCGCCGCCGAGCACGTGATAGCGGCCACGGAACTCCCGCGTCTTCTCTACCGCCACGACGTCCTTGGACTCTTCGACAACGCAGATCACCGTGAGGTCGCGTCGCGGGTCACGACAGATCCGGCACTGCTGTTCTTCGGCGACGTTGCCGCAGATCTCGCAGAACCTGACCTTTTCCTTGACCTCGAGCAGGACCTGAGCCAGCCGCTTGACGTCGACCGCGTCGGCCGCGAGCAAGTAGAACGCGATGCGTTGCGCGCTCTTCGGACCGACGTTCGGCAGCTTGCCCAACTCGTCGATGAGGTCCTGAACGACACCTTCGTACACGTTCTACAGTCCGAGCCCGGGAAGGCCGCCCGACAGGCCGCCGAGTCCTTGAGCCAGCGGGCCGAGCTTCGCCGCCTGCAACGCGGCTGCACGCCCAGTCGCAGCGCGGACGGCGGCCAGAATCAGGTCTGCCAACGTCTCGGTATCGGCCGGATCGACGGCCTTCGGGTCGATGCGCAAGTCGACGAGTTCGCCCGCCCCCGTGACCGTCGCGCTGACCAGCCCACCCCCCGCGTCGCCCACGACCCGCTCGCGCGCCAGGTCCTCCTGGGCCGACATCAGCTGCTGCTGCATCTGCGACGCCTGCTGAAAGAGTTCTTGCATGCTCGGTAAGTCGCCTGACGTCATGCGTACCCTCCTGCGTCGGATCGGGGCTCGTGTCGAGCCTACGCGGGAGCGGTGACGCTGCCGGTCTTGCGGGCGCGGGCGCTCACTTCGGACGGCGCGCGGGGAGCGTGGCAGCATGAGGTATGGCCCGACGGACTAGCACCGCCCGCCGCACCCAGATCGTCATCGCGATTGCGGCCTTCTCGGCGCTGGCGGCCTGCAAGACCTCGACGAAGCCGGCCGACCTGAATCAGGCCCCCGGGAGCTCAGCGACGGCCAGTTCGGTCGCGGCAGGATCCGGCCCCGCGAGCACGGCGGCGTCCGCAGCTGCCCAAGCCCAAGCCGCAGCCTCCTCGGCAGCCGCCGAATCCTCCGCCGCCTCGTCCGCTACGCAGCAGCCCGCGATTCGCTCGGCCATCTCACCGGTCCCGGCGCTACCGTCGCTGGCCCCGAGCCCGACCCCACCAAGCGCGACCCCGACACCGCCGAGCGCGACCCCAAAGGCCAGCCCCTCGACGTCCGGCCCGACGAGTTCTCCGGGCCAGCGAAACGGCTCGCCCAAGCCCCCAGTCGGGATCAAGGTGCCTAGCCCGACGGCCACCGCAGCAGCGGCGCTGACCGGGCAGAAACTGACCGGCAAGGTCATCGTTCTCGACCCCGGGCACAACCTGAACAACAGCTCGTCGATCAACAAAAACGTCTACGCAGGAAACGGCGTCTACAAGGCGTGCGACACGACGGGCACGTCGACCAATGCCGGCTATCCCGAGCACGCATTCACCTGGGACGTCGCGAATCGCACGGCCACCATCTTGCGAGCCGAGGGCGCAACCGTCATCTTGACCCGGCCCAATGACGCGAGCATCGGCCCTTGCATCACGACCCGTGCGCAGATCGGCAACGACGCCCACGCGAATGCGTTCGTCGCGATTCATGCGGACGGCGGACCAGCGGGCGGTCACGGATTCTTTGTCATGCAACCGCCGCCGAGCAATCCGAACGTGAATCCCGGTGGCGCACCGCAATCACGCATTCTCGCGACCGTGATGCACGACACGTTCCACGCTGTCACGGAAATTCCGTACTCGACGTACATCGCGAATGGCTATTACCCCAATACGACAACCACCGGTACGATCAACCTCTCGCATGGTCCGGTCATCACCATCGAATGTCTCAACATGAGAAATAGCGGGGACGCCGCCATTGCCACCAACCCGATGGATCGCCAGACCATTGCGGCTGGAATAGCCGCCGGGCTGACTGCCTTTCTCACCAGGTGACCGAGACTGAGACCGAGAACCTGACGCCCTGGCATCGCTACGTCCGGGCGCCGTTGCGAACGTTCTCCAGCAGTGAGACCAGCGGCGCGGCGATCCTGCTCGCCAGCACGATTGCGGCGCTGATCTGGGTCAATCTCAACGCCCATTCATACAACACGGTCTGGGACACGACGTTCGCCATCCGGTTCGGTCACGGAACGGTGAATCAGGACCTACGCGGCTGGGTCAACACCGGCCTGATGACATTCTTCTTCCTCGTCGTCGGTCTCGAGGCGCGCAGGGAATTCGATATCGGCGAACTGCGAGAACGCAAGCGCGTGACCTTGCCACTACTTGCCGGCGTCACCGGCATGATCGTGCCGGTTGGGATCTATCTCGCTTTCAACGGCGGCCGCAACAGCGCGCACGGGTGGGGCACGGTGATGTCGACCGACACCGCGTTCGCCCTCGGGATGCTTGCGCTAGTTGGCCCGCGTTTTCCTGACAGGCTAAGAGCTTTCATGCTCACTGTTGTCGTAGTCGACGACATCGTGGCGCTACTAGTCATCGCGACCATGTACACCAAACACCTGCGCTGGATGCCGCTCGTCATCGCGCTCGCATTGTTCGCCTGCACACTCGCGATTCGCGCATTCAAGCCTCCGTACCGCATGCAGTTGTACGCAGTGTTCGGCGCAGCCATTTGGCTCGCGCTTTTCAAATCTGGCGTCGACCCAGTCGTCGTCGGCCTCGTGCTGGGCTTACTTACCTATGCCTACTCAGCGAGCCGGCCTGCCCTCGACCTCGCCACAGAAGGTTTCCGGCAATTCCGCGAGCAGCCAACGGCACAGCTCGCCCGGCAAGCGCGGGCCAGCGTCGAGGCGGCGATCTCGCCAAACGACCGGCTCCAGCAACGGTTTAGTCCGTGGACCACTTACATCATCGTCCCGCTGTTCGCGCTTGCCAATGCCGGAATCCCGATCAGCAGGCACTTCGTGTCGACGGCGTTCAAGTCGCCAATCACGCTTGGCATCGTCGTCGGCTACGTACTCGGAAAGCCCATCGGCATCGCGGGTATGTCGTGGCTGGTCACCGCAATCACGAATCGCAAGTTGCGGCCGCCGGTCGGCTGGGCTGCGGTCGCCGGCGCGGGAACGATCGCCGGCATCGGATTCACCGTTTCTTTGCTGATCGCGTCCCTCGCGTTCACCGGAACCCAACTTCAACAAGCAAAAGCGGGCGTACTGACCGCCGCAGTTCTTGCGTCATTTTTCACCTGGGTGCTCTTCCGGATTACCGAACGGCTGCCCAAGCGGCAGCGCATCATCGCGCTACTCGGCAGGTCGGAGGCAATCGTCGACCTCGCCGACCCGGTCGACGTGGAGCGCGACCACATTCGCGGCCCGCAGGAGTCGCTGGTGACGCTGCTCGAGTACGGCGACCTCGAGTGCCCCTATTGCGGGCAGGCCGAGCCGATCGTCCGCGAGTTGTTGTCGGAGTTCGGCGATATCCGCTACGTGTGGCGGCATCTGCCGCTGACCGACGTGCATCCAAACGCGCAGCTCGCAGCCGAGGCCACCGAAGCCGCCGATGCACAGGGTGCGTTCTGGGAGATGCACGACCTACTGTTCCAGCATCAGGACGCGCTAGGACTCAGAGACCTGATCCGCTACGCGGGCGAGCTTGGCCTCGACGTCGACCGCTTCACCGACGACGTCAAGCATCATGCCGGCGCCGCTCGGGTTGCGAGCGACGTCGACAGCGCCGACCTCAGCAACGTGTCGGGGACGCCCACGTTCTTCATCAACGGCATCCGCCACCACGGCGCCTACGACATCGCATCGCTCAAAGTCGCGGTCAAGGCCGCGGGCGCCCGCGCAACGATCGCGTAAGCCAAGCCGAACGGGTGGAGTTCACGCGCATGTGGCGGTACCGGCTTCTCCCGCCTCCCTGCGACAGCCTTCGCCGCTACCGTGGAAGCGTGGAGAAATCCGAAGCCATCGTCAGCAGGGACAAACTCTCCGACGCGCTGTGCCGCCACAACCTCATCGCCCGCTATGTGCGCAAAGAGGCCTACGCCCAAGGCGTTGCGGACACGCTCGAATTTCTGGCGCAGCGCGATCGCCGATCCCCGTATGCCTCGCGTGGACTTCGCGCGCATGCTGCCCGCGTCGGCGCAGCCCTCGACGAAGCAGCGGACCGACGACGATCAGCTGAGCTCTAGCGCGAGTCCCTCGCGCCATGAGGGGTATGCCGGCTTCCACCTCAAGTCCGCCTTCGCGCGCGCGTTCGAGGTAGCCGGCGCCTCGACCGTCATCAGCGCCACGCCGTCACCACCGACCAGCTTCGCCAGCCACACCGGGAGATGCCGCGGCGGCTTGGCACCCACCATTGATGCCGTCGCAGGAACCCATTCCCGCAAGGCGACCGGCTCATCGTCAACGACGTCGTAGCGACCTTCGCCCCGAGTGAGTGCGGCCAAAGTTGCGGTCGCAGCGTCATCAATGTGCAGGAACTGGACGATGGTGTCTCCCGAACCGATGATCGGCAGCAGCCGCCGGCGGATCATCGCGGTCTGTTCTCCGTCACGGGCCAGCGACGTGCCGGGTCCGTAGAGGCCGCCGTAGCTGAGCACCACCCCACCACGCTCGAGCACCGCGTCGTCGAGTGATCGCATCGCGTCACGGCCAGCGACCAGACCGGCTGGCGCGTCGCTGTCCAAGCGCGCAGCGCGTGCGAACCCGAACGCACAGAAACCCTGTGCGACGAAGCGACCGACTCCAACATCCCATGCAGCATCGAGCAGGTTCTTCGTTCCCACCGTGCGCAGCTGGTTCGTGGCCGCGAACGCCTTGCCGAGATTGCGCGAGCTCTTTCCCAAGTTCGCCAGCGCGGTTGCCTGATGCACGATCACGTCGGGCTTCGCATCAGCGACCGCGCGCCTCGTCGCGGCAGCGTCGAGCAGATCAAGTTGCACCGCATCAGCGCCGAGCCGCGCGAGCTGGTCGATCTTGGTAGGGGTGGTCGTGGTGCCGGTGACCTGGTGGCCAGTCGACACCAACAGCGGCACCAATCGGCGTCCGATCGCACCGCTTGCGCCTGCAAGAAAAACCCTCATGACACGCCTCCGATTTCGTAGTCCCACGTATGAGACGAGGCGGCATTCGGCCCTGTGACAACGGTTTGTCACTGGCGAGCCGGCGAAATCGTCTTACGGTGGCGAGGGAGGTAGACCATGTCGGACGACGACGAGCTGGCGCGCACGTATACCGAACTGCGTCCGTTACTCTTCTCGATCGCCTACCGCATGCTCGGCAGCGTGAGCGACGCCGAGGATGTCGTACAGGAGTCATTCGTGCGCTATGGGCGCGCGATCGACGATGGCGTCGTGGTCGATTCGACACGTCCTTACCTAGCGTCGATCGCGACGCGGCTCTCACTCGACCACTTGAAATCTGCACGCGTGCAACGCGAAACATACGTCGGGATGTGGTTGCCCGAACCGCTACTTACCGACCCGATGCCGGACGTCTCAGCACATGCCGACATAGCCGACTCGTTGTCGACGGCATTTCTCGTCCTGCTAGAGACGTTGTCGCCGACCGAGCGCGCAGTGTTCTTGCTGCGCGACGTTTTCGCGTATGAGTTCGACGAGATCGCGACCGTTGTTGGCAAGAGCTCCGGCAATTGTCGGCAACTGCTCGTGCGCGCTCGCAAGCACATCGACGAGCGACGACCGCGCTACGAAGCATCGCGCGAGCAGAAGCGCGAACTTGCCATCCGGTTCTTCGCGGCAGTCGAGTCAGGCGACGTTGCCGGCTTACAGACCATGCTCGCCGCTGACGTCACCTTCACCGGGGACGGCGGCGGTAAGGCGCCCGCCGTCGCGCGCGCGGTCGTCGGAGCCGTCAACGTCGCCCGCTTCATGCGCGGCCTGGGCGGTCTGGGCGCGGAGATGGGCATGGTCTCGAGGCCGCTGAACGTCAATGGCGAGCCGGGCATGATCTTCACCACGGACGACGGCCTGATCCTCGGCGTGCTGAGCCTCGACATCGCCGACGGCCAGGTGCAGGCGATTCACGCAGTGATCAATCCCGACAAGCTCCAACACCTCGGCCCGGTGGGAGACCTGCGCGCGCTCGTCGAGCAGGCTCGCTCCCACGCGCGACACTGAGCGCCTCGCATTCCGCCCTTCGGCCTCGGGGTCAATGCAGGTCACTTTCCGTTCACCGAACGGTTACGTGCAATCCAACAGGAATCACCCCGGCGGCTACCAACGTCAGGTCGGGTGTTGGTTATGGCCGCCGCGAGGGCGGTCAGTGAGGAGACCGCCATGCACATCAGCCCGCGCAAGGGGAAGTCGAGGCTCCGCAGACTCGGAACGGCGACGGCAATCGTCGGATCCACGCTCGCGCTCAGCCTCCCTGTGGCTGCTAGCGCCGTGCAGCCAACCGCACCCACCACGGGTTCGACCGCCACACCGATCAAGCACCTGGTCGTGATCTTCCAGGAGAACGTGTCGTTCGATCACTACTTCGGCACGTATCCCAATGCCACCAACACCTCAGGACAGACCTTCCACGCGGCCCACGGCACACCGAAGGTCAACAACCTCGCCGACACCAAAGGCGTCGGCGGCGTCGGCACGTTGCTGACGAACAACCCGAACAAGGACGCCGCAAACAACCAGGTCAATCCAGCGCGGCTCGATCCCGCAACGGTCAACGGGATTCTGACGTGTGACCAGGACCACGACTACAACGACGAGCAGAAGGCGTTCGACGGCGGCAAGATGGACAAGTTCATCACGACCGTGGGGACCGCCAGCGGGAAGAGCCCGACGGGTCAGCCGTGTAGCGGGGACGACGTCATGAACTACTACGACGGCAACACCGTCACCGCAATGTGGAATTACGCGCAGCAGTTCGCGATGAGCGACAACTATTTCGGCGCCACATTTGGTCCTTCCGCCCCGGGCGCGATCAATCTCGTTTCCGGTGACACCGGAAACGTCGGCCTGCAGATCAACGGTGCGGCAACTGACGGCGACACCGTGAGCGACGGCAAGGGTGGCTTCTCACTCGTGTCAGACGCCCAGCCGTACTACGACGACTGCTCGACGAGGGACGCCGTCTCGCTGACAGGTGCGAATATCGGCGACGAACTCAATGCGTCCGGCCTCAGCTGGGGCTGGTTCCAGGGTGGTTTCGGGCCAACCACCACCTTCGCGACGGCGACCGCCGGCAGCCCTCAGCCGACGAGCACGTTCACGCCTGACGAGTTCAAGGGCAAGTTTGCGGTGGCCCCGGCGTCCGACCAGGGGCTGTGCAATGCGGTGCATCCGGTCGGTCCGGCACTGGGCGGCACCGGCGGAACCGCCGCCGGTCCGACGAACTATGGAAACAAGGACGACTACATCCCTCACCACGAGCCGTTCCAGTACTACGCGTCGACCGCGAACCCACACCACCTTGCACCAACCTCACTTGCGGCGATCGGCACGGACACCCAGACCGTCACCGGCGGAGTGCCGCAGTTCGACACCGCGAACCACCAGTACGACACCAGTGATTTCGATGCACTCGTCGGAGCGATCTCACACGGGTACATCTCGGCCGACCACCTGCCTGCCGTCAGTTTCCTCAAGGCACCGGGCTACGAGGACGGCCACGCGGCCTACTCCGACCCGATCGACGAGCAGAAGTTCGTCGTCGATGAAATCAACGCACTCCAGCACACTCCCGACTGGTCAAGCACGGCAGTCGTCGTGACCTACGACGACTCCGACGGGTACTACGACCACGTCTACAGTGGCGTGCACAACACGTCGAACACGGCATCGGTTGCCACCCCGCCCGGCCCGCAGGACTTCCTGACCGGTACCGGTTTGTGCGGCAACACGGTGACGAACCAGCCGTTGGCCGGTGAGAACGGTCGCTGTGGGTACGGCCCGCGGCTGCCACTGCTCGCTATCTCTCCGTGGGCGAAGCAGAACTCGGTGGATCACTCGCTGACCGACATGAGTTCGATACCCAAGTTCGTCCAGACCAACTGGAAACTGCCGCCCATCACCGGCTCGTTCTCCAACATCGCGGGATCACTGTCGAACCTCTTCGACTTCAAATCACACCAAGGCGACAATTCGCTGTTCCTGCTCGACCCCGTCACCGGCCAGCAACTCGGATCAGGGCGGCGGTAGCACTAGCTCGTTCGTCGACTGTGCGCACCGGGGCCTGAACCGTCAGGCACCTGGTGCGCACAGTTGGCGAGCACGAGGTTGGGTCGCAAGGCCGAGCCAAGGCCGGGCGGTTAGGGTCGACTGACACTCGTCCAGCGCCCGGGAGCCGCGAACCCGATGTCTGACCCCGTCACCGAACCAGCGCTCGACGAAGCGACCCGCCCTCGTGCCCCGCGTCACGACGACGCGGTTGGGACGTCCTCGGGCCGCGCTTCGGCGCAAATGCTCGTCAGCGTGCATGGCCATCTGCGCTCCGAACTCGAGCAGATCCGGGACGTGGTCGCCGAGGTAGCAGTCGGTCGTTCGAGTGCGGCTGTCGCGCGATCATTGATTAACGAGATGTCGATGCGACAGAACTACTGGTCGCTTGGCGCATTCTGCGCAACCTATTGCCGGGTGCTGACGATCCACCACGCGCTCGAAGACGCAAACCTCTTCGTCGACCTCAAGTCACGTGATGCAGAACTCACGCCGGTGATTGAGCGCCTCAGCGAGGAACACGAGGTTGTGGCCGCCGTGCTGACGCGGCTCGACGCAGCGCTCGTCGCGATGGTTGACGATGCAGAACACCTCAGCAGGGTGCAGGACGAGGTCGATCGGCTGACCGACATCCTGCTGTCGCACCTCGCCTACGAGGAGCAAGAACTCCTCGCCCCGATCGCCCGGCTCGGCATCGGCATCTGAGCCCGCGATCGGCGCACCGGCCTACAGGTACTGGGCCGGACCATCGGTTATTGCAAAGCCCGGTACGCTCGGATACCTAGCGCGCCCAACGGGGGAACAATGGACGGCAGTCTGGTCGCGCGGCACGGCCGCGGTTGGCGACTCGCGGTCTACGCCTTGGTGGTGGCCACTGCAGCGAGCGGCGCCGTGCTCGGAAAGTCCCACCCAGCAGCGGCGTGGAGCATCATCAATCCGGTACTTCCGCGGTCGGGATCCTCAGACGGCTATGAGATCTCGACGGTTCCCACCGGCGTCCAGGCTCAAGCCATCGCGATCGACCCAGGCACGCGAACCGTCTTCGTCGGTAGCAACAAGTTGCTAAGCGTCCTCGACGAGCGGACGGGACAGGTCATTGGCACCGTGACGCTGCCCGGCTCAGTTGTCGCGTTGGCGGTCGACACCACGACCCATCGTCTCTACGCACTTCAAACCTTTCCGCAACCAGACCCAGCGAGCAGGCAGACTCCGAATCCCGCACCAGCAAGCATCGCTGTGATCGATCCGACCGGGCTCAGCGTCATCACCACTTACCCCAATCTCGGAAACGGCCCAGCCTTCCCGTCGACTGGCAACACGCTGGTCGATGACCCGGTCGGTCACCGCTTGTTCAATGCCAGCGTCAACGTCACCCTCGACGGACACGAAGTAGCCGGCGCGACGCAGATAGATACCGTGACCGGCGCGGTCATGGCGATCACGGGCTCCAGCGCTTACACGCCGGACTCCCTGGCGTACGACGCAGCTACGCAAACCCTCTATGCCACCGAAGAGGGTTTTCCGCGCACGGTAGCGGTCCTCTCCGTCAATGGCACGCCGCGCTACCTTGCGTCTGTCGAGGTCGGTGCGCTGCCCGATGGCATCGCCTTCGATCCTTCTACGCAGACCGTGTACGTTGCGAACAACGATGCGACCGTTTCGGTCATCGACGCACGGACGAACAAGGTCGTCAGGACGGTCACCGCCGGCGCCATCTTGAACGGCATCGGAATCGATACCTCGAGTCACACCGTGTTCGCCGCAAACGGAGCTGATGGCAACGTCACGGTGATCGACGGGACGACGAACACTGTGACGAGCACGATCCAGATAGGAACGCCGCAGTATGACGTGGCGGTCGACCCCACGACACATTCGATATGGACAACGTCCCTCGGCACGTCAGTCACTGCACTGAACCCGATCGTGCCGCGCTTCGCGGGCGCGAATCGATTCGCGACGGCGGTCGCGATTTCAGCGAACGAGTACCCGGACAATCTCGCAAACGCCGTGGTGCTGGCGCGAGCTGATAACTTTCCCGACGCCCTGGTTGGTGCTCCTCTAGCCGCCGCCAAGAACGCGCCGCTCCTTTTCACCTCGGGCATCGCGTTGCCAGCAGTAACCGAGGCCGAGATTCGGCGCGTATTGCCTCGTGGCAAAGCGGTGTACTTGCTCGGCGGCCCGAGCGCAATCCCTAACCAGATCGTCGCGCAACTCACCGCGCTCGGCTACAGCCCGATCAGAATCGCTGGCGCGGATCGGTTCGAGACGGCGGTCGCGGTTGCCGACGAACTCGGCGATCCGACCACGATCTTCCTGGCTTCTGGCAGCGACTTCGCCGACGCCCTCACCGCTGGGCCAGCCGCGGCACAAGCGCACGGCGCGATTCTGTTAACCAGTCCCGGCGCCCTCGAGATCTCCACGTTCGATTACCTCGGCGCACATTCGTCGACCGTGTACGCGATCGGTGGGCCTGCTGCCGCGGCCGACCCGACAGCTATATCCATCGTCGGCGCGGACCGGTTCGGCACCGGAATCGCGGTGGCGCAGCGGTTCTTTTCCGCAGCGACAAGTGCCGGCATCGCAAGCGGCGGCACATTTCCCGACGCACTGGCTGCGGGCGCGTATATGGCAGCCACCGGTGGCCCGCTGCTGCTGACCCAACCGACGACGCTCTCGGAGTCGGTGGCTGCCTACCTAACCGCCGCTAAGACAACGACAACGTCCGCCGACATTTTCGGCGGTAGCGCCGCCCTGTCAGCGGCTGTGCAGACTTCCGCCGAAACGGCACTCGGTCCATAACGAGAGCAGGCTACGAGGTGATGTCGGCCGTCGTTATTCGCGACCATGCCGCGGCGGTAAAAATCGCAAAGTAGCCCAACGGAACCAACATGCCGTGCCAGAGCTGGCTCGTATTTACCTGGCTCCGCAGCAAGGTGGAGAAGTCGAGCCAGTGGTGCGTGAGCAGGATGCCACGTAGACCGCCCAACTGCGGGACGGCGTCGAGCACCGTGAAGATGATGGCGAGCACGACCGTGGCGGCCATCGCGCCGACCGGCACCTCTGTGAGTGTCGAGAAGAACAGCGCAATGCCCGCGAGACCGAGCAGGTCGATGAACACGTACCCCGCGACCCCAAGCGATCGCAGTAACCCGTTGCTCACCGACACCGTGTCGCCCGAGAGAAGCGTCATGCCATGGGTGCCGAACAGCGAGACGCCAAGCACAATGCCGATCACCGTCACGAGCGCGATACCAGCGACGATGAAGGCGATCACGCCCGCAGTCTTGACCGCCAACAACCGGGTGCGCGAAACCGGGACAGTGAGTAGGTAGCGAAGCGTCCCCGTATTCGCTTCGCCCGCGACCGCGTCACCAGCGACGACGGCGACCGCAACTGGCAAGAAGACGGGCAGGCACAGTGTCAATGCGGCGAACGCAAGGAACAATCCGTTACTGGTGATCTGACCGATGAACGCTGGTCCACCGCCGCCACGCGGAGCGCTCACCTTGACGGCCACGCCGATCAAGACCGGAACGGCGCCGAGCACGGCCAGGATCGCGATATTGCGCCGACGCCGAAAGATGATCGAGGTCTCACTGAGGAACTGGCGCAGAAAGACTCCCTGGTAGCGAACGCGAAGCGCAGGCGGCGCGTGCAGGTCGGCGACCATTTCAGCGGACGACATCGAAACCCTCCCCCGTCAGCTTCACGAACAGATCCTCGAGAAGCGGCCGCTCGACGTGTAACCCGCGCACCGCGACGTCCCCTCGAACTAACGCCGCATTGATGACGTCGGGAGTGCGATCACCCATCGCCACCAACAAGTGATCGGCCGATTGGCCTGAGACGGAGACGCCCATCTCCGCCAGCACGCCGAGCGCCCGTTCGATGTCCCGCGTCTCGACGCGAAGCAACGCAGCCGCAACGCCGAGCACCTGATCGAGCTGGCCCTGTCGCAACAGCTTGCCGGCACTCATGATGCCGACGTGCGTGGCGACCTGCTCGATCTCGGCGAGCAGGTGGCTCGACACCAGCACCGTGGTTCCGTCAGCGGCGAGCTCGCGAATGAGCCCGCGCACCTCGCGGGTGCCCTGCGGGTCGAGGCCGTTCGTCGGCTCGTCGAGAATCAGCAGATCGCGCGGCCGCAACAACGCGGCGGCAAGTCCGAGCCGCTGTTTCATACCAAGCGAGTAGCGCCGGTACGTCTTCTTCGCGGCCGCCGACAGTCCCACTCGCTCCAGTGCAGAACCAATGCGTGAGGCGGACGTCGAGGGGTCGGTGCTGGCGTCGTACGCGTCGAGTCGTCGCAAGTTGTCGTGACCGGTGAGGTAGGGGTGGAACGCCGGGCCTTCGACCAGCGTGCCGACCCGACTCAACACGTCACCGGCTGCTGCCGGCATGGCGCCACCGAGCAGTTCGACGGTGCCGGCGTGCGGCGACATCAAGCCGAGCAACAACCGGATCGTGGTTGTCTTCCCCGAACCGTTCGGACCGAGAAACCCATAGACCGCGCCTCGCGGTACGGCGAGGTCGACGGCGTTGACGGCGACATGCTGGCCGAACCGGCGGGTGAGGCCATGCGTCGCGACGGCGAGCGACGTGTCGATCGGGGTGGGTGTCAACGCCGTGGCGACCGCGGTCACAAGCCCTGCCCGCTCGAGGCGACCTTCTCGATGTTCGCTGGGCTGACCGGCCCGATGTACACCGTGCCGTCGTCCGCGATGAAGATCGACAGGAGTGCGGTGGTGATCAGCTCGCCACCAGGGACCTGCGTCGCAATGTCGTCGAGCGGCCCGGATCGGTGCACGGTGATTTGTGGCCCACTCGAAGACACTGGCCCATTCGAAGACAGTGGCCCATTCGAAGACAGTGGGACGTTCGCGGGCAATGCTGACACGGCGTTGGTGATCTTGACGACCTCTGTCCACCCCTTGCCGAGCTCGGTGACCTTCCGGGCTGGAGTCACATTGGTCGACGCGTTCCCCGGCGTGACGAAGGTCTGCTGCGGGCCTCCGGCACTGCCACGAATGCGGGTGTGGACGACGAGATTGCTGTTACCGAACGGGGTGTCGTTCAGGCTGTCGCCAAATGGTGCGGTGTCCTGCTCGACGCTCGCACCGGCGGGTGGCACGAACTCGAAGATCGATGCATTGGGCACGTTGAAGCTGACACTGGTGAACCCGACCTGGAACGCCGGGCTGGTCGCGCCGGCCGCGAAGATCTGCAAGCGCAGCGGAACGGACGTGACAGCGTCGATGGCGATCTGCACGCTACCGATGAGCGAGCGGGTGTCCTTCGGTGACAGCTGCAACTGGTACGCGGCGCGGCCGGCGACGCGGGCGGTGCGATCGACAACGACCGCAGTCGTCGGGTCGATGGCGGCAAGCGCCTTCTCGGCTGCTGCCTGCGGATCGAGCGACGGCGCAGCGCTAGCGATCGAGGAGCCGACCTGGTCGGACTGATCCTGGGTCAGCGTCTTGTGCGTCACCGTTCGAGTGCTGGAGTCGTAACTCCACAGATCGGTGCCGTTGTGAATGAGGTCATCTTCGGAGAGTTGCCCGAGCAACGCGAACCGCTGCTGATTCTTGCCGGCGTACCAGACGTTCATCGTGTTAGAACCCGTCACCAACGACTCGAGCGACAGGCCCGAGCCACCACTGGAACCAAGTAACCCAGAGATGTCCGGCAGGCCCAGTTTCGCCGTCTCGACGATCGTCCCCGACAGGCCCGCGGGCGACGCGTTCTCGACCGCAACGAGCAGCTGGGCGGCAGTCTTGGCCGCCAGCTTGGGTTGACCCGACGCGTTCGCGGCGGCGGTGGTAGCGACGGAAGCAACGGCGATGGCGGCCGCGATACCGGCCGGCAGAAGCCAGCGGAGGCGGCGCGAAGCGAGGCGTGTCATGGCATCACTATCGGCGGCCACCCGCCGTCCCGCATCTTTGTGGCGCTCTGCGCTCAGCATCGTCACAGCTTCGGGCGGCTGTGGCATCGTGACGCC
Source organism: Acidothermaceae bacterium (assembly GCA_036510735.1). GTDB lineage: Bacteria > Actinomycetota > Actinomycetes > Acidothermales > Acidothermaceae > PALSA-607. Next base: position 5,793 of record DATCDK010000225.1, on the reverse strand, counting down.
TATGCGATTGCTGATCGTCGAGGACGAGCACCGCATGGCCGCCGCGATGCAGCGCGGGCTGGTACATGCAGGCTTCATCGTCGATGTCGCCGGCGACGGGATACGCGGACTCGAGATGGCAACGGCGGTCGGCTACGACGTGATCGTGCTCGATGTGATGCTGCCGGGACTGTCCGGGTACGAGGTCACACGACAACTAAGAGCACGAGAAATATGGACGCCGATCCTGCTCGCGTCGGCGAAGGATGGCGACTACGACCAGGCCGACGGACTTGACCTCGGTGCGGACGACTACCTCACGAAACCATTCTCCTTCGTCGTCTTGCTCGCCCGCATTCGCGCGTTGCTTCGTCGTGGTGCGTCAGGTCCACGACCGTCCGTGTTGGTCGCCGGGGGCCTGACCCTCGATCCTGCTGCGCGAACGGTTCGCAGGGATGATGAAGCGATCGACCTCACGGCGCGTGAGTTCGCCATGCTCGAATACCTCATGCGGCAGCACCCGCTCCCCGTTACAAAAGCGGAGCTGCTCGAACACGTATGGAGCGACGCGACCACCGAAGCGAATGCGGTCGAGGTGTACGCGGGCTATCTGCGCCGCAAACTGGGCCGTGACGTCGTGCAAACCGTCCGAGGTGCCGGCTACCGGCTGCGCGCGACGTGAACCCGTTGAAGTGGTGGGCTCGTCGCACGCTGCGGCTGCGCGTCACCGCCACAGCGACTTTGGTGTTGGCGATCGGGCTTGTTCTCGGCACGACGGTGCTGAGCTCATTGTTCTTTCACAGCAGGGTGAAAGTGGTCGATCAGACCGTGCATGCTGAGCTTGCAACTGTCACGCAATTGGTGACCGCCGATGCGCTGCCAGCTCCATTGCCGTCGGCGCCCGGGGGCACCGCGTTCGCACAGGTTCTCGATGCCGCCGACACTGTGCTTGCCGCGACGACGTCTGCCAGCAGGGTTCTGCCGCTACTACCGGTCTCGCAGTTCGCGCATCGACTCGGTCACGCATTCACGACGACGGCAACTTCTCTCGGCACGTCGCCGCTGCGCGTCGAGGCACAAACTGCGACGCTGCACGGCGTCCCGGTAACTGTGATTGTTGCCGTCCCGTTCGCTGACGTTACGTCGGCGCTCGATGCACTGCGCAACGTGGTCGTGATTGTCGTGCCGTTGGTACTACTTGCAGCTGCTGCGGCAACGTGGCTCGCGGTCGGGTCTGCGCTGCGCCCAGTCGACGACATGCGCGCAGCTGCCGATGCGGTCGACGTCAACGCTAGTAACACAGCGCCGCAACTGGCCGAACCGCCAAGTGGCGACGAGCTGCGACGGCTCGGGCAAACCCTGAACCGGATGCTTCGCCGCCTGCATGTCGCCGGTGAGCAGCAGCGCAGCTTCGTCGCCGATGCCGCGCACGAGCTGCGGTCACCGATCGCCTCGGTGCAGACCCAACTCGAGGTCGCGCTCGCCACCGACACCGCCCCGACTGAGTGGCCCGCTGTCGCACGCGACGTGCTTGCCGACGTCCAACGGCTTAGTCGGCTGGCCGACGATTTGCTCTTGCTGGCGCGCCTCGACAGCCGGCCGCCCAAGGTTGACGCGGCGGTCGACATCGGCCGGCTCGCATGTCCCGGCGGCGCATCCATTCTCGTTTCGGGTGACGAGGCGGCGCTGTCGCGCATGCTCGAGAACCTCACCTCGAATGCGGGCCGTTATGCCACTCAGGTCTCGATGCACGCCACGGCGGTTGGCGGCAATGTCGTGATCACCGTGGACGACGACGGGCCGGGCATTGCGCCAGCTGATCGGGAGCGCGTCTTCGAACGATGGGTGCGGCTCGACGCGGGCCGCAGCAGTGACGACGGCGGCTCCGGTCTGGGGTTGGCGATCTCCCGATCGATCGCGCGCGCTCATGGGGGCGACATCACCCTCGACGAGAGTCCGCTGGGCGGACTTCGCGCTGTGGTCAACGTCCCGCTACGCCGAGACTGATAGGTGCGGCCAGTTGGCCTAATCCGGGTGCCTGCCCCGGCCGATAGGGAACGCAGCCATGAGGATTCCCCCTGCGCGTCGCATGGCGACGGCACCGTTCGAATCGCTGACCGACGTCCCGACGATGGTCAGCTGGCTTGCCATGCTGATCATTGCCGGGTCCCTGGCAGCCGCTTCGGTGAACGTCCTGCCGTACTGGGCCATCGAGCACAAGAGCGCCAACTGGTTGATCGCTGCCGTCATGCTTCCGGTCGGCGTCGTGATGTGGCTTGGACGCAAGCGGGCGCCGCATTGGGTGATTCACGTCGGCCTGATCGTCGGTGTCAGCTGCATTACTTGGTCGGTATGGGCAGCCGGACCAACTGCCGAATCGCAGGCGTCGGCGCTCTTCTATGGATTCTTGTCAGCGTTCGCGAGTGCGTTCCTGGTGCGGCGGCAGGCAGTCGCCTACGTCACTTTCGCTGGCCTTCTGTATCTCGGCGCGCTGCTCACGCACTGGCGCGAGCAAATGATCACCCAATGGACCATGAACATGTTCGCCATCGCTGTGCCGTGTCTGGTGATCGGCACCCTGGTCGCGCGGCTCCGCCTACTGGCCCTGCACGACACCCTGACCGGACTTCCTAACCGTCGGCTGCTCGAGGAGACTCTGACCGCCCGGGTCAACTCGGCCGGTCGCGGCGGGCGAGGGTTCGCCGTCGCCGCCGTCGACCTCGACGGTTTGAAGCGGGTCAACGACACCGAGGGTCACGCAGCAGGTGACCGGCTACTGCGATCCGCGTCAGCGGGCTGGACGTCGGTACTGCGGGCCGGTGACTCGCTTGCCCGCGTTGGCGGCGACGAGTTCGTCCTCGTCTTGTCCGACACCGATCTCGCCGGCGCGCTAGAGGTGGTGCAGCGACTTCGCGACGCCGTACCTCAGGTGCGGTTCTCAGCGGGCGTCGTGTGCTGGACCGGCCAACCAATCGGCGAATTGCTTCGGCGGGCGGACGCCGGTTTGTACGCGGCGAAGAAGATGGGCGGTGGCATTACGGTCAGCGATCCCACGGCCGCGTGGCAAAGCTCGACTGACCTCCGACACTTAACAAGCTGACAACGGCGTTGGCGGCGGCTCGGCCGGCACGCGTTGCGCCGATCGTGCGAGGATGCGAATACCGGTTTGCTGGCGTCGTCGCGTCGGGCCGATTCCGGAGGTCGAACCAGGGCCGAGGACCGCGGTTGTCCACACCTCGCGGGCTACTTCCACAGCTCTCGTTCTGGCGCTGGGTTTGGACCGCCGATCGGCCACGCTCGACCTCATGACAAAGAGAAACCGGCCAATGAACGACCCGCAGGTCGCTGCCTGGCTCGATCAAGAAGACGCTCGTGTCGCCGGCCTCATTCGCACGCACGGCTGGGCTATCGAATACGTCATGGGTGACGAGGCTCGTCAGCGAACGTCGATCGCCTACACGGTCGGCCTGTTTGGCATGGGCCATCCCGAGCTTGTGTTTCTCGGCGGCTGTACCCATGACGCGTCCGGCGTCTTGAACGACATCGGCAGCCGGGTGAAGGCTGGCGAACAGTTCCTGCCCGGCATGCTGATCAGCTTCGATTCATGGCCGCACCGGATCACGGTCGAGGAGGTGCCAAATCCAGCCGCAATACTCTTCGGCGCGAACCGGCATTACGGGCGACCAGACGAGGCATCCGTGTCAGCACTGCAGCTAACCCACGACGACATCGAAGGCCGGTTCCCATGGGATGCCGGCTATTCGATCCCGGCATGGATTCAACCGCGTCCAGGCACGTACACGGCTTGAGTCGACGGGCTACCTGCACCGACACCGCCCGTCGAACGGCCGCGATAGCGTCACATCGTGAAACTCAGCCTGCGGCCAGCCGGTGGCTGACGCCCGCTCACCCGACGTCGTCCTCGTCACCGGGCGGCAGATGCGCAAGCCCGATCCCGAGATTCACCTCCTGGTCGCCGCCCTGGAACAAGAGTCGATCGGTGTCGTGATTGCGCCGTGGGACAACGCGACCGACTGGGCATCAGTGCCGCTTGTCGTGGTCCGCAGCCCGTGGGACTACACCGACGCCCACGAAGAGTTCTTGTCGTGGGCTCGGAGCGTCGCTGCGGTTACCCGAATGGTCAATCCGCTTCAGGTGCTCGAGTGGAACAGCCACAAAAGCTACCTGCTCGACCTCGCGTCGGCCGGCGTATCAACTGTTGTGACAACACTCGTGCAGCGAAATGCGTCGGGCGCCGAACAAGCTGGGGCGCTCGCTATCTATCCGGGCGAGCTCGTCATCAAGCCGGCGGTATCGGTCGGCGCGATCGGTGCGCTCAGGGCTGAGTCGTCCTCCCCCGAAGCAGCAGCGCACCTCGCCGAACTCGCGGCAGCCGGTGACGTGCTGGTGCAGCCGCTGGCTCATTCAGTGCTCGACGCCGGTGAATCATCACTCATCTACTTCGGCGGACAGTTCAGCCACGCGATTCGCAAGCTCCCGGCCGACGGCGATTACCGAGTTCAGGAACACCACGGCGGATCCGTTGTCTCGCACGAGCCGAGCTATGCCGAGTTCGCGGTCGCCGCGGCAACACTCGCCGCCGCACCGGCAGCGACGGCCTACGCCCGCGTCGATCTCGTCGACGTCGACGGTTCGCCAGCGGTCATGGAACTCGAAGCGATCGAGCCCCAGCTGTTCCTCGACCGCGACGCTGGGGCGGCATCGCGTTTTGTCGCGCACATTGCCACACTGCTCCCCTGATCCCCACTGCGGCGGAACACCAACTCGCGTGCTTTGCGCTGTTGCGCTATAGCTACAGAACAGGTCTGTTGCGCTATCGCAACAGATCAGCTCTGTAGCGCTATGGGAACAGAGCAGCTCTGTTGCGCTATGGGAACAGAGCAAAGCGCCCCTTGGAGGTTTTCCGCGCCTCTGCCGGAGGTCCGCTACGAGGTTTCGCCGTCGTCGATGACGGTCGCGCCGAGATGACGCTGCAGCAGCGCGAGACCGGACGTGCCGTCGTCCGCGTCGTCATCGTCGGGGTTGGGTTCGTCGAGCACGATCTCGGCAGGCGCCTCTGCCTGTGCGGCGCGTCGCACAGGAGGTTCTTTCGGCTCGGCCGCCGCAGCGCGGGCAGCCGCCGAGCGTGACGGCGCACGATCCGCAGCCATCGACTCACTCGGCGTCGGCAGCGCAGGCGGCGGCTTGGCGACAGATTCGCTCTCACCCGAGGCGGCAGCCGTGGCGGCTGGCCCGGACAGCGTCGTCTCGATTCGCCAATCGACGCCGAGCACCTCTTTGAGCGCCACCTGCAGGATGTCGACGTTGTCACCGGTGTTGAACTGCCGCTCGACGGGACCACTCGCGAACCCGACGACCAGCACGTTCGCCCGTACGTCGACGACCTGCGCCGGACCAGAAAGCAACAACGCGTGCGTCCGCCGCTTCAATCGTTTGGCGACTTCGAGCACGTCATCCCAAATACGCCGAACCGCGGCCGCATCGAGGTCGCCGGTTGCAAGGGGAGACGCCGCTACGACACCAGCGGGTGAAGCGATGGGGTCGGACGGCGGGGCAGGTGGCGGCTGGGTGGCAGGCGGCAGGGTGGCAGGCGGCAGGGTGGCAGCCGGCAGGGTGGCAGCCGGCGGCGTGTGCGCAGCTGAGGTCGGCTCCGGTTCGGCGGCAGCAGCGACCGCGACAGAAGCAGCGGGTGTGGTCGCAGGGGCAGCGGCCGCGGGAGCCGGGGCGGCCTGAGTTGGCGCGGTCGCGGGGGCGGCCGGGGCAGCGCGCGACACGGCCGGCGCAGCAACCGCG
>DATCDK010000224.1:0-8141 GCA_036510735.1 Acidothermaceae bacterium | reverse complement strand
TACGTTGCCGACCAGGTGATCTCGCACCGCCACGACAGCGTGTTTCCGTGGGGCACGTTCATCGTCAATGTCGTCGGTTCGTTCGTCCTCGGTTTGACGACAGGCTTGGCTGCGCACCATGGGCTGTCGGTGACTGCCGCCACGATCATCGGCAGTGGATTCTGCGCGGGTTTCACGACCTTCTCGACCTGGATGTGGGAGACCATCGCACTCGGTGAGGCGGGTGCCCTGCTGGAGGCAACTGCCAACGTTGTGGCCAGCCTCGCGGTCGGGCTCGGCGCTGCTGCCCTTGGGCTGTGGATCGCCCTCCAGTGACCGTCAGCTCTGGCTGAGCTTGTCGACCAAAACAGCCAATGCGGGGACGGCGGCGCGGACCGCGGCGCGTTGTGCGACCGACAGTTGCGCCAAGGCCGTTCCGAGTCGCCTCTCGTGAGCCCGCTGCCAATCCTGTAGCTGCCGGCGTCCGGCCTTCGTCAATCGCACGACCGCGACCCGTCGGTCGGCAGGATCCGGATCGCGCGTCGCCGTGCCAGCCTCGACGAGCTGCTGCACGAGACCGCTTGTGGTCGCCGGCGCGAGATGCAGCGTGGTGCAGATTTCACCGACCCTGATGCCAGCTGGCTCATGGTCGCGCAGGCACTGCAGGAGCTCGATCTGCGCCATGGGCAGCGTTTCCCACGGGTAGTCGGTGCGGATGCCGGCCCGCAAGACCCGACGCAGGCGGTTCACTACGTCGGTCAATGCCTCGGCGTCGCTCGGAGTCGGGGTATCAGGTTGGGGCATCCACTCATCGTATACATCGCCTCCCGAAATGTTCGGTAACCGGTGTACTTTGGAGTCGTGACGGGAAGCGGCAGCGAGGACGAGCCGCGCGGCTGGCAGCGTCTAGTCGTCGAGCCTCGTCGGCCGGCAGTGATTCGCAATTGGCCGAGCGCGCCATGGCTCGTCGTTGTCACCGTCAGCATCGGCGCGTTCCTCGGCCAGCTCGACGCATCGATCGTCACCCTTGCGCTACCGACATTGCAGCAGCAATTTCACGCCAGCCTCGCTAGCGTCGAGTGGGTCGCACTGAGTTACCTACTCGTGCTGGTCGCGAGCGTCACGGCGGTTGGCCGGCTCGCCGACATGATCGGCCGAAAGCTGCTCTACACCTACGGCTTCGCGATCTTCACGCTTGCGTCGGTCGGCTGCGGTCTCTCGCCCACCCTCGGTGTGCTCATCGGTTTTCGTGTTGTGCAAGCGCTTGGCGCCGCGATGCTGCAAGCAAACTCGGTGGCTCTGATCGCCACGGCAATCCCTAAGGCCAGTCTCGGTCGAGCCATCGGTATCCAAGGTGCGGCGCAAGCGATCGGCCTTGCGCTCGGACCGACTGTAGGCGGGTTGCTGATCGGTGTCGCGGGGTGGCGGTCGATCTTCTTTCTGAACGGTCCCGTCGGGGTGATCGGATTGGTGCTGGCCTGGCTGCTGCTGCCGCGGTCGCGAGACCTCGCGCTGCGGGTGCGATTCGACTGGCTGGGTCTGGGATTCTTCGCTCCAGCGGTCGTCGCGTTTCTGCTGGCATTGAATGTCGCTGCTAACTCGGGTCTCGCCGCGCCGTTGCTGCTGCTCGTAGCGGCGGCGGTTCTTGTTGGCGTCTTCATCCGGCGCGAGCGGCGCACGAGTGCGCCATTGATCGACCTTCGGCTGTTTCGCAACCTCGACTTCACCGCGGGCATAGCCTCGGGCCTCCTCAGCTACCTGGTGTTGTTCGCGGTGCTGTTCGTCGTCCCCTTCTTTCTGGAGCACGCGCGGCAGCTGTCGGCGACCCGCGCTGGTCTCGAACTCGGGGCGCTGCCGATCGCGCTCGCAGTCGTTGCACCCTTCGCTGGCCGCGCGCGCGATCGGATCGGTGCGCGGATCCCGACGGTGACAGGCATGCTGCTCGTTGGCGTATCGCTCGGCGGGCTCGCGTTCGCCGACCGCTCGTCGGCTGCGACCGTCGTGCTGCTTGCCGCCGTCGGTGCCGGACTCGGCCTGTTCACGCCGGCGAACAACGCGGCGATCGTGGCGGCCGCGCCGCGTGAGCACTCGGGGATGGCGGGCGGGATCCTCAACTTGACCCGCGGTCTTGGTACCGCGATCGGAGTGGCGGCGACAGGGCTGGTTCTCGGAGTGCGAAATGCGGAGCGGCTGCACGCGTCGCCGCACGTCGTGACGGTTGGCTTTCAGACGTGCATGGTGGTGCTCGCCGTCGTCGCCGTGGCGGCAGCGGCGTTGGCCTCGCTCCGCGCCTCGCCTCGCCCTCCCGTCGTCCCTTCCGTTGGCCCTGAGGCAGCCGAGATGTAGCCGAGGCAGGCGTCCATACCTGCCTCGGGACCCTTACGGCTGCCTAACGTGATCAACTTCGGTCGGGTGAGCCATCGCGGTCAGTCGAAGTCGGGCTCCTTGAGGTCGAAGAACGTCAGGTCGCCTTCGATGGTGGCGCGCAAACGCTGACTCAGTGTGGAGTCGTTCGCGATGGCTTTCTCGCCGGCGCGAGCCGCTTCCTCAGAGCTGAAGTAGATGAACTGGCTGAACTCGCCGTCGCCGTGGAACGCGACAACGACGCCAAGAATGTCGGGACGCACTGCGTGCAACTCGTCTTGAATGGCGCGGCCAGTCGCGCGCATCTGAGCCTGGTCGTTGGTGTGTCCCTGTAGTACCTGCACGAAGCCGGCGGCGTCGTTGCCGCCACCGAGCAGTGATTCGATCTCGGTCGAGTTGTGGAAGGTGACATCGTCGCCGAAAGCCTTCGACGCCTCGTTCCACCAGGCACCTTGCTCGGTACGATCACTGTTGGCTTGGGCATCGGCCTCAGATTCGAAACGGACCATCGTGATGCCCCGCCCGTTGGGGGTGACCCCGCCCGTCGAGCCGAGGTAACCGTGCGCGCCAGGCTTGATCTCCTTGCGCCACCGCTCAACCGACCGCTGCAGAGCGTCCGCGTCGGTCACCGTGCCTTGGATGATCTGAACAAACATGCGCGCCACCTCTCAAAGAGTGAGACTCACAGGGTGAGCCGAGGTTACGGCTTCCCTGAGCGGCGTACTAGGGGTCGACCGGTGAACTTCAGCCCACCAGTGCGTCGTGGAGCGCACGCAGAACTGCGTCCGGCGCCTCCATTGGCGTCATGTGGCCGGCGCCGGCAATCGTCACGAGCCGCGAGCCGGGGATCCCGCCCGCCAGCACCCCAGCCATCTCCACAAAACACCGGACGTCGCGGTCGCCGACAATCACCGTCGTCGGCACCCCGATCGTGTCGAGCACGTCGATCGGGCGCACGTCGCTTTCGGCTCGGTGTGGGTCGGTGCCGAGCCAATGGTGGCCGGGATACCCGCCGACCATGTCGACAAGACGCGCTGCGAGCTCGGCGTGCTCGTTCACCGCAGCGAACAGCGGGTGTGCGCACCATGCGCGGCGCCCGGCCACGACACCACCAAGGCGGACGGCGAGGTCGACCGCCTCGCTTCCGCGCAGCGATTCCTCATCCCAGGGCACGCCACCGAGCACCGCATCGACGAGCACGAGGTGCGTCACGGATTCGGGCGAACGCAGCGCGGTCTTCAGCACGACGCCGCCGCCGAACGACAACCCGACCAACGCGGCGCGCCGCACGCCGAGATGTGCGAGCAACGTCAGCAAGTCGTCTGTATGCGTGTACGCGGTCGCCTGATCGAGCTCAGCCGACGCACCGAATCCGCGACAGTCATAGCTGATGACCGTGTGGTCGCGGGCGAGGCCGGGCGTGATGTCGTCCCACATGCGGTGGTCGAGAGCGAAGCCGTGCACCAGCACCACCGGCGGTCCGTCTCCGACGGCCTGCCACGCCAGGGACCCGCCCTCGACCGCGCACCTGCCGGTTCGCATCGAGCCGGGATCGTTGTCCATCCCGCGATCCTGTCATCGCCTACATCCCGCGACCAGCATCCGTGGCGAGCAACAAATCAGCAGATGCAGGCTCAGCTTTCGCAGATTGTGCTGGCGCGACAAGGTTGCTGCGGGGTCCGTGGACGAGCATCGTCCTGACTGCGCCAGCTGTGATGAGGGCGATGCAGGCGAGCGCGGCGTTTGCCGGCAGCGGCAGCCAATGCTTGTCGGTCATCGAGAGTTGCGCCACGAGCAAGACCAGCATGCCACGGCCGATGATGGCGATGCCGGAGATGATGGCCTCGTCGCGTCGCGCACTGCGCTCGTTTGCAAGTGCTCGAAGCAACACGAGTACGCCGACGAGACCAGAACAGGTGGTTGCGATGTAGCTGGCCGTTGGGTGCGGCGTGGTTGCTACGAGCAGCGCCCCTCCCGCCGTCCAGAAGATTGCACTGACCGCGCATGTTGCGCGGCGGCCGCGCCGAACGAGAAAGGTGCGCTTGCCGAAGAGGGCGTCACCGCGCACGTCACGGAAGTCCTTCAGCAAAATGCGGCCGATGAAGCCCACGTATAGGCCGGCGAGTAGCAGGGCGTCGTTCAGCGAGACGTTGGTCTGCACAGACATCAAGCCAACCAGGAATGGCATCGCGACGTATCCGCCGGGCAGTACGAGAGCCGCGACCGCTCCCCGAGCTGCCAGCCGAAATGGTGGCAACGAGTAGGCCAAACTGAGCACGAGGCCGCCCGCAGCCAACCCGAGCAGCGGCCACCCTCCGAGCGCAGCCGCACCGATGCTGACGGCCGCCGCGGTGGCGGCGACCGTCTTCATTTCGCGCTCGTCCGCACGGCCCGTGACAAGTGGGCGATTGGAATGAGGCAGGTTCTGCCGATCGATCGGCGCGTCCGACAAGTCGTTGACCGCAACGGAAAAGATCAGGAAGCCGATGACGACGAGGAGATCTCGGTACAGCCTGAAGCCGGTCCCGGTGTCGCCGGCCTTTGCGAGACCGATGACGACGTACATGCAGAAGAGGAACGCGACGGCTGGCCGCGTGAGCACGATGAGAAGCCGGATCCGGGGGATCACTTGTTGCTGCCCACTTGGGCGAACAGGACCATCATCAACACGAAGAAGGCCACGGCCGCCACGCCAGCGAGCCACAGCACGATGGCCAGCGTGATGCCGGCGACGTGCCACCAGGGTCGACGCCCGTGCCACGTCCTGGGGAGTTCACGCTCCGGTGCGGGGTATGGCTTGAAGGCGCTGCCAGTCTCCATCCGCACGCCCTCCACCGTCCTCGCGCTACTTCCGACGGTTTGAGCATCGGTCGCGCGGCATCGGCGCTTGAACTAGCGGCGGCGCCTGGTGAGCTTGAGGAACCAGCGGACCAGCGCGACGGCGAACCACAACCCCATGGCTCGACGCTACTCGGTCGGCGGGCTGATGGCCCCTGCGAGACAGTGTTCGAGACGAGGCAGTGTTCGAGACGAGACAGTGGGACGACGACGGCAACCCATCGGGGCACCGGTCCGTATTGCGGGGTGTGACGACATCGATGGAGCGGCCCGACGAACTCGACACTGCCGGGCAGACCAGCTTGGCGGCGACGACCCAATTCACCCGGTTCGTGACCGAGTCGTCGGCACGCCTGCTGCGGACGGCCTGGTTGCTCACGTCACACCGGGAGCAGGCACAAGACCTCACCCAGCTCGCGTACGCAAAGACGTTCGCTGCGTGGCGCCGGGTGCGGTTCGACGACGCGGAGGCCTACGCGCGTCGGGTCATGGTGAACAGCTATATCGACTGGTGGCGTAGAGCGCCTTGGCGTGAGCGCCCGACCGAACAATTACCTGAGCACACCGCCGTGCCCGATCACGGCAGAACAATAGATGAGCGGACGGCGCTTGCTGCCGCTCTTGCGCAGCTGACACGTCGCGAACGAACGATCGTGGTGTTGCGCTACTACGTCGACCTGAGCGAAGCCGAGGTCGCCGCACATGTCGGCGTATCCGTCGGCACCGTGAAAAGCACGTCATCAAAGGCGCTGGCCAAACTGCGGCGCTCACCCAGCCTTTCTGACATCGACCTCTCTAACACTCACCTTTCTGACATCGACGTGCCCGCGTTTTCGCCGGCACGGGAGGAGACCTCATGAGCGAGAACAACTTCGGCGAGGAGCTCGGGAACTTGCCGCCCGATCTCACCCTCGGCGCAACATCCGAGCAGATCATTCGACGCGGCCGCCGAATCAGAACGATCCGGCAGACGTCGATCGTCGGCGCTGCAGCAGTTGCGGTGCTCGGCATCACATCGATCGCGGCACTCGCCGGCGGCCATCACGGCGCGCAGACGGTGCAGTCTGGGTCGGGCAACGGCCTTGGCATCGCGCTAGCGCCGCCCGCATCGCCAACGCCTTCATCGTCAGTGGGCTCGACATCAGTGGGGTCTGGGTCTGCGGCCCCAATAGCCGAGGTGCCGTCCTCCGCACCTGCCTCGCCCACGTTTTGGTCTGCGGCGTCGACACCACCCGCCGCGTCGTCCGCTCCGGCGAGCTCCTCGTCGTCCGTCTCGTGCACTGCCTCACCCGCGCCACAGTCGACCGAGGGCGCCCCGGCCGCAAACCCCGACGGCAACGCGCCTCCGTGGGGCAGCTTGGTGCAGGCCGGTACCGACGTCGGCACGACGAATAGCCTTGTGTTGTACGGAATTCACATCGATGACGCGGCTATTCCGTGCACTCACTTCGGCCTCATGGTTGGAACTGTCGACGCGTCCGGGACCGCCACCGGCGTGTACGAGGCGAACGAATTCGACGGCAGCGACCTAACGCCGGGCTTCCACGCAGTCAGCATGGTCGGTAAGGAATTCGCCGGGACGTACTACGTCGGCTACTACGTCGGATCGGCGGCCACGATCTCCGTCGTCGTGAATGGTGTACCAACGCCCGCGCATGTCGCCGCATGGAGCGTGAACCCCGACGTCAAGTTCTGGTGGCTCGGTGGCAGCGCGAACGGCAACCCAACGTATGGCGCACTCACGGCGAAGGACGCCAAGGGCAACCTGCTGCCGGTTGGCGCACACGCCCAAGCCGGCGTCGGCTGACCCAGCCACCTACCCGTACCTCACCGCCGAGTGAAGGAATTTGGCACAGAATTTTCTCGCGAAACCCCGCCGAATTCCTTGACTCGACGAAGACGAGCGCGGTCTCGTCAGCTCCGTCGACACCGTTCAGCTCGACAGCGTGCCGATCACGGCGACACGTTCGGGCTCGACATCTTGCTGAGCGGGTTCGAAGCCGCGAGCAACCGCCTGCCTCAGGGGACGTTCTAGGGGCAGTTGGTGGGTGCCCGCAGCAGGCTTATGGGCTGGGGCCTATTCGGAAAAGCCATCCTGGGTTCCTAGGTCGCGCTGTTCGTTGCCTGTTCTCGCTCGAAGCTCCAGGGTGAAGCGGCTCCCGTTTCCCACGGCACTCTCAAGCCGGATCGAGCCTCCGAGGGCGTGCGCGTATCTACGAGCGATTGAAAGTCCAAGGCCGGAGCCGCCCGAGGCTCGGTCCCGAGAGCGGTCGAGTCGGTAGAAGCGGTCGAAAATGCGTTGCTGCTCCGCCACTGGAATCCCTGGCCCTGTGTCCGAGACAGAGAAGGCTGCGCCCTGCCGAGTACGTCGCACCGCGACCGCAACCTCACCGCCGGCCGGAGTGGCGCGTAACGCATTGGTGAGGAAGTTGGAGACAACGGTCTCCACCAAATGCAGATCGGTCACAATTCTCACGTGATGTGCGTGTGACTTCAGCCGAATTCCCTTAGTGATAGCCAAAGGTGTGAACCGCTTGACGAGACTCGCGCACAGAGCATCCAGCGCGACCAGCTCGAAGTCAGGTACGAGGTCGGGTCGCGTCAGCGCACGCAGATCGTCGAGCAACCTGGCCAGTCGGGCTGTCTCCTGCGAGACAACCTGGCTCAGCCCGACGTCGTTGCTCGGTTCGATGGTGCTGTCCAAGAGTGCCTGCGCCAAGCCCGCGACGATCTGGAAGGGCGTCGCGATTTCGTGGGCGAGGTCGGTGAGGAACTGCCTCTGTTCGATGTCGGCGGTGGAAAGTCGCGCCGCCATCGCGTTGAGTGCGTGACCAAGCGCCGCGACCTCAGCGGGGCCGCCCTCCTCAAGTCGAATCGACAGGTCCCCGCTGGACAGGCGACCGGCTGCGGCACTAGCCCGCTCAAGTCTGTGACGCAGTTGACCTGTTCCTTGCCAGGCG
>DATCDK010000223.1:0-2777 GCA_036510735.1 Acidothermaceae bacterium | reverse complement strand
CTCTTAATCTGCGGGTTCGGGGTTCAAGTCCCTGGCGGCGCACCATGCCTGAATTTTGGATTTGGCTTTGCAAGTTGGAGCCGTCGGGTTTGAGTACAACGATCCAGCCGCCGAAGGTTTTGAGTTGGTGGTGGCGGTGGCACAGGCAGCAGCAGTTCTTGGCGGGGGTGTCACCGCGTGGGGCGGGGATGTTGTGGTCGATATCGCACACCGTGGCGCGGGTGTTGCAGCCGGGGAAGCGACAGCGCCGGTCGCGGGCCATCACATAGTCCGCGAGGTCTGCGGGTGGCCGGTAGACGACGGTGCCGTAGTCGAGCAGGTAGCCGGTGACCGGTTCGACGATCATGCGCCGCCAGTCAGCCTCAGCAGCGCGGTCACGCACCAGCGCGGCGGGGATCGGGCCGAAGTCCACGAGCTCCGCCGGGTTGTCAGCGAGGCCGAGCAGGCTGGGCAGGTCGATGGTGAACTGGACTTGTTGGCGTCGGCCGTGCCGCCGCGGTGCTTTCGGATCCCCCAGCGCAGTGTTCGCCCACACGACCAACGCATCAGGCCGGTAGGCGTCGATGCCCTCATCCATGAGGCCGGCAGTCTTAGCGGCGGCCTGCAGTTGCATCGCGGTGGCATCTAAGGCCAGCCACACGGTTTGGGCGTCGACGGCTGACATGGTGACGTGGAGTTCGCTCATCACGGTGTCAAGGTGGTCGAACTTCACCACCCAACGGCGCTTGAGCGCCTGCGCGTGCTCGGCGAGCACCAAGTCAGGGTTGGCGGCCAACACCGCACGGCGAAGGGTGCGGCGAAACGCCGCCCAGCTTTGTCCCTTGATCTTCGAGGCGACCCGAGCGTCGACCGCCATGATGCCGAGTTGACCTAGCCCGGCGTCGGTGACCGCCTCGGCGACCAACTGGGCTTGCCGATACCCCATGAACCCGGCCGCCATCGCCAACCGGCACGCCGGGAGCGACTCGGTGATCTTGCGGGCCACATCGGCGCGGGTCTGTGCGCCGTTGGTGGTCATCCCCAACGTCGCGGCGACCAGATTCACCCCACCGTCGATGCTGTCACGGCCCCACGGATCCTCGCTGCCTGGGTCTGGTGGTGGGGTCGGGCCGGCGACTCGCGCCATCGCGGTGACGGCGCGCTCCGCGATCCAGGCTTGCTGGCGTTCCCAGAGCTCGAGCACGATCGACGCGGACCGGTCGTCGAGTGTGTTGACGTCGAGGCAGCTCAAGTGCGCGATCATCGCCAGGCCCGGCTCGAAATCGAGCAGATCCTCCAGCGTCGCCAACTCATCGTCGTCCGGAAACAGCTCCGGTGCGATATCGGACTCGGCGATCAACATCCACCGAAGCTATCGGCGACCACTGACACTTTTCGCACGCACGTTCGAACCTCGAGAGCTGTGCACGAATCGTCGGCATGTGCACAATCGCAAACGCGAGAGCTCTGTGCCGTTCTGTCACCCTTCTACTTCTGCAGCGCGGTCATGAGCGTGTCGACTGTCGCTTCGAACTCGACGTGCGGGAACGGAATCGCAGCCGCGAGCAGACTCTCAATCGCCGCCGACGCAACCGGCCTGGACATCAAGAAACCTTGACCGAGGTGACATCCGAGTGACCGCAGCTGCGCCAGCTCAGCCGGCTGTTCGATGCCTTCGGGAATGATCTCGAGCCGGAGGTGCTGAGCCAGACCTACGATCGCCTCCAACAACGGGCTGCTGCTGCCCGGCGACACGCCGGCGACGAACGAGCGGTCGATCTTCAGGAAGTCGACAGGCAACTGTCGCAGGTAGCCAACCGACGAGAAGCCGGTCCCGAAGTCGTCGAGCGCAATCCGCATTCCTGCTGTGCGCAGGGTCGTCAGCGTCTCGGCCGCGCCACCGTTCGCGTCGGCGAGCACCGACTCGGTCACCTCCACCACGATGCTGCCTGGATCGATATCAGCGGCCCGCAGGATCGAACAAATAGTGGACGCATAGTCCGGTGTTTCGAGTTGACGTACCGACACGTTGACAGACATCCACAACGCCGGTCGCCCATACCGCCGCTGCCATCCGCGCAGTTCGTGTGCCGCTTTCTCTAAAACCCAGGCGCCAATCGACAGGATCGCGGTGCTTTCTTCGGCGAGTTCGATAAAGGACGACGGAGGCAGGAGCCCGCGAGTCGGATGCTGCCACCGCACCAGCGCCTCAAGACCGACGAGTTCGCCCGTTCCGAGCTCAACCACCGGCTGGTACTCCAGTACGAGTTGGTCCCGATCGGCGGCTACTGCGACTTCATCCTTTAGCACTTGATGGGCCACGGCCGCGACGTCCAACTGTGCGTCGTATTGCTCCACGCGATTCTTGCCGCGAGCCTTCGCCGCATACATCGCGATGTCTGCCTCGCGCACCCAGCCCTCGATCGTCGATCCGTCATGCCTTAGGGCCAGCCCGACGCTCGCGCCTACACGCACCTGATGCGTGCCGATATCGACCCTCTGGTCCAGACTCACAACGACCCGTTGCGCCAAGGTCATTGCGTCGGGCGGGTCGTCAAGGTCGTCGATCAGCAGAGCGAACTCGTCACCACCGAGACGGGCTACGAGGTCGGCCGGCCGGACAGTCGCATGCAGCCGAACCCCCACGACGCGTAGGAGCTCGGCGGCAAGCTGATCTTCTCCAACGAAGACCTACGCTACGTCGCACTGGCCAACAGCTACATCGTCATCAACGTGGGTGGGGGCCCAACCGATGACAAGCCAGCCGTCACGCTGGAGACGCCGCCCGATCCGGACAG
>DATCDK010000222.1:0-34305 GCA_036510735.1 Acidothermaceae bacterium | reverse complement strand
CCGCGCACTCGAGATCACCGCGGAGATCCTCAAGGCGCTCGATTACAGCCACCGCAACGGCATCATCCATCGCGACATCAAACCCGCCAACGTCATGCTGACGCGGTCGGGCGAGGTGAAGGTCATGGACTTCGGCATCGCACGATCCGTGGCGCAGGCGAGCGCCGCGGTCACGCAGACGGCCGCCGTGATCGGCACCGCGCAGTACCTCTCGCCTGAACAAGCGCGCGGCGAGCAGGTCGACCCGCGCAGTGACGTGTACTCCACCGGCTGCCTGCTCTACGAACTGCTGACCGGAACCCCGCCGTTCACCGGTGATTCCGCCGTCGCGGTCGCCTACCAGCACGTGCGTGAAGACCCGATCCCACCGTCGCGGGTCAATCCCGACGTGAGTCCGGCAATCGACGCCATCGTGCTCAAGGCGATGGCCAAGAATCCGGCGAACCGTTACCAGAGTGCCGCCGAGATGCGCGAAGACATCGAGCGGGCGCTGAGCGGAGTGCCGGTCCGCGCCACTCCGCTGCTGCACGATCAGACCGTCAGCCTCGCGCCGGTTGCCGGCGAGGAGATCGGTCGCCGGCAGCCGCGCGGTCGTCGTCCGCTCGTGTACATCATGCTTGCGCTCATCGCGTGCGCTGTGTTCATCGCACTCGGTCTGCTTCTTCGGCAGGCACTGACGACCAAGCACCCAGCGGTTACCGTGCAGGTCCCGAGTGTGACCGGGTTCTCCCAAGCTGATGCGATCTCGACACTAAAGACCGCGGGCCTAAATCCCGTCGTGCAGGTGGCCGGCAGCCCGACGGTAGCCAAGGGGCTCGTCATCAGCGAGAACCCACCGACGGGCACGCCGCTGCCGTTGAAGACCAACGTCACCATCTACGTGTCGAGCGGCCCAGCAGCAGTGCCGGTTCCAGACCTCACCAATCAGTCACTTACTGATGCCAAAGCCGAACTGCAGCGCGACAAACTGACCCTTGGGACGATCACGCCGCAGGATTCAGCGCTGGCCGGCAACACAGTGCTCAGCCAGAGCCCCAAGGCGGGGACGACGATTGGGTCGGGCACTGCAGTCAATGTGGTCGTCGCAAGCGGCAACAGCACCGTGCCAGACGTGCGAAACCTGCCGCTCGATGAGGCCGAGCAGGCGCTGAGCACCAACGGCTTCAACTTCCAGCAGATCAACCAGGCGAGCAGCACAGTGCAAGCCGGCTCGGTCATCAATCAATCGCCTGGGCACGACACAACGGCGAAGACCGGCACCGTGGTCAAGCTCTTCGTGGCCGTCGCACCGCCGCCGCCGTCGTCCTCGCCACCGGCCTCACCACCACCGGGGAGTGCCACGCCATCGGCAAGCACCTCGGCGACACCGTCTGTGAGCCCGACGGCAACGCCATAGCGAATCGCGCCGAGTTCGCCAGTTGGTCGCTTACAGCGGCGAACTGATGAGTTCGGCGCGGGCTGGCGCGCCGGCGTCACCACAACGCACCAACCAGTTTGCCAGCATGTGGTGGCCACCCTGCGTCAGGACCGACTCGGGGTGGAACTGCACGCCCTCGACATCGACATCGCGATGCCGCATGGCCATGACGACGCCCGAGTCTGTTCGACCCGTCACCTCGATGCTGCCCGGCAGGGTCGACTCGACGACCGCGAGTGAGTGGTAGCGGGTCGCGGTGAAGGGGTCGGGCAACCCGGCCAGCACACCGGCGCCGGCGTGGTGCACTTCGCTGGTTTTCCCATGCAGCAGCTCCGGGGCGCGATTGACGACCGCGCCGTACGCGACACCGATCGCCTGATGCCCCAAGCACACTCCGAAAATCGGCAACCGGCCGGCCATCTCCTTGATCAGGGGCACGCAGACCCCTGCGTCTTCCGGAATCCCCGGCCCTGGGCTCAGCAGTACGCCGTCGAACGCAGCGGCGTCCCCTGGTTTGACCTCATCGTTGCGCAGCACCACACAGGTCGCCCCAAGCTGACCCAGGTACTGGACGAGGTTGAAGACGAAGCTGTCGTAGTTGTCGACGACAAGAATGCGCACCTAGCGATCCTCCCAGATGCCGGCGTCCGGCGTCGCCGACTATCTGCGCTACGTCTACCCGGCGGGCAGCGTCGATGGCGACACCACAGGTGAGCTGGTCGGCGCAGGGGACGAGGTCGGAATCGTCTGCTCAATCGACGGCGAATTCACGTTCACGTCGTTCCATGGCAGGCGTGGCTCGACCCAAGGAAAAATCACGAAGAACAGCAAGGCGAGGACGCCGACGAGCAACGCGAGGCAACCGGTCAGCTTGCCCGCGAAGCCACCGGGCATCTTGCGCCACAACCACTCGTACATGGCTAGCCCCCCACAAGTGCTGGCGGCGAGCCAGCCGACTTAGGAAGCGCCGACTGCAACAACCCGGTCACGATGAGACGGTGCGACGCGGAGTACTTCGGCGTGCAGGTGGTCAACGTGATCAGCGCCTGGGTGGGCCTCGCGCGTGGCTGGCCCGGCACCGGCAAGACGACCGCGGTGTCGGTCGGCAGCACGGCCTGGGTCTTCGTGACCAAGTAGGTGTACCAGGTGTCGCGAGTCTCGATGACGATCGCGTCGCCGACCACCAGTTCACCGAGGCCGTTGAACGGCGCGAGATAAGTGGTCCGGTGGCCGGACACCACGAAATTGCCGATGCCACCGGGGTTCGCAGTGCCGGGGTAGTGCCCAGGCCCCTTCTTCAGGTCGTCGGTCGACACCCCCTCGACGATGGCGTAGCCGTACTTCGTGCCGAGCCGAGGAATCCGGATGATGCCGATCGCATCACCTGGCAGGGCGATCGGCGCCACCGTCGGCGCCGACGCCACCGGCACGGACGTCGGGCTGGGGCTGCCCGATGCCGGCGAACTGGGCGAGGCGGACGACGCAGGCCCTGCTGATGTCGTGGGCGGCGCCGGTGACGCCCACTCGGCGGCCAGCTGCTTCTTGAAGTTCGATTGGGCGTGCTCGGTATACAGCCCGGTGAACCACAGCTCGTACCCGATGAACAGGAAAACGATCGCACCCAGGGTGATGAGCAGCTCGCCCAACAGCCTGATCGTTTGGTTCGCCCGTGAGGCCCTCGCGAACACGAAATCGGACGACGTCGTCACGAATCCGCCGCATGCGCGTAGGCGAGCGTGAGAGCCCCGGTGTAGGCCGGCATCGTGACGTCTCCCTCGACATCGAGCTTGTAACCGAGCTGATAGGCAGCGACGTACTGCTTGTAGATGATCACATCGGGTGCATCGTTCAGGGCCTGTTGCAATTTCTGCGGATTTCCAATTGCCTGCACCATGTACGGCGGCGAATAGACGATCCCGTGCAGGAGCAGGGTGTTGCCGACGCACCGCACGGCGCTGGTCGAGATCACCCGTTGTCCCTGCAGCGTCATCGCTTCGGCGCCGCCAGACCACAAGGCGTTCACCACCGCCTGCACGTCTTGCTGGTGGACCACGAGGTAGTCAGGTGGCACCGCGCTCGGCTCCTTACCCGGCAGGGAAGGTGCGTCATTCAAGGTGACCGTTACCGCGGGTCCGGTCACCGGCTGCAGCCCCGCGTCGTCGGCTAACGCGGCTGCCTGGTTCGCGGCCTGGGCTACCCGGCTGTCGCTCTTCGCCGCCTCGGATGTCGCCGCCTGCACCTTGCGCTCGAGCGCAGTGAGCGCGGCGCCCTGCGCGATCACTGTTCGCTGCTCGCGGGCCGCCAAGGTGTTCACGTCGTCGCGTCCCGTTACCCGCAGGTCGAAGCCGTGCGACGTGGTGGCCGAGGTGGCGAACAGCAACCCGGCAACCAACGCAGTAGCCGGGACGCCGTAACGCCATGCCTGTGACGACCGGATCTTCACCGCGCCGCCACCGCCGTCCTCATCTGCAGATCCTGATCCCCGACGGCTACGCTAACCGAGGGCGAAGCCTTGGGGCTCCCCCGATCCGTCGAACGCTCCCGAAGGGCTTGTCGTGCCGAAGTCGCGTGTCCGTAAGACCGAGGTCTTCACTCCGCCGCCGAAACGCTCGGCCAGCAAGCGGGTCAGCCCGCCGTGGGTCGCCCCGACAATGGTCGGTTTCATGGTGGTCGGGGTGCTGTGGCTGGTCCTTGGGTACGTCTCCAACTACGGGTTCCCCGGCATGGGAAGCTTGGGCGGCCAGGGCGGCAACCTGATCGAGGGCTTCGCGCTGCTGGTGATCGGGCTCGGCCTCGCCACGCAATGGCGCTAAACGGCTGACGGCCGACCGGCGCTAACCGGCCTGGAGGCCGCAATTCACCTGCGATTTGGTCGCTAGTTGCAAATCACACGCCTGTAATTCATCCACAACTGTTATCCACACTGGGGATAACGGTGCGACACGCCGGTCAGCCGGTGAGGTTGTGTGTCCGCAGGATGACCATGATCACGAGAATTGCGGCGAGCGCGACGGAGCTGCCGATCTGAATCGCCGTCCGGTTGGCTCGCGGCGCATAGGCCCAAGCCGCGCCGAGCGCGGCACCGGCGACGAGACCTCCGATATGTGCCTGCCAGCTGATCGACGCCACCGAAAAGGTGAAGACCAGGTTCAAGCCGATCGTGAGCGCGATGGGTTGAATGTTCAGCCGCAGCCGCCGCCCGACCACGAACAGCGCCCCGAAGAGGCCGAAGATCGCTCCGGACGCGCCCAACTCGCCGATGTAGGGCGGCATCAGCGCATACGCGAGCACCGAGCCAGCGAGGCCGGTGAGTAGGTAGAGCGCGACAAATCTGACGCGGCCCAGGAGAGCCTCGAGCGGTGGTCCGACGACGTACAGGCACCACATGTTGAGCAGGATGTGCAGAAAGAAAGTTCCGCCCGACGACGGCGGCTCGTGCAGGAACATGCTCGTAAGCAAGCGGTAGTACTGGCCAGTCGCGACGCCGATGCTCGGCAGACCGTGTCCCGGAAACAGGCCGACCTGGTCGAAACGGTTCACGAACGCCGTCGACGAGATCTCGAAGAGGAAGACGAGGCAGTTGAGCCCGATGAGCGCGTAGGTCGCCGCGTGCGGGGTGGCGGTGACACGGCCACCGAAGACCGTGCGGGTCTGTCGAGTCCGGCCCTGCTGCACACACTCCGGGCATTGAAAACCGACTGCTGCCGGAATCATGCAGTCAGGGCAGATCGGCCGCCCGCACCGCTGGCAACTGATGTAGGTTTCCCGGCCGGGATGCCGGTAACAGGTGGGTGCGTTACTGGCTTCGGCAGGCCCACGCGGGTCTGCGGTCACCTGCGTTAGGCCGGACGGCGTTCGATGGTGACGGAGTTGATCACGATGTCCGTACGCGGCCGGTCGCCCGACGCGGTAGGCGCCGTCGCGATCGCATCGACGACGTCGCTGCCCTTCGTTACCTCACCGAAGATCGTGTGCTTTCGGTTCAAGTGCGGCGTCGGGCCAACGGTGATGAAGAACTGCGATCCGTTGGTGTTCGGTCCGGCGTTGGCCATCGCGAGCAGGTAGGGCCGGTTGAAGGCGAGCTCGGGGTGGAACTCGTCGGCGAACTGATAGCCCGGGCCGCCGCGACCGCTGCCGAGCGGGTCGCCACCTTGGATCATGAACCCGTCGATGACTCGGTGGAAGACCGTGCCGTCGTACAGCTTGGTCGTGGTCTTCGAGCCGCTCCTGGGGTCCTTCCATTCCTTGGTGCCCTCAGCAAGCTCGACGAAGTTCGCCACCGTCTTCGGAGCGTGATCGGCAAAGAGCCGAATCTCGATGTCGCCCTTCGTCGTGTGCAAAGTCGCGAAAGTCTCGTCGGCCACTGGGTGATTCCTCCCGGTCGGTGCGCGGATACGTCATCTTCCCACGCGACAGCGGACACCGTCGCGCCGTACCGTGGACACGAACCACCCGCGACCCTGGATTACCCGCGGGTCGGGGTGGGGATGGCAAACTGAGCACCATCGCACGACGCGCGCTCCCCAGCTTGTTCGGTGCCGCCCCTACGGAGGTTCGCATGCCCGTCACCACCGCGAAGATGACCGATATCGCCGCCGCACGCATTGGCGCGGCACGCCAACTCGTCGGCACCCGGATTGTCCCCGTCGCCGTACCCGCCGGTCGCAAGGCAGCGGCGCAAACCCGCCAGCTCGTCAGCGAACGCGTCATGCCGACGCTCGGGCCTGCATGTTCGAAGGCAGCTAAGCGGACCCGCCAGCTCCTCGACCAGAGGATCGCGCCGGCTTTCGGCCCGTTCGGTCGCAAGGCAGCTAAGCAAACACGCCAACTCGTCGGCGAGCGCATCATGCCGGCTGTCGGCACTGCCCTTGTTGTCACCGCACCCATCCGAGGCGAAGCTCTTCGGCGCGCAGGCCTGGCCGCCGCCGCACTTCGCACAGGCGAAGGCGTCGTCATCAAGAAGCGTCGGCGCTGGCCGACCGCACTCATGTGCCTCGGACTCGGTGGCGTGCTCGGTGCGACAGCTGCCTGGCTCGCGCAGGCTGGCAAGCCGGTTCAGCTCACCCCGTACCCGCTCGAGACCGACGGCATGGACGACACAGAGCTCCACGCAATGAACGGCTCACACCCGCTCGATCTGACCGACGATTCACCCGCGCACCACCACGCCTGACCCGCGTCGCCGTAGTTTCCGAGCCAGCCTGGCCCGGTACCAGCCTGACCATGTGTCAATCTGTTGCCGGGCCGGCTGCGCTCGCCTCGTCCGCCCGCTCAGCGGTTGCCTGCAGACTTGCCTGCCACGCCCGCCAAATCTCGGCAAACCCCCGACTGCGCGCGTCATCGCCGCGGATTTCGTGACCACCCGACGACACCAAAATTGCCTGCGCCGCCGCGACAAGCGTGGGATCGGGCGTCTCCATCACCAGGGTCGAGCCGGTGACGCGCATCACCAGCTGTCGGCGTCCGGCCTCTTCTGGAAGCTCGTCGGTAGTGCCGGCAACGTCGACCTCCCGCAGCGCCGCCCGGGCCTGGTCGAGGTCGATCCCAAGACTGCCCAGGGCCTTCGCGGCCGCGCTCGTCGAGTCGCTCAGCGTCGCAAGCAGCAAATGGTGCGAGCCAACGGCGCCATCGCCGGCCAACCGCCGGGCTTCATCGAGGCTGGTATCGGTCGCGGTGGTGGTGCGGACGTCAACGGCGTCGGCAATAAGCGGGACGACGTGGCGTGACCGAGCCCAAAACGGTCGGCGCCTGGACTCGGGCGCTGCCGCGGGCGGCACGAGGTCGAGCACCCTCATCCGCAAACTGAGCAGATCGACGCCCGACTCGGTAAGCAGCCGGGCTCCGAGCCCTTCGCGTTCTCGAATGAGGCCGAGGAGCAGGTGCTCCGTGCCGATGTAGTCATGGTGCAAGGTCAACGCTTCGCGTAGCGCAAGCTCGAGGACCTTCTTCGCGCTCGGCGTGAAGGGGATGTGGCCGGCGGGTGCGCGCTTCCCCATGCCGACGGCGGCCTGGACCCGCACGCGAAGGTCATCGAGAGTCACGCCGGCGTTCGTGAGGGCCTCGTGTGCGACGCCGTCCGGTTCGGCCAGCATTCCGAGGAGCAAATGCTCGGTGCCGATGTAGTTGTGGTGGAACAGCCGGGCTTCTTCCTGGGCTTGCACGATCACCTGGCGGGCTCGTGCCGAGAATCGCTCAAACATGGCTTCAGCGTGGGCGCTGGCTCTAGCCCCGTCAACACCCTGCTAATAGCATGGTGCCGAAGGCACACAGTGAAAGGGATGGAGGTGCGCTGTGGCGTGGGACGACCGGCTCGACGACTGGGATGCGGCGCTTGAGCTGACTGCTCAGCTTGAAGGGTCGGACTGGGTGACGCTGGACGTCGCCGCGAGGCAGACGGGCGCATCTCGAGCAGCGCTGCGCAGCTGGTATCGCAGCGGTGAGATCCCCTCCCGACTCACCGAAGGCCCGCACGGTCCCACTCGACTCGTGCCCGTGGCCGTCGTCGCGGCGCGCGCCGAGGCATCGCCGCGGATGCGGTACACCGCCCAGCGCCGCCTCGACGCCGAGGCTCAGGTCGCCTTGCTAAGCCATCGAGTCGACGAACTCGAGGCCCGCCTGGCAGCCCTCGAGGGCTGAGCCTTTAGCGCACTTCCCCGTAGCGGACGGGGAATCGCTTGTCGTATTCCGTTACAGCCTCAACGGCCGTTTCTTGCGCGTGCCGACTCATGGTCACGGTGAAATGATCCAAGAAGCCGAGCTGACCTAACACCACCTGGAATGTTGGCCGCCATTCGCGTATGACCCCCGACTTCCGTCCGCCACTCGAAGAACTCATCATCGCCGGCCTGATCCGGGTGCAGCCTCAGCGTTGCGTCAAGGAATCTAACCTCGACAGTCGTGCCTCCAATGCCGAGTCTGAGCTGGCGTTGGCTATCGCGAAAATGCAGCTGCACCGACCGAGCAAGGCCCTGCGAGACAAGGACGTGCGAGCACCCCGAGTCCACGAGCGCGAAGGCAGAACTCGATAGGCCGGCGGTGCCTACCAGGGTGACGGGCACGATCGGTCGCAGCACGATCGTGTCGAGCCGAGGCCCGTCCTCTTGGTACGGGTAACGCCACGGCCACGGCTGGCTCAACCGAGGCCGACCAACTCCGGCTCAGATGCGTCGGGAGCGCGCAAGATGGCGACATTGCGCAGTCCTTTCTCCCTAATCTGGATAGCGAGGAGGTCTGCGCTTGATGCGGCCGCTCGCAGTTCGTTAGTGGAGCGGTCAACCGCGATCCAGTTTCCGGCGCACTCCGCGAGAACCTGCGAGAGGGGTTGGCGGTCGGATTGCATGTTCCCCCGCCCTTCGTTGCGCTTCCTGAACCATCTTGGCATCGTGATCGCCTCCGCGTGTAGACCGTATCAAGATACGAGCTCGACGCGGTGGCATACCTAGCGCGCGTCACCCCGAACGCGTACACCTTCGCGCTGCTCGAGAAACATCTTTCGGTGCTAGAAACCGATGCCATCGTCAGCGTTGCGATCGAGGCGCGTCTGGCGTGTGACGCTCGCGACGCGGCGACTACGAGCCGGCTTGCGGACCATCGTGAGCGCACGGTACAGCCGAGGTCCGCAGCCTTGGGCACGTCTCCCAATCCGGTTACTAATTCCCGTGCAAACCGGAGATCCAACGACGACCCGGCAAACACGGCTTGAGGGTGGAGACGAGGGGAATCGAACCCCTGACCCCCGCCTTGCAAAGGCGGTGCTCTACCAATTGAGCTACGTCCCCGGGCACTACCAAACGAGCGCTCAGACTGCCGGTTCTGGCTCGACGAAGCTTGTGGCCTCGATCCATAGGTCCTCTTCGGCCTGCGCCGCCTGCATGCGACGGTAAACCACCACACCGCCAGCCAGGACGGCTGTCAACACCAGGAGCTTCTTCACTGTTGTCACCTCGACTCGACGGCGGGGGGTGGGCCTGGGAGGACTTGAACCTCCGGCCTCATCCTTATCAGGGATGCGCTCTAACCAACTGAGCTACAGGCCCCGGCAACGTGCCTCGCCGAGGGTACCCCACTACACGTGCGGGTACCCCACTAGTACACGGGCGAGGTACCCCACTACCTGCGGCGCGACCCATCCGGAGCAGTTCAGGGATCGGTGAGCGTGACCTCGATCCCACCGACCAGGTCGGAGATCAAGTTGTAGATCGCGGCACCGAGCGTCGAAAGGGCCGTCAGCAGCACAACGTTGATCGCGCCGATGACCGCGGCCACCCCGACGACCCGGCCGGCGCTCACCGGGCTATGCAGTGCGCTACTCGTCGTCGTCGGTGACACCTCGTTGACCAGGGTGTTGATCTGGGTCCAGACGCCCATCTTGCCGAGCACGCCATAGACGATCGCCACGGCAACGACGCAGACCGCCAGCATGACGACCGACACGACGAAGCTCAGCTTCATGACGGTCCACGGGTCGATGTGCTTGATCACCAACCGGGCCTTGCGCGGCCCGCGGCGGGCGGTCGCCACCTGTACGGGTCGAGGCCGGACGGCGGAAGCGTCACCGCCAACAGCCGCCGCGACCGGGATGGCAGTACCGGTCACCGCCACCCCGCCGTCGCGAGCGGCGGCAGGATCGGTCGGCCACCCGGTCGCAACGCTTCGCGGGCCGGACGTCGTGGTGCTGAACTCAGGGGCAGGTTCGGGTGGGGCGACGGGAGACTCTTCGGGCTCCGACTCGATCAGGGCGGCGTGGGATTCGGTCGGTGAGTCGACCGGCGGCCGGGCGTACGGGCTACGCGCCGGTCGACCGCCCAGGTCTCCGTCAGTCACGGCTCTCCCTATTGCGAATCGGTCGGATCGGCGTCGGGCGCCTCATCAGCGGTCGGACCAGCATCCGCCAGTGGCTCGTCATCGACCCCATTCTGCCCACCTGACTCCGCAGAAATCTCATTCGCGTCGATCTCGACGTCGTCACCGTCGCCGGCAACCCCATCGATCTCAGGACCGTCGGCGTCATCAGCCACTTCCGACGACGCTTCCGCGTTGCGGCTGATGCCTACGACTGCGTCGCCGTCGGCAAGGTTGATCAGCCGCACGCCCATCGTGGCACGGGAGGTCGGCCGTACCTCGTCAGACCGCGTACGGATCACACCGCCGCCGGACGTAATCGCAAAGATCTCGTCGCCAGTGCCAACCATCAAGGCACCGACGAGACCTCCGCGGTCGTCGGTCAGCCGAGCGGTCAGGACACCCTGCCCGCCGCGGCCCTGCACGGGGTACTCATCGATCGGCGTCCGCTTCGCAAACCCGCCGTCAGTCGCGGTGAACACGAACGCGTCGGGCTGGGCGACCATCATCGCGAGCAGCTCGTCGCCTTGCCGGAACCGCATACCGATCACGCCGCTCGTCGCACGGCCCATCGGGCGCAGTGCCTCATCGTCGGCGTGGAACCGGATCGACTGACCCTTGCGGCTGATCAGCAGCAAGTCGTCATCGGCCGACACCAGGCGAGCAGCGATCACTGCATCGTCTTCACGCAAGTTGATGGCGATCACACCGCCGGATCGGTTCGAGTCGAACTCACCCAACGCGGTCTTCTTCACGAGCCCGTCACGAGTCGCAAGCACGAGATAGGGAGCCACCTCGTAGTCGCGAAGCGCGAGCACCTGCGCGATCGTCTCGTCGGGCTGGAAGGCCAGCAGGTTCGCAACATGTTGGCCGCGGGCGCTGCGTGCAGCTTCTGGCAGCTCGTACGCCTTCGCGCGATAGACGCGGCCCCTGTCGGTGAAGAACAGCAACCAATGATGGGTCGTGGTCACGAAGAAGTGCTCGACCACGTCGTCTTGCCGCAGCTGCGCGCCGATGATTCCTTTGCCGCCGCGGCGTTGAGCGCGGTAGAGGTCGGTTTTGGTGCGCTTGGCATAGCCGCCGTTGCTGATGGTGACGACGACGTCCTCTTGGGCGATGAGGTCTTCCATCGAGACTTCGCCCTCGGCGGCGATGATGCGCGAGCGCCGTTCATCGCCATGCTTCTCGACGATCGCCCTGAGTTCTTCGCTGACGATCGACCGCTGCCTCGGCTCACTTTCGAGAATCGCGTTGAGCTCGGCAATCTCGGCCTCGAACTTTGCGAGGTCGTCGATGATGCTCTGCCGCTCGAGTGCAGCAAGCTTGCGCAGCTGCATGTCGAGGATCGCGGTGGCCTGCACCTCGTCGACATCGAGCAGCTCCATCAATGCAACGCGGGCCGCTTCGGCGGACGACGAACTGCGAATCAACGCGATGACTGCGTCGAGTTGGTCGAGAGCCTTGGCGAGACCGCGCAGAATGTGCGCGCGCTCTTCGGCCTTCCGCAACCGGAATCGGGTGCGCCGAACGATGACTTCGATCTGGTGTGCGACCCAGTGCCGAATGAACCCGTCGAGGCTGAGTGTGCGGGGCACACCGTCAACAAGCGCAACCATGTTGCAACCGAAGGTGTCTTGCAGTTGCGTGTGCTTGTAGAGGTTGTTCAGCACGACCTTCGCAACGGCGTCGCGCTTCAACACGATGACAAGACGCTGCCCGGTGCGAGACGACGAGTCGTCGCGGATGTCGGCGATGCCGGCGAGCTTTCCTTCGTTCACCAGTTCGGCAATACGCAACGCCAGGTTGTCGGGGTTGACCTGGTAGGGGAGCTGTGTGATGACCAGCAACTGCCGACCGCGGTTGTCTTCTTCGACGTCGATAACGGCGCGCATCGTGATCGAGCCGCGGCCGGTGCGGTACGCCTCTTCGATACCACGGCGCCCGACAATCAATGCACCGGTCGGGAAGTCAGGACCTGAGATGCGCTCGATCAAAGCCTCGAGAAGTTCTTCGCGACTCGACCCCGGGTGCTCGAGTGCCCACTGCGCACCCGCAGCCACCTCGCGCAGGTTGTGCGGCGGAATGTTGGTCGCCATGCCAACCGCGATGCCCGCCGAACCGTTCACCAACAGGTTCGGGAATCGCGCCGGCAGCAGCAGCGGCTCCATCGTCTTACCGTCGTAGTTCGCGGTGAAGTCGACGGTCTCTTCGTCGATGTCGTCGACCATGCGCATCGCGAGTTGCGCCATGCGGCATTCGGTGTAACGCATCGCGGCCGGCGGGTCGTTTCCGGGTGAGCCGAAGTTGCCCTGCCCATCGACAAGCGGGTAGCGCAGTGACCACGGCTGCGCAAGCCGAACGAGTGCGTCATAGATCGACGAGTCGCCGTGGGGGTGGTACTGACCCATGACGTCACCGACGACACGCGAGCACTTGTTAAACCCACGATCTGGCCGGTAGCCACCGTCGTACATCGCGTAGAGCACGCGACGATGCACGGGCTTCAATCCATCGCGGACGTCGGGAAGCGCGCGTCCGACGATGACGCTCATCGCGTAATCGAGGTAACTGCGCTGCATCTCGCCCTGAAGGTCGACCGGCTCGATCCGGCCGTGGTTGGGCGGCGGTGGCAGGGTGGTGTCCTGGCTCATGGTGTCCTCACAGGCTCACGAAGGCGAGAGCAGAAAAGCGTTGGCAGGTAGGGATACAGAACTAGATATCAAGGAAGCGGACGTCTTTCGCGTTGCGCTGAATGAACGACCGGCGCTGCTCGACGTCCTCGCCCATGAGCACCGAAAAGATCTCGTCGGCCCTTAGCGCGTCATCGATGCTGACTTGCAAAAGCACGCGCTGGTTGGGGTCCATCGTGGTGGTCCACAGTTCCTCGGCGTTCATTTCACCGAGGCCCTTGTAACGCTGAATGCCGTCCTTCGGCAACTTGCGACCCGCTTCGAGACCGGCCGCAACCAGCCCCTCGCGTTCACGTTCGGTGTAGGCGTATTCCGGCGCGCCGTTGGTCCACTTCAACCGGTACAACGGAGGGTTCGCGAGATAGATGTGACCGGCCTCGACGAGTGGCTTCATGTAGCGGAACAGCAGCGTTAGTAGCAGCGTGCGGATGTGCT
This sequence comes from Acidothermaceae bacterium, assembly GCA_036510735.1. Taxonomy (GTDB): domain Bacteria; phylum Actinomycetota; class Actinomycetes; order Acidothermales; family Acidothermaceae; genus PALSA-607. The sequence continues at coordinate 20,922 of DATCDK010000222.1, read as the reverse complement.
GGCCGTCGACATCAGCGTCGGCCATGACCACGATCTTGTGGTAGCGAAGCTTGTCGATGTCGAACTCATCGTGCACGCCGGTGCCAAGCGCTGAGATGACCGCTTGGACTTCGGTGTTCTGCAGCACGCGGTCGATGCGCGCCCGCTCGACGTTGAGAATCTTTCCGCGAATCGGCAGGATCGCCTGGGTGCGCGGGTCACGCCCCTGACGAGCAGAACCGCCGGCGGAGTCACCCTCGACAATGAAGACCTCGCACTCTTCGGGGTGCGACGACTGGCAGTCGATCAATTTGCCGGGCAACCCGCCGCCGCCGAGTAGGCCCTTGCGATTGCGCGCAAGGTCTCGCGCCTTACGTGCGGCCACACGCGCGCTCGCTGCCTGGATGCCCTTGCGGACAATCTCCTTGCCTTCGGTCGGGTTCTTCTCGAACCACTCACCGAGCTTGTCGTTGCAGGTGGTCTGCACGAAGCCCTTGACCTCGGTGTTGCCGAGCTTGGTCTTCGTCTGACCCTCGAACTGCGGGTCGGTGAGCTTCACCGACACGATGCAGGTAAGACCCTCGCGGACGTCTTCGCCGGAAAGCCGATCTTCCTTCTTCTTGATCAGGCCCCAGTCTTCGCCGAACTTGTTGACCAGCGTCGTGAGCGCCGCGCGAAATCCCTCTTCGTGCGTGCCGCCTTCATGCGTGTTGATCGTGTTCGCAAAGGTGTGCACCGACTCGGTGTAGCTGGTGTTCCACTGCATCGCCAGCTCGAGGGTCATCGCATTCGCTTCGCTGGATTCGAACGCGATGATGCTGCGGTGCGCAGGCTCCTTCGACGCGTTCAGGTGCTCGACGTAGTCGACCAACCCGCCGTCGTAGCGATAGGTCACCTCTGCCGGATCGACGTCGACACTCGCCGTCGCGATGTCGTCCTCGTCGCCCTCGGTGTGCTCGCCCGGCCGTTCGTCGCGAAGTCGCAACGTCAGCCCCTTGTTCAGGAACGCCATCTCGCGGAATCGGTTGGAGAGGGTCTCGAAGCTGTAGTCGGTCGTCTCGAAGATGTCGGCGTTGGCCCAAAACGTGATGGTGGTGCCCGTCTCGGACGTCTCTTCACCGCGGACGAGAGGCCCAGTCGGGACGCCGATCAGGTAGCTCTGCGACCAGACGTAACCCTCGGTTTTGACCTCGACATCGAGCTTCGACGACAGCGCGTTGACCACGGAGACCCCAACGCCGTGCAGGCCACCGGACACCTTGTAGCCGCCACCGCCGAACTTGCCGCCGGCGTGCAAGACGGTGAGGACGACTTCGACGGCCGGCTTCTTTTCACTGGCGACCTCACCGACCGGGATCCCGCGGCCGTTATCGGACACCCGCACCCCGCCGTCCGCTTGGAGCACGATGTCGATCGTGTCGCAGTAGCCGGCCAGCGCCTCGTCGACGGAGTTGTCGACCACCTCATAGACCAGGTGGTGCAGGCCGCGCTCGCCGGTCGAGCCGATGTACATGCCGGGTCGCTTGCGGACCGCTTCGAGACCTTCGAGCACGGTGATCGAGCCGGCGTTGTACTCCGTAGGCTCAGCAGATGCGGGCTCGAGAGACGATGCAGGCTCGACAGTCTCGGCAGGGTCAAGATCTTCTGGGATGACTGCCTCTTGAGTCACGAGTGCGGTTGCCTCCTGCCGCTCCCCACCAGCGTGCTTGCGTACAGAACCGCTGCAGGGCCGCTGCGGTTCGGGGAGTGCTGTTCATTGTAGTCGATCTGAGCACAGAAACGGCCTCTGCGGGGGTCTAGCTGTGACTCAGTGACGCGAACTCCCATGCCTGTGGATCCCCGTACCTGACTGGGCTCCCCGAAGGGTCTTTCGACCCTTACTCCGACAGCGCCAAGACGCGGTCAGCCGTAGGTGTCGCGCGGGCCAGGACCGCGAACCCGCAGCGCTCCGCGCCGCCAATCGGGGCCGCTCGGACCGCGCACCTCAATCCTGGTCACGACCCCGCCGCCGATCACGTCGTCGATCCGCTGGTGGAGTCGTGGCACCAGCATCCTGACCTGGGTGGCCCACGCCGTCGACTCGGCGACGAGGTTCAGCACGCCCGCATCGAATCTCTCGGGCCGGCAGTGGTCGGCCAGCTCGGCGCCGGCTATCTCGGCCCACCGCTCAGTGACCCCGGCGACCGCGGCCGGCACGTCCCACCCGCGCTCGACGAGTAACCGCGACAAGGTCTCGCCCAGCAACTCCGGGTCGCCAGCGTCGCGCCGCGCGCTTGCCACGGCAGCACGAGCGCCCTTGTTTCGCTTCGCCGGCACAGCGCTGCCGCGCGCGCGTGCCTCTTGGCGAGAACGTGCCAACGCAGCGCGCGCCAGGTCGATGCCGGAAAGCGGCCTCATGACGGCCGACTCGTCGTCCACTGTGTCCGCGAGATCGACGGCGGGGTCGGTGTGCTCCGAATCCTCGGGAAACTCGTCAACGGACACGTCGCACCTCCCCGTTCAGCACATCGACCCGGCCACCGGCCAATATCTCCGGGACGTCGGCCGGCACGGCCGCGGTCACCAAAACCTGCTCCGCTGGCGCGACGAATTCCGCGAGCCGGTCGCGGCGATCGACATCGAGCTCGGCGAACACGTCGTCGAGAATCAACACCGGCTCACCGCCGTCCGCACAAAGCAGGTCGTAGGAACCCAAGCGCAGGGCGAGTGCCAGCGACCACGACTCCCCATGACTGGCATAACCGCGGGCCGGTAGGTCGGCCAGCTTCAGGACCAGCTCGTCGCGGTGCGGACCGACAAGCGTGATGCCACGATCGAGTTCTTCAGACCGGACGCCGGCCAGTGCCGCTCCGAGCGCAGTGGCCAGCACCGCCGCGTCGGGGACCAACTCAATCTCGGCGCCAAGCGAGCTCTGGTACTCCACCCCCACGGGCACCGAGCGACCGTCGCCCATCGCGACCGTCGCGTACGCCTTCTCGACCAGCGGACGCAACTCCTCGACGAGCCCGAGCCGCGCAGCGAGGAGTTCGCCGCCGGCGTTCGAGAGATGGGTGTCCCAGACGTCGAGCGTGCGCAGATCGGGTCCACCCGTACGGCGCGAAAGGCCGGCTGTCTTCAAGAGCGCGTTGCGCTGCTTGAGTACACGGTCATAGTCAGCCCGGACGCCGGCCAGGCGCGGCGTCCGTGCCACGAGCAAGTCGTCAAGAAAGTGCCGGCGATCCGACGGATCTCCCTTGACGAGGGCGAGGTCTTCGGGCGCGAATACGACCGTGCGAAGTATCCCCAGTGCATCACGGGGCCGTGGCACCGCGGCGCGATTGACTCGGGCCCGATTTGCCTTGCCTGGATTGATTTCCAGCTCGATGAGTAACGACCGCCCGTCGCGCACGACCTGGCCGCGAACAACCGCACGCGTTGCGCCGCTACGAACCAGCGGCGCATCGCCGGCGACTCGGTGACTGCCCTGTGTGGCCAGATACCCGACCGCCTCGACGAGGTTCGTCTTGCCCTGACCGTTGCGACCAACGAGTGCGGTAACGCCGGCCTCAAGTGGCAGCTCTACCGAGGCGTACGACCGGAAGTCGACCAGTGAGAGATGCGCAAGGTGCACGACTCAGCTGCCGGAACCCGCGGCCGTCTCCGGGAGGATCGCGTGACCACCGAACTGGTTGCGCAGCGAGGCGACGACTTTCATTGCTGGCGACTCTTCTTGACGCGACGCGAACCTTGCGAACAACGACGCGGTGATGACCGGCAGTGGAACTGCATGGTCAATCGCCGCTTCAACTGTCCAGCGGCCCTCACCGGAATCTTCTGCGTAGCCCTTGACCTTCTCCAGGCCGGGATCAGCTGACAGCGCATTGTCGAGAAGGTCGAGCAACCAGGAACGAATGACCGTGCCTTCGCGCCAGCTCTTGAATATCGCGGGCACGTCATTGACCTCGTCAACTGCGGCGAGCAGTTCGTAACCCTCGGCGTAGGCCTGCATCATTCCGTACTCGATGCCGTTGTGAACCATCTTCGCGAAGTGGCCGGCGCCCACACCGCCGGCGTGCACGAACCCGAACTCACCGGCCGGCTTCAGCGTGTCAAATGCCGGCTGTACAAGGGAAACATGGGCGTCGTCGCCGCCGACCATGAGCGCGTATCCGTTCTTCAGGCCCCACACGCCGCCGGATACACCGGCATCGACGAAGCCGATTCCGTTCTCGTCCAACTTCGCCGCGTGCACCTTGTCGTCGGTGTACTTCGAGTTGCCGCCGTCAATCACGACGTCGCCCGCCTCGAGAAGACCGCCGAGCTGTTCGATGGTTTGCCGCGTTGCCTCACCGGCGGGCACCATGACCCACACCTTGCGCGGAGCGCTCAACTTCGAGACCAGATCCTCAAGGGACTTGGCGTCGCTGATCTCTTGATTGCGGTCGTATCCGACGACCGTGATGCCGCCCTGGCGCATGCGCTCGCGCATGAACCCGCCCATCTTGCCGAGACCGATCAGACCGATCTCGAAGCCGGTTGCTGCCATGCGAAAACCTCCGCGTCCTGGTGCTGATGTCCGTCTACTGAGCTGACATCCGTGCATTGAACTTACGCGCGGGTGCAGTCAGCCGGACAGTCGGACCGGCATCAGCAGGTACCGATAGTCGTCGCCCGAAGAAGCGTCGGCTTCCTTGCTGCCACGAAGAACGGCGGGCTTGGTCGGCGACGTGAAGTCGATCCGAGTGGTCTCGCCTTCGACTGCGCCGAGGCCGTCGAGGAGGTAGGTCGGATTGAACGCGATCGAGAACTCTTCGGTCGACCCGTCGCGACTGACGAACTTCGCGTCGAGTGACTCCAATGCTTGCGCATCGTCGGTCGTACCGGCTTCAAGGGTGACCTGCTCATCGGTGAACGTCAGCCGCACCGGCGTATTACGCGGTGCCACCAATGACACCCGCTTCACCGCCTCGACGAAGCTCGCCGTCTCGAGGAGCGCGTGCGCGGCCGAGTCGTCAGGCAACAACGACCGGTACTTCACGTATTCACCATCGAGCAGTCGGGTCGTCGTCCGTCGCTCGCCAGTTTGCCGTTGGCCCGTTTGGACTGCGGCGCCGCGGCCAGAGAAACCGATCAGACCCTCGCCCGATCCGCCTGTCGACAGCGACACCGTGACCTGGGCGCCACCGACGAGCGCCTTCGCGGTATCGGCGAGCGTGCGGGCCGGCACCAAGGCGACGATCGACAGTCCAGCGCGCTCGGGCTGCCAACGCAGCTCGCGAACCGCCAGGCGATAGCGATCAGTCGCGGCCAGGGTGACCCGGTCGTCCTCGATCTCAATGCGGACGCCGGTCAGCACCGGCAGGGTGTCGTCACGGCCGGCCGCGATGGCCACCTGCGAAACGGCCGCTGCGAAGACGTCCGCTCCGATCGTGCCCGCGGTGGTGGGCATCTCCGGCAACGCGGGGTAGTCGTCGACCGGCAACGTCGGCATGGTGAAGCGGGCGCTGCCACAGGAGACGACCACTCGAGTGCCTTCGACCGACACGTCGACCGGCTGCGCGGGCAGGCTCCGGCTGATCTCCGCCAGCAGCCGGCCGGAAACCAAAGCGCGACCAGCCTCAGCGGCACTGACGTCGATCTGCGCGTTGGCGGAAACCTCGTAGTCAAAGCTCGACAGCGCTAGCCCAGCCGGGGAGTCGCTGACCTCGAGCAACAACCCAGCAAGTACCGGGACCGGAGGCCGAACCGGCAAGCTCCGCGCAGCCCAGGCGACCGCCTCGGCAAAGACATCTCGCTCTACCCGAAACCTCATGGTGCCCCCCACTGACCCGGCCCGACTCCTGACCCAGTTGGCCCTGATCCATGTGGGCTATCAGGGCCCTTCCTTACGGCTTGTGTCATTCTTAATCCTTGTCTCAAGGAAGTCGTCATCGGTGCGGTGGACACTGTGGAAAAGCGGCGTCCGCGCAGGTCAGGTGCTGTATTCCGCAGCGGCAGCCCTGTGGATGACAGTGCCCCGTCGGTGGACAGCCTGGGGACTGGCGCGATCGTAGCGTGGGCCGCCCACACTTCGTCCCACGCGGCGAGCGGCTCGCCCACCGGAATCGCCCACCGGTCCACAAGTTTGTCCCCAGGCTGTGCACAGTCGTCCCAGCGGAAACACAGGTCGCCCTAAGCGGCGCAAATCGGGGCACAACACTCGGGGCGGGCCTGCCATCTACTTGGCCTGCGACTTGATGCGGTTCGTCAGTTCGGTGACCTGGTTGTAGATCGACCGCCGCTCGGCCATCAGCGAGCGGATCTTTCGGTCGGCGTGCATGACCGTCGTGTGGTCACGGCCGCCGAAGAGTTGCCCGATCTTCGGCAGTGAGAGGTCGGTCAGCTCCCGACACAGGTACATGGCCACCTGCCTGGCGGTCACGAGTACCCGGCTGCGAGAGGAGCCGCAGAGGTCCTCGAGCGAAATCCCGAAGTACGAGGCGGTCGCCCCCATGATCGTGGCGGCAGTGATCTCGGGCCCCTGGCTGTCAGGAATGAGGTCCTTCAGTACGACCTCGGCCAGCGAGAGGTCGACTCCCTGCCGGTTCAGGCTCGCGAAGGCGGTGACCCGGATCAGAGCCCCTTCGAGTTCGCGGATGTTGCTCGCGATCTTGCTGGCGATGTATTCCATGACGTCGTTGGGGACGTTCAGCCGCTCCTGCGCTGCTTTCTTCCGCAGGATCGCGATCCTGGTCTCAAGTTCGGGCGGTTGGACGTCGGTCAGGAGGCCCCACTCGAATCGGTTCCGAAGGCGATCCTCGAGGGTCACCAATTGCTTCGGGGGACGGTCGCTCGAGATCACGATCTGCTTGTTGGCGTTGTGCAAGGTGTTGAACGTGTGGAAGAACTCTTCCTGCGTCTGCTCCTTGTTCTCCAAGAACTGGATGTCGTCGACGAGCAGCACGTCGACTTCGCGGTAGCGGCGGCGGAAACCCTCGGCTTTGCCGTCGCGGATCGAGTTGATGAAGTCGTTGGTGAACTCTTCGGAACTGACGTAGCGCACTCGGGCTCCGTGGAAAAGACCCATGGCGTAGTGCCCGATCGCGTGCAACAGGTGTGTCTTGCCCAACCCGGACTCGCCGTAGATGAACAGGGGGTTGTACGCCTTGGCCGGCGCTTCGGCGACCGCGACGGCTGCCGCATGGGCAAATCTGTTGCTGGCGCCGATCACGAATGTTTCGAAGGTGTACTTCGGGTTGAGCCGGGCGGGTTCGATCTCTCGTCGGCCGCCGAGTTCGCGACCGGTGCCCAGGTGCGATCGCGCCGGCTGGTTCTCGTGCCCGCCGGACTGGTTCGACCGGTCATGGTCGCGGGGAGAGTCTTCGCCACGGGTTCCCGGGGATTCGCCTGACCGCGTCATCGCGGTACCGGTGCTTCCATTGGCGCCGTTGATGCCTCCGCTACCCCCGTCCGAGCCGCCATGGGGGGAGTCCGACCGACGATCGTTTGCCGCGGCGTCGGACTCGACGCTCACCTGTTCGGAGGTCAGGGCCTCGACCGTCACGGCTACCCGCACATCGCGGCCGATCTCGGCGGCAAGAGCTGCCGTTAGCGCGGGCCGCAGCCGGCTCTCAAGAACATCCTTGGCGAACTCGTGTGGTGCGGCCAGGACTGCCGTGTCCTCGACCAAGGCGATGGGCCGGGTTAGCGACAGCCAAGCTTGGAATTGGGGTGTTACCTCGCTTTGACCGGCGAGGCGTTCGAGTGTGCGAGCCCACAGTGCAGCCAGTTCAGCACCGGTCTCTTGCGTGCCGTTCTCATATGGGGCGGACACGCGCACCCCTCTCACTGGCAAGCCTCTAGCAGTTAACAGCGCAGTCTCGCGGTGGATTTGTGCACTATTGCGGGTATTCGTCGTTGTCAAGAGGTCGTTCGTCCACACTCTCGTCCACAACCTGTGTACGCAGGACTGTGGCCGTTCGGTGAACTGCATCATGTCTGAAGATCGTCGGGTTACCTCAACGAGGTCCGGCCCGTGGGACGCTAACAGCGTGCCGCCTTGTGCTTCAAGCAGTTCTCCACAAGCTGTGTCCCCTGGGACGAATGTGTCGTGAACGCGGTCCAACCCTCTTCCTGACAGGGGTGGGCTCCTCTTCCTGACGGGGTGGGACTGGCTTCCTGGTGGGTAGAACCAGGTTTGACCGTGTCGGCGGTGGCCCCGTACCGTAGGAGTTCCTTCTGACCTGCGGCCCGCACACTTTCTTTAGACCCGGCCGTACTGGACCTTTTCTTGGAGCCCTCGAGTGAGCAAGCGCACGTTCCAGCCGAACAACCGCCGGCGCGCAAAGACCCACGGCTTTCGGCTGCGCATGCGCACTCGCGCCGGTCGCGCCATCCTCGCCGCTCGCCGTCGGAAGGGCCGTCAGGGCCTTTCGGCCTGACGTCGCCCGGAACCGCGAATTCCCGTGCTTCCGGCCGCGTCCCGGCTGCGCCAGCGCTCCGACTTCACCGCCACCATGCGGTCGGGTCGGCGGGCGGCTCGCCCGCGGCTCGTCGTCCACCTCGCACTCCCCGACCCTGATATCGAGCCCGGCGATGCCGAGCGTGCTGACGGCAGGCTTGCCGGACCGCGAGCTGGCTTCGTGGTCGGGCGCCAGGTTGGCGGCGCCGTGGTGCGCAATCGGGTGCGCCGGCAGCTTCAACATCTGAGTGCCTCCCGGCTTGCTGACCTACCGGCCGGAGCGCGGCTAGTAGTTCGTGCTCTGCCCGCGGCGGCTGGATCAGCCGGGCGTGAACTCGCTGCCGATCTCGACGCGGCGCTCGCGCGCAGTCTTGCCGGTCCCCGTCAGGGACCCCAAATTCGGCCTGGTCAGGCCCGCGAAACGCGGGGTGATGGTCGATGAGACCAGGCGCGCCTTCGCCGCTGGCCCAGCTTCTCGTCGTCCCGATCGAGGGTTATCGGCGATTCATCAGCCCGTTCCTTGGCCAGCGGTGCCGTTTCGCGCCGAGTTGTAGTGCTTACGCGGTGACGGCGCTTCAGACGCATGGAGCGATTCGAGGGCTATGGCTCGCAGCCCGCAGAATTGCGCGCTGCCACCCCTGGAACCCCGGCGGTGTTGATCCCGTTCCACCGGCGAGATCCACCGCCAACGTTGCGCCTTCGTCGTCCGTGATCAAGCCAGGAGCCACCCGGTGCCACACGTCCTGAACCCGCTGTACGTCGTCGTCACCAAGGTGATCCTGGCGATCCACTCGGTGCTAACGCCGCTTTTCGGCAAGACGAGTGGCGTGAGTTGGGGCCTGTCGCTCTTCTTCCTGACCGTGCTCGTGCGCATCCTGCTTTTCCCGATCTTCGTCAAGCAGATCAAGACACAGCGCGCGATGTCGGAGCTGGCTCCGAAGGTCAAGGAACTGCAGACCAAGTACAAGAAAGACCGCGAGCGCATGAACCAGGAGGTCATGGCGCTCTACAAGGAACACAACGCCAACCCGTTGATGGGTTGCCTCCCCCTCCTCCTGCAAATGCCTGTGTTCTATGCGCTTTTCCACGTTCTGCGCTACATCGCAGAGCACGGCGGCCAGGCCGGCGCGACGAGCAAGGGAGTGGCGGCGTGCACGGCATATCTGCAGACCAAGCCCAAGGGGTTCGGTTCCGCGAAGTACGGCTGGTCTCCTGACACCCTCTGTACGGCAGGCCACGCCAAGGTTTTCGGCGTCCCGCTCGCGCTCGGCTTCAAGACGGCGTCCAAGGCGCTGTCGTTCGGCGCGGAGCCGTCGACCGTCCGAATCGTCACCGTCATCGCCATCATCGTCATGGCGTCGACGACGTTCTTGACGCAGCGCCAGCTGATCGCGCGCAACGCCGCCAGCGGTACGGCAATGCCGTCGCAGCAGCGCATCATGCTGTACGTCTTGCCGCCGATGTTCGCGCTGTTCGGCTTGAACTTCCAGATGGGTGTGCTCATCTACTGGGTCACGACGAACGTCTGGTCGTTGGGTCAGCAGCACTTCGTCATTAAGGCGATGCCGCACATTGCACCAGGTGGCGCTCCGCCGCCGACGGCGGTGACGAAGGGGTCCCCGCCGGGTGATAAGCCGGGCGATCCCCCGAGCGGCGGCGGGAAGAAGCGCGGCCCGACTCCGCCGGCGCCGCCTCCGCCACCTGTGGTGATCCGGCGGCAGCAGAACACCCGCCCACCCCGCAGTAAGCGGACAGGGACGAGGCCGCAGCGGCCGGGTAGCCCACGGTGACCGAGCCCAGTTCAGCCGCTGGCGGTGCTTCCCCCGACAGCCCTGACTTCACTGCGGATTTGGATGGCACGCCCATTACTCAGGAGGACTTCCCCGTGGCAAGCCCGACCGACGAATCGCTGGATTTGGACGACGACCCGACGGTCGACAACGTCGCAGAGGCTGACGTAACGGTTGAAACCGTTACAGAGGAAACCGTTGAGCCTCGTTCGCTGGCGGACCTCCTCGAACGCGAGGGAGAGGTCGCGGCGGACTACCTCGAAGGGTTGCTCGACATCATCGACGCAGATGGCGACATCGATATGGATGTCGAAGGCGATCGCGCCGTGGTCTCGATTATCGGAGACCGCCTGCGGCACCTCGTTGGGCCCGACGGCGCCGTGCTGGACGCGCTGCAGGAGCTGACCAGGCTCGCGGTGGCTCGAGAGACAGGTGTGCGCAGCCGGTTGATGCTCGACGTCGGTGGACATCGCGCTCGCCGTCGTACCGATCTCACTGCACTGGGGACCAAGGCGGCCGAGGAAGTTGTCGCCACCGGCGAGCCGGTCAAGATGGCCCCGATGTCGGCGTTCGAGCGCAAGGTGGTGCACGACGCGATCGCTGCGGCCGGACTCCGCAGTGAATCCGAGGGCGTCGAACCGCAGCGTTTCGTCGTGGTGCTGCCAGCACAGGCGTGACGATCCCGCCGTCGTGACGATCGCACCGTCGTGACGATCGCACCGTCGTGACGCACCCTGGCGTTGACGCGGTCACTCCACCACCGCCCGCGCTCGCCCGGCTGCTCTTCGGTGTGCGCTTGCCGCTCGCCGAGCGCTATGCCTGGTGGCTGGCCGGCGCGGGGGTCGAGCGCGGCCTTATCGGCCCGCGCGAAGCGGAACGGCTCTGGCCCCGACATCTGTTGAACTGCGTGGCCGTTGCGGCGCTGATACCTCGTGGCAGTCATGTGGTCGATCTCGGTTCGGGGGCGGGGCTTCCCGGGATCGTGCTGGCGATTGCCCGCCCAGATCTGCAGATCACCCTCGTCGAACCGATGCAGCGCCGCGTCGCCTTCCTTGACGAAGTGCGCAGCGACCTCGTGTTGCCAGGCGTGGACACCCGGCGCGCCAGGGCGGACGACTTGGCGTCGGCGAAACTGAACGCGGACATCGTCACCGCGCGCGCCGTCGCGCCGGTCGATCGGCTTGCCGCCCTGGCCGCGCCTCTGTTGGTCGGCGGCGGCCAGCTGCTGGCGATCAAGGGCGGCGCCGTTGCGGCGGAGGTCAGCGCTGGGTGGAGCGAGGTGCAGCGGGCAGGCATGACCCTGGACGCCGCGTTGCTGGCGATCGTCGCCGCCGATGGCGGGTCCGGATCTGCGGGTGACGCCTCGTTGTTGCCCGGGGTTCAGATTGCTGAGCTATCGACGTGGCAGCCGAACGGATTACTGTGCGAGGGTGAGGCCGCAAAGCCCCAGGGGTCCCTACTGCCCACCGATCCACTGGCGCTGGTGTTGCGCCTCGGTCACTCTGGGGAGCGGACTTCTCGGGGGCGGTGAGCTGGTCTAGGCTGACGTGCCCAGCCGGCTGCTGGCTCTAGATGTATGGCGTGATCGGAGGATCCCCGCGTGAACGATTCCGCCATTCTGCTCGATGTTTCACGTGTAACACGCACAGCCTCAATCCCGGCCCAGCCGGCTGTGGGAGAAACGCCTCCCGTTGTCGACGCCAGCTCCACTGACTCCGAGGCCGGCGTCGATGTTTCACGTGAAACCACGCCGCCTGTGCCGCCTGACGAGACACCGATTGCTACCCAGACCGCCACGGCAATGCGCGTCCTCGGCCACAGCGGCGAGACCTTCCCACGCCCAGACCGCCGCCGGATCGTCACCGTGGCCAATCAAAAGGGCGGAGTCGGCAAGACGACCACGACGGTCAACATTGCTGCTGCGATGGCGTTGCACGGCCTGCGCGTCCTCGTCATCGACCTTGATCCGCAGGGCAACGCGTCCACCGCCCTGGGCATCGACCACCACGCCGATATCCCGTCGGTCTACGACCTCCTCATCGAGGGCAAGTCTCTCGGCGACGTCATGGTCGACGTGCCCGAGATTCCCGGCCTCTCCTGCGTTCCCGCGACGATTGACCTGGCGGGCGCGGAGATCGAGCTCGTTTCGATGGTGGCCCGCGAGGCCCGGTTGCGGCGAGCCCTGGCGGATGTCGTCGCCGACTTCGACTACGTGCTGATCGACTGCCCGCCGTCCCTCGGTCTGCTGACGGTGAACGCGCTGGTGGCCGGCGAGGAAGTGCTAATCCCGATCCAGTGCGAGTACTACGCGCTGGAAGGGCTTGGACAGTTGCTGAGCAACATCGATCTGGTGAAATCGCACCTCAATCCCGATTTGCGGGTGTCGACAATCCTGCTCACGATGTATGACGCCCGGACACGGCTCGCATCGCAGGTCGCAGATGACGTTCGGTTGCATTTCGGTACAACTGTGCTTCGCACCGTCATTCCACGCAGCGTGCGGGTCTCCGAGGCGCCCAGCTACGGCCAGACGGTGATGACGTACGACCCCGCTTCGCCGGGCGCGCTCTGCTACCTCGACGCAGCGCGCGAGATCGCCGAGCGCGGTGCCGGCGGTACGTCCACCGACACCAACAGCACTGGCCCAGCCGAAGGAGACTCTCGATGAGTACGCGTCGCGGCGGTTTAGGGCGCGGGCTCGGTGCGCTGATTCCCACCGCCTCGACCATTGATCGCCCGCGGCTCACCGATACGGACCCGCAGCCGGACCCCGCGCATACGGCGATCGCCAACACGCAGCCACGGATGATCCGGCTCAGCGACGAAGAACCCCTGCTTGCGGTGCCGGGCGCCCGGTTCGCCGAACTGTCCGTCGATGACATCGCCCCCAACCCCAAGCAACCCCGCCAGGTGTTCGACGAGGCTGCGCTCGCTGAGCTCGCGCACTCGTTGCGGGAGGTCGGCTTCCTGCAGCCGGTAGTGGTCCGCCCGGCTGGTGACGGCTACGAGCTGGTGATGGGTGAGCGTCGCTTGCGGGCCGCGCAACAGGCCGGCTTCACCACGATTCCGGCGATCATCAGGGACACGAACGACGACGCGCTCCTTCGCGACGCGCTCCTAGAGAACCTTCATCGCGAGCAGCTCAATCCGCTAGAAGAGGGCGCCGCGTACGCGCAGTTACTCAACGAATTTGGCGCTACGCATGAGGAATTGGCCAACCGCATCGGTCGATCACGGTCCCAGGTCAGCAACACAATTCGACTCCTCAACTTGCCGCCGTCCGTGCAACGCAAGGTCGCCGCGGGTGTGCTGTCGGCCGGCCATGCACGTGCATTGCTCGGCCTCGAGGACGCCGTCGCGCAAGAGCGGCTGGCGCAACGCATCGTGGCTGAAGGACTTTCGGTGCGTGCCGTCGAAGAACTTGTTGCGGTCGGTGACGGTGACTCGGGGCGGCGACGGGCACCTCGCGCCGGTCGGCAGCGCGCCGCCGGCCTCGACGAGCTTGCGTCTGGGTTGTCGGATCACTTCGAGACGCGGGTGCGGGTCGACCTTGGCCGCAGTCGAGGCAAGATCACCATCGAGTTCGCCTCCGTCGATGACCTCGAACGCATCGTGGCAGCGATGGCGCCAACACTCGCTACCCACAAGAGCAGCGCCAACCAACCAGTCGACTAACGACCGTCGACTGACCGTTCAGACCGGCGCGCCAGGCAGCGAGACGCCGCGAACGGCTGCCCGATGCAACAGATCGCGGCACAAGGTGCCCAGATCGAGGTCGGCGGCCGCGGCTGCGAGCGGCAACAGGCTGGTCGTGGTCATTCCAGGCGCCACATTTGTCTCGAGGTACTCGACCGTGCCGTCACCGGCGACGATCAGGTCGGTACGGGAGATGTCCCGCAACCCGAGAGCCTCATGGGCAAGCACCGCGGCGGCACCTGCAGCCGCGGCTATCTCAGCGCGTAAGCGGGCCGGCACGTGGTATTCGGTCATGCCTGCCGTGTAGCGCGCCGCGTAGTCGAAGGTGCCACTCACGGCGTCGATCTCAACCGCAGGAAGGGCGATCGGACCGGACCCAGTGTCGACGACGCTGACAGCAAGCTCGACGCCGTCGACATACCGCTCGAGAAGGGCGACGCCGTCGTAGGAGTAGCACCCGACCATCGCGGCCGGGAGGTCGGCCGCATTGCGGACGACGGTGACACCGAGCGCCGAGCCCCCCCGTGCCGGCTTCACGACGAGTGGCAGGCCGAGGCGCTCGACCACGCGCTCGAGCAGCGCCGGGCCGCCCAGGTCGCGGAACGCCGCGTGCTGCAAGGCGACGGAAGCGGGCGTCGAAACACCGGCACGACCAAGGATCGCCTTGGCGATGGGCTTGTCGAAAGCGAGTCGGGCGGCCGCACCGGTGGCACCGACGTAGGGCACGCCGCTGAGGTCGAGGGCGTCGCGCAAGCCACCGTCTTCGCCTTCAATTCCGTGTACAGCAAGGAAAACTGCGGATGGAGGGTCTTGGAGCAATCGCGGCAAAAGCTGCGCGTCGATGTCGACGAGTTCGACTTCGACGCCGAGCCCAGCGAGCGCGTCAGTGACCCGGCGTCCCGACGATAGTGAGACCTCACGTTCGTACGAGAGGCCGCCCGCGAGTACCAGGACGTGCCCGAGGTCGCTCATGTGCCGCCGCGAAATGTCGCGACAATGTCGAGCTCTTCAGACAGGACGCCGGCCAACCGCCGGACACCCTCGCGGATGCGATCGGGCTCGGGGAGGCTGTAAGCAAGCCGCAGATTCTGGCCGCCCTGGCCGTCGGAGTAGAAGCCGACGCCTGGCACGTAGGCAACGCGGCCCTGGATCGCTCGCGGCAGCATCGCCTTCGCGTCGATGCCCTCCGGCAAAGTGACCCACACGTAGAAGCCTCCGGTGGGGTGGGTCCACGACGATCCGGCCGGAAACGATGATTCCAGCGCCTCGAGGCAGGCATCGCGCCGGGCGCGGTAGAGCTCGCGGAAGACCTTCACCTGCTCTTGCCAGGGGTGATGTTCGAGGAACTCGGCGACGACGTATTGCGACAAGGCCACCGGGCACAGCGTCGTCGCCTCGCTGGCCATGATCAGCTTCTCTTTGACGCCTGGCGGCGCGAGCACCCAGCCCACGCGGACGCCGGCAGCGAAGGTCTTCGAGAAGGATCCGAGGTAGATGATTCCGTCGGAGGCCCGGGCGCGCAGCGCGCGCAGCGGTGGCCCGTCGAAGCCGAGCAGGCCGTAGGGGTTGTCCTCGAGGATCAGCAGGCCGGCCTCGGCGCAGATGGCGATGATCTCGTCGCGGCGCTCCTCGATGAGGGTGATACCGGCTGGATTATGGTAGTTCGGGACCGTATAGACGAATTTCGCCCGACGTCCGGATCGGGCCACGTCCGCGATGGCCGCCCGCAGCGCCTCAGGCACCAGCCCCCCGTCGTCCATCGTGATGTGCACGACATCGGCCTGATATTGCGTGAACGTCCCGAGCGCGCCGACGTAGGAGGGTGCTTCGGCGATCACGACGTCGCCGGGGTCGAGGAAGATCCGTGACACGACGTCGAGCGCCTGCTGCGATCCGACCGTGACAATCACGTCGTCGGCCGACGCCGAGATGCCCTCAAGGGCCATGACGCCGCAGATGAGTTCGCGCAGACGGGGGTCGCCCTGGCCGCCCATGTACTGGAGGGCCTGTGCGCCCTGTTCGGTGATCACCCGCGCGGTCATCTCGCCGATGACGTCCAGCGGGAGTGCGCTCACACAGGGCGAGCCGCCGCCCATGCCGATGATCTCCGGGCGGTTGGCCACCGCGAAAAGAGCCCGGATCTCCGACGTCGTCATGCCGTGGGTGCGCGCGGCATAGCGCTCGAGATAAGGGTCTAACCGCGACCCGCCTGACATGTCCACGAAAACGTCCTCCTCGAGCACTCAGGGTAGCGCCCGTGGTAGCGAGCCCCGGCGATTTACCGGGCTGGTGCAGGCTCGTGCAGGCCGGTGCAGGTAGCCCGACCGGCACTACCGTCGCCGGTGCGAAGCGGTCAAACTAGCCCTACATTGCGCGCTTCCAGCGCTGGCGGAGGAATGATGTCGCGACGCGTGGTCGGCTTGACGCTCGACAACCTGGACGATCTACCGGCTCGGTGCCGGCGGTGTGCGTTTTGGGAACTCGACCCGGTGAGTCGCACCCGAGCCGAGGAGTCAGGCGACGCGGCGCTCGAGAAAGAGGCGTGGGTCTCCGCCGTGCTTCTTGAGTGGGGGAGTTGCGGTCGGCTCATCGAAGTTGACGGTGCCACCGCTGGCTACGTCCTGTACGCGCCACCCGCGTACGTTCCGCGATCAGTCGCGTTTCCGACCAGCCCGGTGAGTCCGGACGCCGTGTTGCTGATGACCGCTCACGTGTTGCCGGAGTTCACCGGAGGCGGACTCGGTCGCATCATTCTGCAGTCGGTGGCGAAGGATCTGACCCGCCGTGGAGTCAAAGCGATCGAGGCGTTCGGCGATAGCCGTTGGGAGGTGCCCGCTTGCGTTTTGCCGACGGATTTCCTTCTGGCACTGGGTTTTAAGACCATCCGGCCACATCCCCGGCACCCGAGGTTGCGGCTGGATCTCAAGACTGTGCTGTCGTGGCGAGAGGACGTCGAGGGTGCGCTTGAACGGTTGCTGGGCTCGGTGGCGCCGGAGGGTGCACTGCGGCCGGTCTGACCTAGACCGAGATGCTCTGGCGGCTCAATTCAATCGCTTCTTGCGACGGCAACTCGGCCGGTGAATACAGCCGTTGGATCGCGACCACGATCGCCTCGGCGAGTTCGTCACGAAACTCTGCACTGCCCAGTCGAGCCGCATCGCCAGGGTTCGTGAGATAACCAAGCTCTATCCGGACGGCGGGCATGCGGGTCCGACGCAGCAGTTCCCAGCTCTTCGGGTGACTGCGGCAATCCAGGAAATCGGTGCGCGCCAACACCTCTTGCTGGATCAACTCCGCAAGGCGTGCGCCAACGAGGGAACGGTCGATGACCGTGCCGTAGTAGTACGTCGAAACGCCGTGGCAACTCGGATTGAGGTCGCCGTCAATGTGCAGCGAAACGAGCAGGTCGGCTTCTGCGGCGTTTGCGAAGGCCCCTCGCTCCGCGTCGCTCGGCGGACGCTCGAGCGCGTCGGTGTCGTCAAGCATGCCCTCGCCGCCACGCGTCCGAAACGCCTGTGCGCCGGCCGCGGCGAGCCGCCCCTCAAGCCGGTTGGCAATGTCGTCGACGATTATGGCTTCGTCCAACGTCCCGTTCGTCGACCCCCGGTCGCGGCCGCCATGGCCAGGATCGATGACCACGAGCTTGCCGGCCATCGTCGGCCCGCCGTGATGCAGCCGGTCGTACTCACGCAACTCGTTGGCTTTACCACCGACGACGGTCCGGGCGAGCTGTCGTAACGCCCGGAACGTGGCCGGGCCGCAGGTGCCATCGGCCGGCAGCCCGACGTTGCGCTGGAACTCCCGCAGGGCGTTTTCGGTCCGCGGTCCAAACACTCCATCGGCCCGACCACAGTCGAAACCCATGTCGGTCAGCCGATGCTGGAGGCCCGCGACGTCGTCGCCGACGTAGGGGTGCCGGACGGCGAACGACAAGGTGCGGTCGCCCAGCCGCCAGCGGGCTTCGTCGAGGCTGCGGTAGGTCTCCCGATCGACCACGCCGTCGATGCGCAGGCCGCGCTGCTGCTGGAAGCTACGGACCGCGTGGTCACAGGATTCGTCAAACAGGTCGCCCGGGTCAGGACGCTGAGCGAATTCATCGCTGACCAGCAGGCCGAGCTGGCGCAGGCGATGCCGTAGCTCGAGCACGGCGAGCCCGCGGTCGCCGAGGCGCAGCGGCTCGTCGACGCGCTCGTGCTGCTGCTGCATGGGCGTCCTCGTTCGGGTCGACCGCTCCGGTGGGGAATTGACGCCCGACGGGGCTCCGGCGTTTACCGGAGCCTGCCGCGCGGCGAGTACCGGCGTGGAGGAGCCATGGTACGGCCTAGAGGAACGCTTCCAGATCCTTGAGCAGAGCGGACTTCGACTTGGCGCCGATGATCTGCTTCACGACCTGACCGCCCTTGTACACGTTCAGCGTCGGGATCGACAGGATCGAGTAGGCGCGGGCGGTCTCGGGGTTCTCGTCGATGTTGAGCTTCACGACGCGGACCTTGTCGGCGTGCTCGTTCGCGATCTCCTCAAGAACCGGCGCGACCATGCGGCAGGGACCGCACCACTCGGCCCAAAAGTCGACCAGGACCGGGGTGTCGCTGCTCAGGACATCGGTCGCAAAGGTCTCGTCGGTGACGGACTTGGTGGTTCCCACGGTGGGCTCCTGTCGGGGTGAACACTGATCTTTGATGGATGAAATTCTTCGGTAGAGATAGATGTGGAGCTGGTCAGTTGTGTTGCGCGGCCAGCCAGCGTTCGGCGTCGAGCGCGGCTGCACAGCCAGTGCCGGCTGCGGTGACGGCCTGCCGGTAGGTGTGGTCGACGAGGTCGCCGCAGGCGAAGACTCCGTCGAGGTTCGTGCGGGTCGAGGGCGCTTCGACCTTCACGTAGCCGGCCTCGTCGAGATCAACCTGGCCGCGGAACAAGTCGCTGCGCGGGTCGTGGCCGATCGCAACGAACAGGCCAGTCACCGGCAGCTGATCCACGACACCCGTGACGGTGTCGCGAACCGTGACGCCGGCGACCTTGTCGTCGCCAACTACATCGGTCACCTCGGAGTTCCAGCGGAAGCCCACCTTGTCGTTCGCGTACGCGCGGTCCTGCATGATCTTGCTCGCGCGCAGCGCTTCTCGACGGTGCACGACTGTGACACTGCGAGCGAACTTGCTCAGGAACGTCGCTTCCTCAAGGGCAGAGTCGCCGCCACCGACGACCGCAATGTCGTGGTCACGGAAGAAGAACCCGTCGCATGTCGCGCAAGCCGAGACACCATGGCCGAGCAACCGAGCCTCGTTTTCTAGTCCGAGGTAGCGATACTTCGAACCCGTCGCCAAGATGACGGCGCGCGAGTGGAAGACCTGATCGCCGACATGCACGACCTTGATCGGACCTGTCAGATCGACCTCGGTGACGTCATCGGTCACCAGTTCGGCACCGAAGCGAGCCGCCTGCTTACGCAGGCTTTCCATCAACTCCGGTCCCATGATCCCGTCAGGAAACCCGGGGAAGTTCTCCACGTCGGTGGTGGTCATCAGTGCGCCGCCGGCGGCAATTGCGCCCTCGAAAACCAACGGGTGCAAGTCGGCCCGCGCGGCGTACAGCGCCGCGGTATAACCGGCCGGACCGGATCCGATGATGATGAGCTCACGCACGTTCACAAAGACCTACCTCGAAGACGGTCGCCAATCGGGCGACTAGGGCCTTCAACAGATCCTAGGCGTCTGCGATTCCCTACCCGGCAGGCTCGCGACGACCAGGTCAGGGGCCGGGAGTCGGACCGAGGAAGGTCTCGAAGGTGAACTCCTGGTTCGCACAGTTCGCCGTGTCTGCCTCGACGTAGATGTCGAGCTTGTGTGCCACATCGGGGTCGGGGAGCACGATGATCGTTGAGGGCGCGCCGTTGAACAGCGCGTAGTCGACAAGCAGGGGTTGCTCCGCCTTCCCGGCCAGGATCTGAACGCAGCGTGCCAAGGCGGCCGGGTCGGCCAGCGGACCGCCAGGGGCGGTGATGGCAGCGTGATCCACCGCTGCGCTATTCGCTCCAGCAGCAAGGGGCGAAGGTGTCGAGAACACCCCCGAGGCTGCAGCCGAGGTGGGTGCCGCCGCCGGGGCAGGGGCGGAGGCAGCAGGAGCGGCGGCTGCAGATGATGCCGCTGCGGGCGCAGAGGCCGCCGCAGCAGGGGCAGCTGCGGATCCGGCAGCGGCTTCCGAGAGGCCAAACGCCAAGCCGGGAAAGTTCGACGCAGCGCCGGGGACGTTGCTGGTGACGACAGAGGCGACCTGAGAGCGGAGGTCCGCCGACGTGTAGCTGGTTCCAGACGCGATCGTCGTTGGGCCTCCGGACGTCGTGGCGGCCGGAGCGGCGATCGCTGGAGCGCTGGCTGACTTCTTGTCATTGTTTCCGCCGTGTCCGAGCGCGACGATTCCGACGACAATCACGGCGACCAGCACGACGATGGAGGCCGCGGCGCCGTAGGGCAGCGTCCGCCAGCGCGAAGCGGCAGGCCCGGACCGCCCAGCCGACTTCGACCGCTGTCGCAATGGCACAACCGTGCCGGCCACCCCGCTCGCGGCGATTGGTGTACTCGAGGCTCTGGCCGCAAGTAGGGCGGCTTCGATTCGCTCGGCCACGTCTGGTGGCATTGGCACTGGTGGCAGTGCACGCAAGGTTTCCCTGACGTGGCGCAGGGCCTCAAGGTCAGCGGTGCATGCGGCACAGCCGGCGACATGGGCGAGCAACTCTGCAGTGTGTGGATCCGCAGGAGCCGTTGCGGTGGCCGTTTCGGATGCTGGCGCGACATCGCGATCTGCGAGTTCCGCGAGCGTCTCGAGGTCCGGGTGCGGGGTGTTCACCGGAGGTCCTCTCGGGGTGGGTTCATCGGTGGTTCGACGCGGTCAGTACCGGCGGGGTTCCGCAGTTGCTCGCCTGGGTCGGGTCCGCCGCCCACACCAGCGTCGGGTCCGCCGCCCACACCAGCGTCGGGTCCGCCGCCCACACCAGCGTCGGGTCCGCCGCCCACACCAGCGTCGGGTCCGCCGCCCACACCA
>DATCDK010000221.1:0-4009 GCA_036510735.1 Acidothermaceae bacterium | reverse complement strand
AAGACCCGCAAAATCGCCTGACGGGCAGATCTGCGGCGCTCGCTCTGCGGTCCACGTCATGTCCTCATCATGACCGGCTCGGTAGGCTGCGCTCACGCGCACATTCCCTGTGCGCCCGCCGGAGCTCTGGCGGCAGACGGGCGAAACCGAGGCAGGCCCAGTGCGCGACCTCTCCAAGATCGTCAAGGCGTACGACATCCGCGGCGTGGTGCCCGACGAGCTCGACGAAGAAGTCGCCCGCGCGGTCGGCGCGGCGTTCGCCATCTTCACCAAGGCGCCCCAGATCGTGATCGCGCACGACATGCGCGAGTCGTCAGGTCCGCTCTCGCAGGCAGTCGCCGAAGGCGCCGCCAGCCAGGGGACCGACGTCATCATGGCCGGCCTCGCGAGCACCGACATGATCTACTTCGCGGCCGGCAGCCTCGACATCCCTGGCGTGATGCTGACCGCCAGTCACAACCCGGCCAAGTACAACGGCATCAAGCTGTGCCTTGCCGGCGCGCGACCGGTCGGGCAAGAGACAGGCCTCCAGGAGATCCGCGCGCTGATCGAGAACGGCATCCCCGAGTACGACGGAAAGCCCGGCACGATCACGACGCACGAATTGGTCGAGGACTACGCCGTCTTCTTGCGGCACCTCGTCGACCTGAGCGGCATCCGACCACTCAAGGTCGTCGTCGACGCGGGCAACGGCATGGGCGGCTACACCGTGCCGATCGTGTTGAAGGATCTGCCGCTCGACATCGTGCCGATGTACTTCGAGCTCGATGGGAACTTCCCCAACCACGAAGCGAATCCGATCGATCCGAAGAACACCGCCGACCTGCAGGCGAAGGTGCTCGAGACGCACGCTGATATCGGGCTCGCCTTCGATGGCGACGCCGACCGCTGCTTCGTCATTGACGAGCGTGGGCAGATCGTGTCGCCGTCCGTGATTACCGCACTGGTCGCCGTCCGCGAATTGAAGAAGAGCCCTGGCGCGGCGATCATCCACAATCTGATTACCTCGAAGGCTGTCGCCGAAATTGTGCGCGAGCATGGCGGAGTTCCGGTGCGTAGCCGCGTCGGGCACTCGTTCATCAAGGCCACGATGGGCGAGACCAATGCAGTGTTCGGTGGCGAGCATTCCGGCCACTTCTATTTCCGCGACTTCTGGCGCGCCGACTCAGGAATGCTGGCTGCGCTGCACGTTCTCGCGGCGCTCGGCGAAACGCCGCCGGGGACGAAGCTGTCAGAGTTCCTCGCGGAGTATTCGCGATACGTGCAGTCGGGCGAGATTAACTCGACCGTGCACGACCAGGCCGCCGTGAGTGCGAAAGTGCGGGCCGCCTACATCGACGAGCCAGGCGCGACGATCGACGACCTCGACGGCATGACCGTCACGACGCCGACGTGGTGGTTCAACCTGCGTCCCTCGAACACCGAGCCGTTGCTGCGTTTGAACGTCGAGGCCGACGACCAAGCGACGCTCGACCGGGTGCGCGACGAGGTCCTCGCACTTATCCGTGGCTGACAGGGAGACACTGCTGTGAACCTCGAACCGTCGCTGCTAGAGATCCTCGCGTGTCCGGCATGTCATTCGCCGCTCACGATCGAACGGCTGCCGGACGCACCCAAGGACGCGGACGCCGAAGAGCTGGTCTGCACTAACACTGAGTGTCGCCGGGCATATCCGGTACGCGGCGACATTCCGGTTCTGTTGATCGACGAGGCGCGGATCCTGCCGGTTGCCGGCTGATGTCTGTCGAGCTCGACGAGCGGCTGCTCGACGATCCTGACGCGCTCGCTGCAGCAGATATGGCGGGCATGTTGCGCACGATCGCCGGATCGGGTGCCCAGGTCAGGGAGGCCTCGACCCTGGTCGGAGAGGCGGACGTCGAGTCGCTGGCCGATGAGCGGCCGCGTGCCGTGGTGCTGTCTGCCGTTGGGTCGAGTGCGGCCGCGTGTGAAGTGTTGCGGGCGCTGGTTGCCGACGACATCTCGCTGCCCCTTATCGAAGCGTCCGGGCCGACGTTGCCGCGCTGGGTGGGGCCGCTCGACCTGGTGATCGCGGTCTCCCGCTCGGGCACCGCGCGGCCAACGCTCGACGCGGTGACCGAGGCCGGTCGGCGCGGTTGCCGCGTGGTCACGATCGCGGCACCACGCTCACCCCTCGACGTCCTCGGTGATCGTGTTCGTGGTCTCACGCTTGCGGTCGACAGGGCCGACCGTCACACCCGCACCAGCCTGTGGTCACTCGCGATTCCGTTGCTCGCGGTCGCCGATGCCCTCGGCATTGCGGCGGTGTCGTCTGACGAGATGGCACTCGCGGCGGATCGGCTTGATGCCACCGCCGAAGCCTGCCGGCCCAGTAGCGAATCGTTCGTGAATCCGGCGAAGCGGCTGGCGATCGACATCGCCGGCTCGCTGCCGGTGGTCTGGGGTGCGGGCGGGTTGTGCCGGGTGGCGGCCAAGCGTTTCGCGCGTCAGCTGCATGCCAATGCGAAATACCCCGCGCTGGACGGCGGGTTGCAGGAGGCTGCGCACGGCACGGTCGCGTTGTTCGACGGATTGTTCGCGACGACGACACCCGAGGACGTGTTTCGTGATCCGTTCGACGACGAGTCGCCCAGGACGATGCCCCTGCGGGTTGTGTTGATGCGCGACGCTCCGGACAGTGAGAACGAGACCGATGCCGGGCTTCGCCGCGCTGCGGAATACCTCGCCGGGGAGCGCGGCGTGCGGACGAGCCAGGTGGCCGCCGACAACGGACTGCCGTTCGAACGACTCGCACAGCTGATCGCGTTCGGCGACTTCGCGAGTGTGTATCTGGCTCTCGGGTTGGGGATCGATCCCTCGCCGACGCGGTCTGTGCTGGAGATGAAGGAACGGATCGAGTCGAGCCGGCGACGCGACACATGAGCGCGCGCTGCGCGGGCGAGGGATGAGTAGCCCCACATGAGCACATCGGGCGGCTCGCGCGCAGTCGTTGCGGCCCTCGCTGCCAACCTCGGGATCGCTATCACCAAGTTCGTCGCGTTCGCGTTCACCGGGTCGTCGTCGATGCTGGCCGAGGCCGTGCATTCGGTTGCCGACACCGGCAACCAGGGACTGCTCCTGCTCGGTGGCCGACGCGCACGTAAGGAGCGCGACAACGCACACCCGTTCGGCTACGGATCGGAACGCTACTTCTACGCGTTCATCGTGTCCCTCGTGTTGTTCAGCGTCGGCGGTCTCTTCGCGCTGGTCGAAGGCATCGACAAGATCAGGCACCCGCACCACGTGGACGCCGCAATCGTCGCCGTCGTCGTGCTGGCCGTCGCAGTCTGCTTGGAGTCGTTCTCGTTCCACACAGCAGTTGCTGAGTCGAGCAAGATCAAGGGCGACCAGTCGTGGGTGAGCTTCGTGCGCCGGACGAAGAATCCGGAGCTCCCCGTCGTCCTGCTCGAAGACACGGCGGCGCTGTTCGGACTCACCTTCGCTTTGGCCGGCGTGGTTCTCTCGGTCGTCACGCACAACGCGCGATGGGACGGCGTCGGTACCGTCGCGATCGGGGCCCTACTGGTGACGGTGGCGATCGTGTTGTCGATCGAGACGAAGAGCCTGCTGATCGGCGAAGCCGCGACGCCTGAAGTACAGCAGCGCATCATCGAGGCGCTCACGGCCGGTCCTGAGGTCGAGTCGGTGATTCACATGCGTACCTTGCATCTCGCACCGGACGAACTGCTCGTCGCCGCCAAGATTGCGGTAGCCCACGACGACACCGCAGCCGAGGTGGCCCGGGGCATCGACGCGGCCGAGCGCCGGGTGCGGGCCGCGGTCAGCATTGCGCGTGTCATCTACCTCGAGCCGGACCTCGCGCGCGGAACGACTATCCTTGACAGCACAACCGAAACCGGGGCAGAGACCACGGCCGCAGACGAGCACCACACTTACGAACACCACACCGACGAACAGGGAGATGTTTCATGACGTTCGACTTCAAGGTCGCCGATCTTGGGCTGGCCGCCTTCGGACGCAAGGAGATCTC
>DATCDK010000220.1:0-2032 GCA_036510735.1 Acidothermaceae bacterium | reverse complement strand
AGCGCCGAGATCATCGACATCGACGCCGGGCACTGCCCGCACGTGTCCAAGCCCGAGCAGGTCGCAGACATCCTCAACCGGCTGGCGTGAGCGCCGGTAGGTGCAGCAAGAGCACTACCCGAAGCGTCCCCGAGCCATGTGCCGTGCCAGCCTTCTCCCAGCCAGGAGAACGCAAACCTTCGGCACGATCGACCGCGCAAAGAACGACCGTGTCAGCGGCATAGAAAGACGTCCGCCGGCCTCACATGCACCCGTGCAGAGCCTGTCTGCTGACCGGTTCCATCGTGCGACGCAGAGAGATGGCTGCTTGCACGACATGAGGCCGGCGCGAGCCGACTACTCCGCCCAATCGGCTTCGAAGTCCTCGTCAGTCATCAGGTGACCGTTAGCGCCATACGTGTACTTCCCGACCATGCGACCGCGCCAATACTCCTTCGGACCCAACGGGTACCGGGCTGCTTCGGCATTCTCGGCATCAAGCTCTTCTTGCGCGTAGCCGTCGCCGACGACCGAGATGATGATCTCCGAGATAGACAGCCCCTCGGTCTTGCCGCTGAGTCGACGCACGTAGACAGCCGCCGGGTTGTAGCCATGGATCTCGTGGACCAGGTGCTCTCCCACGCGGATCGTGTTGTTCTCGTAGGGCAGGTGCCCAATGAACTCGGCGGCGTACGAGACCAGAGCGGCGTTCGGGGGCGCCGGTGCAGGCTCAACGCCAGCCTCCGGTGGTGCGGCTGGGAAGACAAGTCGGTGATTTACCCACGCGGTGAGGGCGCCGAATGGGAGAACTCCGGCCGCCGCGGCCTCTACGACTTCGGCCGTCTCAGTGCCGTCTGGGTCATCTGCGGGCGGAGGCTCCCAAGCCAGACCGTTCAAGTTCGAAAACAGGATCGCGCAGAGCAGAGCGGTTCGCTTGTTGCCGTCAGGCAACGCGTGGTTGCCGGCAATCCGCTGCAGCAGGACAGCAACCTTCATGGGGAGCGTGGGGTACTCCTCGTGGTCGCCGAATCCTGCCGCCGGTGCGCCCAGCGCTGATTCAGCGAGAGGGACGTTGATGACGTTGCGCACGGTGGACGGGTCCATCTGCAGGGCAACCGAGGCGGCCCGGACGAAGTCGTCAAGCGTTGGGTAGACGAAGTCGTCGAACGGCACGTGCTAGCGACCGAGCCGGTCCAACGCGGCCTCGTTCTCGCCGGCTGCTCGGCGCAGCAGCTCGCCAACTGCAGCCTCGTCTTCCTTGCCCGACCTTCGAGCGGACGACACGCGCTCGATCAGCACCGCTTCGTCCTCCTGCTCCAGCGCGGAAGCGGCTGCCGCCACTTCTGGGGACTCCGATCGAGACATGGGGCCATTCTCGCACTCGGTCCCGACAAACACACGTACAAGACTCCCCCCGAGTCTCCTCATCGATGACGAGGGAAACCGCCCGGCAGAGAAGCGTTCTGCTCGTCGCGGGGCGCGGGGCAGCATCACGCGCTCATCGGCAGGATCGTGCTGGGGTCGAAACGACCGTGTCAGCGGCAGAGTCGGGCGAGCGTAGCCGCCCGCAAAGCGGCAATAGCGTGCGTTGGGCGGGTTCATCGTTGAGGCTGTAGGAACCGTTCACTTCGTCCGGGCGTCTGACGCAGGGAGGTCGAGGCATGCAACGGTTGTTCATGTTCGGGTGCCTGGCGGTAGGTGTGCTCGCGTCGGGGTGTGCCGCCGCCTCGACCGCCCAGTCAGCGGAGGGGTCCGGCTCCAGTGCGGTGGGCTCGACGTTAGTAGGTCCGCAGGTCACTTCCGTGCCTGTGACCGCGTCGAGTTCAAGTCCGGCTTCGCCAGCGCCTGCCGCCCAACCCGCGCTGCTTTGCAGTGCTCTTGGGCTGCGTATCGATGCGTTGCCTGTCGGCACTCATGTCGAGCACACGTACCAGGACGCGATGCGGGCCGCGGCGGCCGCGAACGTAGGTCCGACGTCGCACGTGCGGGTGTATGTGGCCTGGGTACAGGATCCGACTGCGGACAAGGTAGGCCTCGGCGATAACACGCAGTT
>DATCDK010000219.1:0-3004 GCA_036510735.1 Acidothermaceae bacterium | reverse complement strand
GCAGGCACACTCGCGGCGCTCGACAACAGCAACGGTCCACCCATCAATGCCAACTGCGCACCGCCGGCCAAGGCATCGGGGAAGCCGGTGCCGGTAGCGACGCCGACTGTGGCGGACGACGGGAAGAACTTCGTCGCGACGGCCGCTGCCGTTGCGTATCGATCGTTGCCCACTATCGCCGTAGCTGCCGGCAATGCTGCCGCTGCCGGGCCACCGATTGCGTAGGTCACATGAGCACCAGCGAGGTAGGTTGCCGTCTCGGCCGGAACAGTTGAACCGTCGGTCAAAAGAATGGCGCCGTGAACATGCGCGGCCGCGGGGCCGGCCGCTAATGCGTCAGGGAAGTTCACGCCGGTAGCGAGCAACACCGTCGTCGGGCTACCGAGGGCCGTCGCAACCGCGACGGCCGTTGCATATCGGTCTGCACCCGAGTAACGAGTGACGGTGTAGCCGAGGCTTGTCAGTTGGCTAGTAACGCTTGTGGGGATAGCCGAGGTGCCTCCGAGAACGTAGACAGTGCCACCCGCCGGTAGTACACGCTTGACCTCGGTTCCCGTTTCTGTTGGCAGCGTCGAGCCTTCGGTGAGCAACAAGGGTGCGTTCTTTGCGGCCGCAAGCGGTCCACCGACAAGTGCGTCGGGGTAATCATCGGCGCGCGCCAGAACGACTGCACCCGCATTGCCTGCTGGGAACGAGCCCTGGGAAACGGCCACAGCTGTTGCGATTCGATCGGTTCCGGACACTCGGGTCACAGGTGCAACGGTGACAACCGGAGCCGCAGAGCCGCCACCGCCGCCGCCGCCACCACCACCGCCGCTGCTGCCTGCGACTGCCGCCGCCACCGTCACGGTGACCGAAGGGCTGCTACTCGCTTCTGAGTCGCCATCACCGTCGTAGGACGAGTACACGTGGTGCACGCCGGCCAGCAGCGTGTTCGAGTTCAGGATGGCAATTCCGTGACTGTTCAAAGGCGCGCTGCCGAGATCGCCCGCGTCAGACTGGAAGTCGACCTGTCCGGTCGGAACCGTTCCGGTCTGTGGATCGGCGATCGTCGCCTTGAATGCGATCGTCTGCCCTGCTGTGGGCGCGGCAGGTGAAAACGTGACGACGGACGATGTCGTGGAATCGGCAGGAATCGATACAGCATCAGTCAGCATCAGCGCCGCACCACCCGCGACCGGTGTGACCGGCGTTGGAGTGCCGCCAACGCCGTGACCGGCGTAGGAGCCAATGGGTCCGGCGCGGCAGCCCGTCGTGCAGTAGTAGTAGTCAATCTCGTAGCTCTTGGATAGCAAGCCATAGGTGTGCCAGTACCCGTTCCCGTCGGGCGCGCCGAATTGGGCGCCCACCTGGATTCCGGCGTACGACGTGTCCGTCACGCGCAGGATCGGGTAGACGGTTGTGGTCAGCGGGTGGCCGCCGCCATCGGTGAGCTTGATGTCGACCTCGCCGCCTAGCTGGACGGCTTGATCTCCCAGCGCGAGCTGCTGCCCGACGCCAACCGTGACACTGGACCCCGACCCGTCGGCATGTGCACCGTAGAACACGGGCTGGATATTCGGCTGCGGGATGCCGCATACCTGGAACCGCACCGTGTAGGTGTCCGGTGTCATGCCACTGAGCACGTAGGTGCCATCAACAACGGAGGTGGCCTCCGCAGACGCAGCGTCGCTGACGCCAGCAGCCTCGACGCACACACCACTCGCCGCGACCCCACCTAACAGCACACGCCCGGTGATCGACCCGCCGAGCGTCAGGGTGGCGTTGACCGTCGTTGTCTGGCCAGCGATCACGTTGAAGTCACTGGAGATGTAGGCCATGTAGCTCGCGTTCGGACCACTGCGGCCGCACCCCGGGTTGACGGCAATCTCATATGGGTCGCTC
Organism: Acidothermaceae bacterium; assembly: GCA_036510735.1. Classification (GTDB taxonomy): domain Bacteria; phylum Actinomycetota; class Actinomycetes; order Acidothermales; family Acidothermaceae; genus PALSA-607. Next base: position 1,120 of record DATCDK010000219.1, on the reverse strand, counting down.
TGATTCGGGAGTACTCCGGCGAGCACGTACACGCCTTGCGCGTTCGTGACGGCACTGCCCGCGAATGGCTGCCCACTCGAATCGAGCATGATGCACGCGCCGACAACCGGGGCGGAGCCGGCACCAGTTACGGTTCCGCTGATCGTTCCGTCAGTTGGCTGGACGTGAGACCCGGATGCGGCGGCATTGGCGCTCAGAGGCGCGACGATGGCCAGCGCAATGCTCGCGACAACGATCCCTGGACGAACAAGCTTCATTGAAAAATCCCCCGTATCGGCGTACGTAGGTTGATTATTTAGCCGCTTACGCCGACATTGAGGGCAAAGCGCAAAGAGCAACCGTTCGGTTGAGGACCAAAGCCCGCCAATCGGCTCAATGCGGTCGAGCGGTCGGATCAGCTGCGGTCGCGGCGGCCATCTTGAAGCATCGATGCGACAAGGAACGCAAGCTCCAGCGACTGGCCAACATTTAGCCGCGGATCGAGTGCAGTCTCATACCGACCGGACAAATCGGCGTCCACGATGTCGTCGCCGCCACCGAGACACTCGGTGACGTCCTCGCCCGTCAACTCGACGTGCAGACCTCCGGGCACTGTGCCGAGGCCGTGATGCACCTCGAAGAAGCCCATGACCTCCTCGACGATGTCGTCGAAGTGCCGCGTCTTGTAACCGCTCGCCGATTCGATGGTGTTGCCGTGCATCGGATCGCAGGTCCACACGACCTCGGCGCCCGACGCCGTCACCTTCTCGACGATCGGCGGCAGCACGTCGCGCACCCGGTCTGCGCCCATGCGAGTGACGAACATCAAGCGGCCGGGACGGCGGTCAGGGTCGAGCTTGTCGACCAGCGCAACGGCCGCGTCGGGCGTTGTCGTCGGCCCGAGCTTGACGCCGATCGGATTCGCGATCTGTCGCGCGAATTCCACGTGGGCACCGTCGAGTGCACGGGTTCGCTCCCCCACCCAGACCAAGTGCGCCGACTGGTCGTAGTAAGCCGACCGGTCGTCGTCCCATCTGGTCAGAGCAGCCTCGTAGTCGAGCAGCAGCGCCTCATGGCTGGAGAACAACTCGACCTGATGCGCGACATCGGCCCGGTCGAGATCGAAACCACATGCCTGCAT
>DATCDK010000218.1:0-23331 GCA_036510735.1 Acidothermaceae bacterium | reverse complement strand
ACCTGGATCGCTACCACCTTGTGATGGACGTCATCGACCGCGTCCCGTCACTGCGAGAAAATGCAGCGCACGTTCGGCAGCGAATGGTCGACGAACGGCTGCGCAAGAGGCAATACACCCGCGACTTCGGCGACGACGCGCTCGACGTCAAGAACTGGACCTGGCCCTACTAATGCGCATCCTCGTCGTCAACGCCGGGTCGAGCAGCCTGAAACTGCGGCTGCTCGGCCCCGACGACGGTGTCGAAGCGTCGTGGGACGCGCTGCCGGCAACACTGCCCGATGCTGATGTCGTCGTGCACCGCGTCGTCCATGGCGGAACGGCATTTCGACGCGCCGTGATTGTCGATGATGACGTCGAAAAGGCGCTGCACGACCTGATCCCGCTGGCGCCGCTGCACCAGCCCAAGACACTCGCTGCCCTCGACGACGTACGGGCGATGCTTCCACGTGCGGTGCAGGTCGCGTGCTTCGACACCGCGTTTCACGCGAACATCGGTGACGCGGCAGCGACGTACGCGCTGCCTCGCGAGTGGATCGCCAAATACGGATTAAGGCGTTACGGATTCCACGGCTTGTCGCACGCTTGGGCAAGTCGCCGCGCTGCCGAGTTGGTCCCTGGCGCGCGGCGGATCATCACCTGTCACCTCGGTGCGGGCGCGTCGCTATGCGCGGTTCGCGACGGCGTTTCGATTGACACCACGATGGGCTTTACTCCGCTCGAGGGTCTCGTCATGGCAACCCGCTCTGGCGACGTCGACCCAGGGTTACTGATGTGGCTGGCGCAGCGTGAGCCCGACCTGGCGGATGTTCTCGACCACAATTCGGGTCTGAAGGGTCTCGCAGGCACCGGCGACATGCGGGAATTACTGGTGCGCGATGACGACGATGCGCAACTGGCTGTGCAGGTCTACTTGCATCGACTTCGCAAGGCGATTGGCTCGATGGCCGCATCGCTGGGCGGCCTTGATGTCTGCGTCTTCACCGGCGGGGTCGGCGAAAACTCACCCGAGATCCGACGCCGGACGATCGAAGGGCTGGGATTCCTCGGCCTCACCGTCGACGACGGGATAAACACCGCTGCCACCGGCGACGCCGACATCACCGCGTCTCGTGCTGCGGCGCGAACGTTCGTGATCACCGCCCGCGAAGACCTCGAGATGGCCCGCCAGGCACGCCAGCTGCTCGGAATCTCGGGCTCGACCTTACGCGCCCCGGCCCTCGACGTCCCGGTAGTAGTTTCGCCAAATTAGGCGGTGAATGGGGATGAGTTTCGGGATGGAGCGAACTCCCGGGATGAACGGCACGAGCACGAATACGACCGTCAGCAAGGCCATCACGGACCACACCAACGCGTCGCCGTTGCCCGATGTCGAGAACGGCTTGACCTGGTACCAGAAGGTATAGAGCCAGAGCCACGCCTGCCCCGGATAGTTGCCGGTCTCGTTCATCATGCCCCACTGGTCACCACCGAGGTGCTGCGCGCGGGCAAGGTCCTCCAAGTACGTGCCGTCGGCGAGGAACAACAATGGCTTGGTGTAGTCGGTCTGGTAAAAGCGTCCTTGAGCGAGCAGCGCGCCATCGAGGCCGCCCGACTGCGCAAGTGCGAGCAACTGCGTCATCATCACTGGTACCGGCCCGTAGTCACCTGTCGCGATCTTGGCCGGGTCAGTGTCGGGTACCGCCGCCAGCGCGGTGTCGTAGGCAGCGGCCCACTTCTGCTGCTGGTCGGCGCTAGCTGCGCTCCACTGCTTCAAAGCCGCTTGGAGGTTGCTACCTACCGCGGCTCCCTGCAACGGTCGCACAACGAAGTCCTGCGCGCTGTCAATCGGGATCGTCACACCCGGCCAATTCTGCGGCGCCAAGGGCCCGATCTTCTGAGCGGCGCTCTTGTCGTGCGTGTACGGAGCGCCGTACGTCGCCGAACCACTTGTACCGTCGAGCTCAGTTGCGGCTGTCGCGACGAAATCGTTCGGCGCAGCTTTCGCCCACTCTGCCAACGTCAGCTGCTTGTCGTCCGGCGATGAGAACAGCGCGGCGAGAATCACCGTCAAGATGCTCACAACCACCAGGGCAACCACGAACTCTTTGACCAGATCGTAAGGTCGCTTAGGGCCGGTCCATGGTTGCGCCGCCGGGTCCGCCTCCCGCCGATACGCTCGTGTTGTCGCCGCTGTCATGCCTGTACCGAGCCTTCGGCAACGGTCGCGTCACGACTGGGCGTGTCCTTTGGTGGGAACGGCGGAACGACGCCGTGCCGGCGGACCAGCAAGACGTGCGCCACGACCAGGATCCCGACGCCCAGGGGCAACAACACGATGTGCCACATCAGCATTTGGCCGAAGTCGAGCACGTTGAAGTACGCGCCGATCCCGACCGAGTTCAAGCCGTCCTTCGCTTGAGTGGAGACCCATTGCGAGGCCAAGTTCTGCTGTGTTAGGTACCCGGTGAACGCGGTGCCGATCGATGCGAGGAATGAGACCGCGCCCGTAATCCAGGTGAGGGCACGCTTGCCGCGCCACGCCGCCATGAAGAACTTGCCCCAGAGGTGGATCACCATGAACGCCATGAAGATTTCGACGCTCCACAGGTGCAGACTGTTGACGTAGTGGCCCACGCTTGACCCGTGCCACCAGGCGGGCCCGCGCAGCGCCAGAATGCCGCCCGTCGCGAGCACCACGATGAACGCGGCAATCGTCGCGACGCCGAAGACGTAGATCCACGACGCCACATAGATCGGCTGCTTGTCTGGCAGGAGCTGCTCGGGCGGGAAGCTGCGCAGCGCACGGCGACGCACCCACCCGGTCCAGCCACCGGTTTCTTCCTGCGCCGCGGGAGTGTCCCCAGGCGACGCCGGAACGCTCGTCACTTGCGTCGCCTCGTTCCAGGAAACGGCAGCAGGATCGCGGCCGCGAAGACAGCCACCATGATCAGGATGAGCACGAGGTTGGCGACCGAGATCTGGATAACGCCCCAATGCACGTAACGGCCTGGGTGGTTCAGATTGATCGGCGACATCAGCGCGAGAGCTAACCGCATCGTTCCTCCCGGCAGAGTCTGCGTCCTAAAGGCACGATGAAGCAGGCCGGTGACCGCAATACAGAGCCGAAAGGCACCCCTCTTTCGGGACCTTCGGCGACGCCACGCCGATAGTTGGCCGTCGGCGCGCTGGACTGCAGGCGCTAACCTCGACGCGATGACGACATCGGGGAGCGAACCGGGCAGCCACTTGCCGCCGTCCGGTCAGCAGTTTCGGCTGACCTTTGACGACCAGGTCGTGACGGTGGTCGAAGTTGGTGCCGCCGTGCGCGAGTTTCGAGTCGGCGATCGCGCCGTTTTCCAGTCCTACGCCGAATCCGCTTTCTCCACCGGATTCCACGGCGCGGTTCTGATCCCATGGCCGAATCGCCTTGCCGACGGCCGCTACGAGTTCGACGGCGAGCAGTACCAGTTGCCGATCACCGAACCGGCGAGGATGACGTCGTTGCACGGACTGTCGCCGTGGCGATCGTGGAGCCTCGTCGAGCAACAACCTGACCGCGTGGTGCTCAGCTTGGCGCTGTTGCCGAGCCCTGGATACCCGTTCTTCCTCGACACCACGGTCGAGTACCGCCTTGCGCAACTTGGACTTGAAGTGCGGACGACGTCGCGCAACGTCGGCGACCGCGCGTGCCCGTATGCGGTGGGTTTCCATCCGTGGCTGTCATCGGGCGACGCGATGCTCGACGAGTGCGCTGTGAGCCTCGATGCAACTCAGCGGTTTGTCACCGACGATCGGCTGCTCCCTGTTGCGGAAGAAGCCCTTGCCGGCACGCCGTATGACTTCCGAGAACCGCGCACACTCGGATCGCTGGTGCTCGACGACGCCTTCTCTGGTGTGCCGCGCAACCCCGACGGACTGGCCTGGGTGAAGCTCGCCGCACCGGACGGCGCTACCGCAGCAATATGGATGGACGAATCGTGCGACTACTGGCAGTTGTGCACGGGCGACATGCTGCCCGCGCACCAGGCCCGCCGAGGCCTTGCGGCCGAACCGATGACGGCCGCACCTAACGCGTTCGTCACCGGTCGTGGTCTGCGGCGACTCGAGCCGGGCGAGAGTGTTACGACGACCTGGGGCGCCTGCCTGCTGTAGCCCCCCGGCGGCACCCCAGGTCGTCCCCCCAGCTCGACGTCATGCAGTTCGATACCTCACGGCCGATTAGCTCGAGGCTGCCGGCGACGCACTCGGGGTGGGTGCGCCCGAGCCGGCGCCTTGTCCCAAGATGGGCTGGCAGATCTTGAGCGCGGCCGCGGTCTTGGCGTCGCTGCGGTTAAGCCCCTGCATGGCAGTCTGCGGATTGGTCGACGTGATCGTCACCCCGTTGTCTGACATGCAGCTCTTGAACGCGGCAAAGGTTGTCGCGCTAATCGTGCGCGTCCCCGGCCCGAATGCTCCGGCAGGGAGCAGGCTGGCGCACGCCGCGCGCGCGGCCGACGTGCTCGGGTCCGGACTACCGAACCCACCGAAGCCACCACCACCACCCGGCCCACGGCTTGCACCGGGCGAGCGGCTGAACCCGCCTGGTGGGCGGCTAAAAGTGCCGGAAGGACGTGCGCCTGCCGAGAACGAGGGCACCGTCACACCGTGTTGGGCTAGGCACGCGGTGTAGGCCGTGAATGCCGCTCCGTTGCGACCGCCAGGTGCGCCACTGCCAGTTGCGCTAATCGGTGCTGCGCTTGGTGACGCACTGACCGCGGGGCTCACCGCTGGGGTCGTCGACGCGGTGGACGCTGCCTTTGTACTGCCACTGCAGGCTGCGACCAACACCGCGACGCACGCGGTACCAGCAGTGATGGCCAGTACCTGTGTCACGCGACGAAGGCCCATCAGTTGCTCCCCGCTGAAGCCGACGGCGTTGCGGTCGGAGCTGCTGCGGCGCCACGTCCGGCACCGCCACGCCCGGCGAAGCCACCAGCGCCGCCGCCGAAGGTCGCTGCTGCGCCTTCACTCACCGTTTGGGCCGCGTACACGCCTGCCGACGATTGCACTCCTCTGATCACGACCGACTCTCCTGGTGCTAGTTCGCTGACGGTTCCGGTGTCGGTCTTGGAGACCGTGGTGCCAGTGTTGGTCGTGACCTTCACGACGTTGCCCGACGAGTCGGTGACGTAGAGCGTCGTTCCGTCGATCACCGTCACCGTGCCGACGATGTTCGCCGCGCCAGTCGCGTTGGCGCCGGTCCCCGTGCCTGCCGCCGCCGCGCCAGTCGCGTTGGCGCCGGTACCGGCCGCCCCCGTACCAGCCCCTGTACCAGCTGCGCCGGTGGCGCCGGTTGCAGCACCAGTGGCGCTAGCGGCTGTCGCCCCGCCAGTGCGCGCACCGGTCGCACCTGTCCCGAACGCGGCAGCTGCGGCCGCGAGTCGAGATGCGTTCGACGTCGAAGCCGGCACCTTGCTCTTTTCGACCTTCACGCCGGTGAAGAACCCGGCCGCGCCGACAGCGGCCAGCGCGAGCACCAGTGTCGCGATCGGCAGCTTGCGCCGCCGCGTCTTCGGTAGTGGTGGCGGCGGTGGCTCGTCGAAGTCAGGTGCGAAGCTCGAGGCGACGCCGTTGGGTGAGTCGTATCCGACGACATTTGCGGGGTCGGTGCTGTGCTGGGTCATCAGATTCTCCGGTCGGGGTTTCTGGCGCATTCGTGTCGCTGCATGTCGTGCCTCACTCGTATCTCAGTGCTTCGATGGGCAGCAGTCGCGCTGCCCGACTCGCTGGGTAGAGCCCGAAGAAAAGGCCGGTCACTACAGACACCGCGAAGGCGAGTACCACGGAGTAGTCGGCCACCACGGGCTGGATGCCGATGATCCTGAAATGGCTGCCACCAATGCCTGCGGCCACGCCGACGAGACCGCCGATGGCCGACAACAGCACCGCCTCGACCAGGAACTGCCCCAGGATGTCGGAACGCTTCGCACCGATCGCCTTGCGGATGCCGATCTCGCGTGTTCGCTCGGTCACCGTCACGAGCATGATGTTCATGACGCCGATGCCGCCGACCAGCAAGCTGATTCCAGCGACTATGCCGAGGAGCGTGGTGAACACCTTGTTCGACGACGAGGACGTCTGCAGCAGGCTTGCCTGGTTGAGAATTCGGAAGTCATCAGTTCCCCCCGCGGCGATGCCGTGCGTGGTCTCAAGAGTCGCTGTCACCTCGGCTTGCGCGTCAGCCTGCTTCGACGGCGACGCAGCTTCGACGTCGATGCTGGAGTACGACGTGCTGTACCCGGTCAGAGTGTCTTGTACGGCCGTCAGCGGCGCCATCACCACGTCGTCCTGGTCTTGAACTCCGTTCGTGCCCTTCGGCTTCAACAACCCGATGATCTGGTAGCTCGCGCCGTTGAACTGCACGTTGTTGCCGATCGGGTCGGCGGTGCCAAACAGGTTCGTCGCCACGGTCTCGCCGATAACCGCGACTCGGTTGTGCTGGGTCTCGTCCGCGTCGGTGAAGAACGTACCTTCCTGAATCTGGTAGTCCTTGATCTGCTCGTAGCTCGAAGTCGTGCCGACGAACGAGGACGGCGAATACGACGCACCCTGGTAGACCGCTGTCACCGAGCTGGCCGTCGTGACTGGCGCCACGGCGACGATGTCAGGGTTCTGCGTCTTGTCTTCCAAGGCCGTCACATCTGCGGCTGTGAGGTTCGCCGGTTTTGATTGCGTACCGGTGGTGGCCCGGCCGCCGAAGCCACCGAAGCCACCCTGCTTGCTGATCTGGAGCAGGTTCGTGCCGAGTCCTTCGATCTGCTTCGCCACTTTCTGCGACGACCCGGTGCCAACCGCGACCAGCATGATGACCGAGCCGACACCGATCAGCATGCCGAGCATCGTGAGCAACGATCGCATCGGATTGTGCAGGATGCCTGCCATAGCGATCCGAAAGCTGTCAGCCCTGATCATCCGCGCATACCGGCTTCCGCGTACGTCGTCAGGGTGTGCATCGGCGGTGGCCCGTCGATCGGCGCCTGCCGCGTGTCGTCGACGATCAGGCCGTCCTTGACCCGCACGACGCGCTTCGCGTGCTGCGCTACCTCGTTCTCGTGAGTGATCATCACGATCGTGCGGCCTTCGCTGTTCAACCTCGCGAAGATAGCCAGGACGTCGTCAGTGGCGACCGAGTCAAGGTTGCCCGTCGGCTCATCGGCGAGGATCAGCGACGGGTTCACCGCAATGGCGCGCGCCACCGCGACTCGCTGGCGCTCACCGCCAGACATCATCGCGGGCCGATGCCCGTAGCGCCGAGCTAATCCGACCGCATCGAGCGCCGCGGTTGCCCTTCGGCGACGTTCGCCAGCCCGCACGCCCGCGTACGTCAATGGCAACTCGACGTTTTGCAACGCGGTCGAACCCGACAGCAGGTTGAAGCTCTGAAAGACGAAGCCGATCTTGCGGTTGCGGATCTCCGACAACTCGTTCTCGTCGAGCAGTTCCACATCGACACCGTCGAGCAGGTAGCGCCCTGTCGTCTGCACGTCGAGGCAGCCGATGATGCTCATCAGCGTGCTCTTACCGGAGCCGGACGCGCCCATGATCGCGACGTAGTCGCCTTGGTACACCGACAGGGTTACGCCGCGCAGCGCGTGCACCGCTGCTTCACCGTCGCCATAGGTCTTCGTCAGCTGCCATAACCGGATGACCGGGACAGCAGCCGGGACCGACCCTGCGCGAGAGGACGCGGGTTCGCTCATCCGCGTCCTCCGCCGAATCCGCCGCCGCCACCGAAGATCGCCGCACCGCCGCCACCGAGACCGGTGGTGCCGGTCCGCGTGGTGCCCGTAGTTCCGGTGCCGGTGCTCGTCGCGACCGTCGTCGCCGGCAGCACGACGACGTCGCCGGCCTTCACCGCACCGGTGATCTCGGTCGTTGTGTCGCCCTTGAGGCCGACCACGACGTCTTCTTGCTTCTGGGTGCCGTCGGATTGCATGACCAGGACATACGACGTCCCGCCAGCCGTGTGCACCGCGGACGACGTCACGTTGAGAACGCCATCGGCTTTGGCCGTCGTCACGGTGACAGACGACGTCATGCCGGGCTTCACCGCGGGGTTGGTGTTGTTGAGTTCGAACGTGACCTGGTACTCAACCACGTTGCTCACGACTGTCGAACTGTTCGCGACCGCAATGACGGTTGCGGCGAACTCCTGCGTTGGCAGCGCGTTCAGGGTCACCGTTGCGGGCGCACCGACGACCACCTTCGACGCGTCGGCCTCGTCGACATCGGCCACGACCTGCAGATCGGTCAGGTTGGTCAGCGTGATGAAGGCGGACGACGAACTGCTGCTCGAGGATGTTGATGATCCGGTCGTCGAACCGGTCGTGGAGGCGCTCGAGGTGGTGCCGGCGCTCACCGTCTGCCCGACCGTTTCGTTGATCGCGCCGATGGTTCCGGCAGCCGGAGCCACCAGTGCGGTCGCATCGAGGGTGGTCTTCGCGGTGTCGACCTGCGCCTGTGCCTGCTCGATCGCTGCTTGATCGGTCTGGACCGCGGATGCCAACGGCGCGGCAGTCTTCTGGGCGTTTTGGTTCTCCGTCGATTCGAGCGACAACTGCGCGTTGGTCACACCCTGTTGCGCGTTGGTGATCGACTGCTGGTCCTTGGCAAGACCCTGCGCTTGTGCGGTCTGGGCGTTGCTGATCGCAGTCTGATCGTTGCTGACCGTCTGCTGGTCACGCAGCTCGCCGGATGTGAGCGAGTTTTGGGCGTTCGTGACACTCGTCGCGTTCTCGTCGCTCGTCACCGTCGCCTGGTCCTTTGTGACGGCAATCGCGTCCTTCGCAACCTTGGCTTGATCGGCTGCGACCGCTGCCGTATCGGCAGCCAGCGTCGGACCGGTGCCATGGTCGGCTGTCAACTTCGCTTGGTCCGTGTTCAGCTGAGTCTGGTCGGTGCTCTCCGTCCCCGCGTCGGCCGACAGCTGCGCCTCGTCAACGGTCAGCTGGCTCTCCGACTGGGTCTGCGCCTGCGCAACGGCGAGCTGCAGGGTGTTCGCGTCCTGGCCCGCGGAGGCCTGGTCACTGGCGAGTTGCTGCTGCGCCTTCACGATGGCGGCCGCCAGGTTGGTCTGGTCGAAACCGAGATCCTGCTCGGCGTTCGTGAGCGATGTCTTGGCGGAGACCACCTGCTGGTTCGCCTGCGCGTTGGAGATCTGGAGGCTCTGCTTCACCAGCGACGTGACGCCCTGCTGCAGCTCGGTCAGGTTTGCCTGCGCCGATGCAAGCTGTGCGTTCGCCGAGTCGTAGCTGGCCTTCGCGGCCGTCGAGTCGACCCGGGCGAGCACGTCACCTTGCTTCACGGTCTGGCCGACCTTCACGTCGATTTCGGTGAGCGTCCCGCTCGTACCGAAGTTCACGTTGACGTTGTTCGGTGCCGTGACGTTGCCGGTCGAACTCACAGTCGTCATCACGGTGCCGCTTGCGATGGTCGCCGTGCGGGTGACGGCCTTGCTCGAAGCGGCGCTCGGCGTACCCACCGTCGCGTACGCAAGACCGCCGCCGGTGAGGGCTACAGCCGCCAACACGACATTGGCCGCAGTCCATTTGGTGACGCGCATGTGCGTTCCTCGCAGTCAGAGTCTCAGGCTCGAAGACAGGTCAGCAGGTGAAGCTGTACGTCTGCTGTGACGCGACCACGAATTTGCTGAGAATGGCCGGTGTCGGCCGTCGGCCGCCGGCTTGGAGCGCTAGCCCGCGAATTCGGCGACCGGTAGACCGGTCACGCCGGGGCGGCTACGGAAAAGCGACCCGGCCTCGGGCTGGCTGCCCTGCGGCAGGCCCTCTCGCGAGGTGGTGATGACGAGCTGGTCCAGGTCGGCTCCGGCGAACGTGCACGCCGTCACGTTGGTCACCGGCAACTCGATGACGCCGTCGAGAACGCCGTCCGGCCGATAACGGCGGACCGCAGACCCGGCGTACAACGCGACCCACAGATGTCCTTGCGCGTCGACCGTCATCCCGTCCGGGTCGCCAGCGCCCTCAGTGATTTCGACCAACGTGCGTCGCCCAGTGAGGCCCGCGTCCGTGGCGTAGTCGAACACGTCGATACGACGAGTGTCCGAATCGATGTAGTAGGCGAGCGACCCGTCCGGACTCCACGCAAGACCGTTGGAGATCGTGCTGCCACCGAAGACCACCGACGTCGTCCGGTCGGTATCGAGTCGATACACAGTGCCCCGACCCGCTCCTTTGTCGTACGCCATCGAGCCGCAATAGAAGCGGCCATCGGGGTCGCAAGCGCCTTCGTTCATGCGAAGGCCTGGATCGGTCCACAGATCCGGCAGCGGAGTCAACTCGCCGTCCGCATCTTCGAGCAGGAACCCTCGCTCGACCGCGATGACGGCTCCCCCACCGCGTCGCGGGCGAAGGGCAGCCGCGATTGCGCCGACGTGCCGGCGCCCGATAGCACCGTCCCGGTCGTCACTGCCCTCGAGATCCATCGAAAGGACGTCGCCGGCGAACATGTCGACCCAGCGCAATCCGCCCCACGAGGGTGACCAGACCGGGCCCTCGGCATGAAATGCAACGGGTCCGGTCAGCTGCTCGACGTCGGCCATGACGCGCGATGCTATGGCAGCGCGACGACCTGCACATACGCGGGCAGCACATACGCGGGCAGCAGGTAGGGAGGCAGCAGGTAGGGGGGCACCGCCCGGGCGCGCGCGATTCCGGCCTGGAACATCGCGACCCGAGCCTCGATCACGCCTTTGGCAAGCTGCGCGACCTCATCGGACGGAGATCCGTGCCGTTCCGCGTATTCGAGCTCCGCGAGGGCGTTGCGCCAGCGCTCACCTGCAACATCCGCGTCGACCATGCGTCACCTCCGGGCTTGAGGGGATAAGTCTGCCTTAGTCCAATTTGATATTCCATCAGCCGAATGTCCATAGGTCTTTCGCCAGTTGGCTGTTCAGTCCTTTGGCACCCGACCACAGCCACCGAAGCGGGGACCCGTAAGGCGGGCGTGCGGGCGCAGGCTGCGATGATTGCGGCAGGTTTCGAGCTAGCCGAGGACAAGGACAGGCGATGGCGCAAAGAGTCTCGGTCAATCTCGTCGACGACATCGATGGCGGCAGCGCCGTGGAGACGATCTATTTCTCCCTCGATGGCGTCAACTATGAAATCGACCTCGGCAAGCGCAACGCCGATCGCTTGCGGGCAGCGATGGCCGCATACAGCGAGGCCGGACGCCGATTGGTGCGCACCACCGGACGTGGCCGTGGACGCACCGTGGTGCAACGCCGCGTCGAGGTCGCCGCCGATCCGCGGGCTGTTCGTGCATGGGCGAAGGCGAACAGGGTCGCGGTCCCTGATCGCGGCCGCATTCCGCTGGCCGTTCTCGAGCGCTACCGGGCGGCTGGCCACTAATCGGGGATCCGAACGGTCCCGTCGCGGCGAACCGCCATTAACCTAAGACCGCGACATACGCGCTGGCTCCGCCGGCTCGTTCCTCGCCAGCTCCACCAGCGCTGAGTGGGAGGTGCGACGTGCCGTTCGACCTGAGCATGTGGAAGTTGATGGTGCTCGGCGTCATCGCACTCGTCGTCTTCGGGCCCGACCGACTGCCACAGTTGGCGCGCGACGCCGGTCGCACGTTGCGACAACTGCGGGAGATGGCGCAAACCGCGCGCACCGAGTTGAAGTCCGAGCTCGGTGACACCGTCGGTGAATTCGACTTCTCTGACCTGAACCCCCGCACCTTCGTACGCAAGCACCTGCTCGACGACCTGGACTCTGACCTCACGTCCCCCGCAGCAGGCCGGGGACCCTCGACCGCCGGCACGACCACAGCGAGCGGCGCGCCGTCGCCGGCGCCAGTCCCATTCGGGGCGCTCACAGAGCCGGCTCCGTACGACCTCGACGCGACCTGACGCAACTGCGCTACCGGCCGGTAGGCTCGGCTACGCCAATCGACCACAAGTCGTCGGCGCGACCCACGTGGTACGAACCGGGCTAAAGCCCGGCGGTCCACGGGCGCCCGGCGCGGAGCAGCGCGGGGCGGAACCCTTGAAGGTCAAAGAGATCATGAAGGCGCCGGTCTACACGGTCGGCCTCGACGTGCCCACGGCCGATATCGCCAAGCTCCTCGTCCAGCACCGCATTAGCGCGGTACCGGTCCTTGACGCCTCCGGAGCTGTCGTCGGCCTTGTGAGCGAGCACGACCTGATCTCCCGTGACGGCCCGACCGCGCTCGACGTCATGTCGCCGGGCATCATCAGCGTGACCGAGGACACCGACGTCGACGACGTCCGGCACCTGCTCGTTGATCGGCGAATTCGCCGCGTTCCCGTGTTGTCCGGCGGTCGGTTGGTCGGCATCGTCAGTCGCGCCGACATCGTCGCGCTGATCGCCATGGAGTGGGTGTGCGAGGTCTGTGGCACGCAAGCGCGCGGCGAGCACCCCCCGGCGTCCTGCCCCACTTGCGCAGCCGACACCGTGCGTTTCGTTCATCTGCAACAAACCCCCGGAACCTGATGAGCCGCCTCGAAGGAGACGCCGTGCCGCCCGCACAGCAGAAGACCGCAACCCGTGCAGCGAGCAGTGAGAAACGGGCGACCGGAAAGGCGAGTACCAAGTCCGTCGCGAGCTCGGCCTTTCCCGGGGAACCGCTCGACCGGCTCCGTGGCTACTACCGGCAGATGCAGCTCATTCGCCGGTTCGAAGAGCGCACCGCCGAGATGTATCAGCGGGCCAAGATCGGTGGGTACTGCCACCTGAACCTCGGCGAGGAAGCCACCGTCGTCGGCACGATGGCCGCAATGGCGCCGCACGACTACCTCTTCACGACGTACCGCGAGCACGGCTATGCGATTGCGCGCGGCATCGAGCCCCGCCGCGTGATGGCCGAGCTGTTCGGTCGCACCACCGGGGTTTCCCACGGGTGGGGCGGCTCGATGCACCTGTATGACGTCGAGAAGCGACTTCTTGGCGGCTACGCGATCGTCGGCGGTCAGATGCCGCCCGCGACCGGCGCAGCGCTGGCGATCGCATATCGCGGCCCCGGTGGCCCGGACGCAGAAGCAGTGGTGTGTCAGCTCGGGGACGCCACCACCAACATCGGCGCATGGCACGAGTCGCTCAACCTAGCCGCCATCTGGAAGCTGCCGATCGTGTTCCTCATCGTCAACAACCACCTGGGTATGGGCACCTCGGTCGAGCGCGCGTCAGGTGAGCCCGACCTCTACAAGCGCGGCTCGGCGTTTCGCATCCCCGGCGTGCGGGTCGACGGCAATGACGTCGTCGCCACCCGTGAAGCCATGGCCGAAGCGTTGCGGCTGGCTCGCGAAGAACGACAGCCCACGATCCTCGAAGCCACCAGCTGGCGGCTTCGCGGCCACAGCGTCGTTGATCCCGCGACGTACCGCAGTAAAGAGGAAATCCAGCGCCTGCACGATCTCGATCCGCTCGCCGCTTACCGGGCGAAGCTCATCGCGGCCCGCGTCTTGTCTGCCGACGAGGCCGCGACCATCGACGCTGACGTGGAGATCGAAGTCAACGACTGCGTCCAGTTCGCCGACAGCAGTCCCAATCCCAGTCCCGACCAGCTCTTCGCGCATGCGTACGCAACCCCGGTGGCGAACGCACCCCACGAGTTGCCCGGCGACCCGCTCCACTTCCTGTAGCGAAAGGCGATTCCTGTGGCTGTCATTACCTATCGCCAAGCGCTTAACGAGACCTTGCGCTCGGAGTTGCTGCGTGACCCCAACGTCTTCTTGATGGGCGAGGAGATCGGCATCTTCGAAGGCTCATACAAGATCACGGCTGGCCTGCTCGCCGAGTTCGGCCCCGAGCGAGTGCGTGACACGCCGATCTCCGAAGAAGGCTTCGTCGGTGCCGCCATCGGCGCCGCAATGCTTGGGTTGCGACCGGTGGTCGAAATCATGACGATCAACTTCTCGATCGTGGCGATGGACCAGATCGTGAACCACGCCGCCAAGATTCACACGATGTTCGGCGGTCAGTCGACCGTGCCGATGGTGATCCGCACGCCCGGCGGCGGGGGTCAGCAGCTCGCCGCGACACACTCGCAAAACCTCGAGGTCTGGTACGCGCACGTACCCGGTCTGAAGGTCGTGATGCCCTCGACGCCTGCCGACGCGAAGGGTCTGCTGGCAGCATCGATCCGGGACGACGACCCGGTGATGTTCATCGAGCACCTTGCCCTCTACAACACCAAGGGCGAAGTACCGGACGGCGATTATGTGACCGAGATCGGCAAGGCCGCCGTCACGAAGGCCGGCACCGACATCACGATCGTGTCGTATTCGCGGATGGCCGCCGTCGCCCTTGACGTCGCGCGACGACTGGAGGAGGACGAAGGCATCTCGGTCGAAGTCGTCGACCTTCGATCGCTGCGGCCACTCGACCGCTCGACCATCCTGCAGTCGGTACGCAAGACAGGGAAGGCTGTCGTTCTCGAAGAGGATTGGCTGTCGTACGGCGTCGGTGCGGAGATCGCCGCGACGATCCAAGAGGGCGCGTTCGACTACCTCGACGCGCCCGTTCGCAGAGTCGCCGCGGCCGAAATTCCTTTGCCCTACGCGAAACCACTCGAGCTGGCCGCGCTACCGGACGCCACGGCGCTGCTCAAAGTTATCCACGAAACCCTCGACGCCACCCGCTTCCGCGGCTGAGCGTCAGAGCTTAGGGAGTTCTCGATGCCTCAGGTCTTCATGCCTCGGCTTTCCGACACCATGACGGAAGGCACGGTCAGCACCTGGACGAAAGGCGTCGGCGACCGGATCGAAAAGGGCGACGTGATCGCCGAGATCGAGACCGACAAGGCCACCATGGAACTGGAGGCCTACGACGCCGGCGTTCTCGAGCAGATACTCGTGGACGTCGGCAAGACGGTGCCGATCGGTGAGGTCATCGCCGTCATTGGCGATGGCTCCGGAGCTGCCACAGCGCCTGCGGCAGCAAGCACAGCGCCTGTGGCAGAAAGCACCACGCCCGCGGCAGAAAGCACTGCGCCTGCCGCGGCAAGTGCCGCACCGGCCCCGTCGCCAGCCGCTGAGCCCGCGGCAGTTGCACCTGCCGCGGCCGCGGCATCCGCACCGACCGCAACGCCCCCGGCGTCCAATGGCAAGCACCCGCTGGCATCCCCGCTGGCCCGCAATATCGCCCGCGACGCGGGTCTCGATCTCGCGACCGTCGCCGGTTCAGGGCCCGGCGGGCGCATCGTGCGCGCCGATGTTGAGCATGCGATCGCGACGCTGGGCACAGCTGCAGCACCAAGCCCTCAAACCGCGGCCCCGGTTGCGCCGGTTGCCGCGGTCGCACCAGCCGTTGCACCGGCCGTTGCACCTGCTGCGCCGGCAGTAGAACTGCAGACCGGTCCGGACGACGAGGAGATCGCACTCAACAACGTGCGACGAATCACCGCCCGCAGGCTTGTCGAGAGCATGCAGCAGGCTCCGCATTTCTACCTGACCAGCGTTGTCGCGGCCGATGGACTCGTCGCCGCGCGGGCTCGCATCAACGAGGGTCTCGCCGCATTGGCAGCCAGTCGCGGTGAGGCTGCCACGAAGGTCAGCGTGAACGACATCGTCGTCAAGGCCGTCGCGGTTGCGCTGCGCGCGCATCCCGAGGTGAACGTCTCCTTCGGCGGCGACAAGCTCATCCTGCACCACCGCATTCACGTCGGAGTCGCCGTGGCGCTACCGGATGGCTTGATCGTGCCGGTGATCCGCGACGCCGACACAAAGACGGTGACCCAGATCTCCGCCGAGACGCGCGACCTAGCAACCCGCGCCCGCAGCGGCAAGCTGAAGGTCGACGAGTTCACCGGCAGCACGTTCAGCGTGAGCAACCTCGGCATGTTCGGCGTCGATCAGTTCACCGCCGTGATCAATCCACCCGAGGCCGCGATCCTCGCTGTGGGCGCCACGAAGCAGGAGCCCGTCGTCCGCGACGGTCAGGTCGTGGTCGGTTACACGATGGCGATCACGTTGTCGGTCGACCATCGCGCTCTCGACGGAGCGACCGGTGCGAAGTTCCTCGCCGACCTGACAGCGCTGTTGGAGAACCCCCTAGCGACCCTGGCCTAGGTCTCGCGGACCACACCGCAGCGCGGACGTTCACCGCCCTCCTGGGTCGGTAAACGTCCGCGCTGTAGTCCAAGGGGGCCGGGCGACCTGGCGCCAGGTCGCCTCCGGCACCCGACATTAAGTGCCTCCGGCACCGGGCAGGTGACCAAACTCCCAGTGCCATGGCTCGAACGGGTCGTGCATGGCCCACGTCGGATGCACCCAACCGAAGCGGCCGGCGTTCGCGACCAGCCAGCGATATTGCGCCGAGCGTGAGCTCTGTATGCCACATCCGAGGTCGAGGGCCAGACCCCAGCCGTGGTTACTGGTGCCCGGAACCGCCGCCAGTGACGGCCGCTGGCGAAACACCTTCACCTGCTCGGTGTAGCTGCGGTACGAATCGGTGATGCAGATATTCGAACCGAAGACCTTCGCGTAGGCCTGCGACATCTTGTCGAATGCGGCCGCGGCGTCTGGTCGCAGTCGGCCACCGCCGGTGATCGAGCACAACTGCGACGACGGGACGAAGCCGTCCGCATACCCGCCCCACGGACCGGACGGATATGGCCCGGCTGACGCAACGTCGCACAGCGCCGCCCCGCCTGGTGCGCCGGCAGTATCTGCCGCGAGGGCATTGGCCTGCTTCACTGCGGCGGCGCGGGCGGCCGAGTTGTGCG
The DNA here is from genome assembly GCA_036510735.1 of Acidothermaceae bacterium. Lineage (GTDB taxonomy): Bacteria > Actinomycetota > Actinomycetes > Acidothermales > Acidothermaceae > PALSA-607. Next base: position 6,603 of record DATCDK010000218.1, on the reverse strand, counting down.
CTGCCGTCGCAGCGGCGATCTTGGCAAGTGCGGCCTTCTCCAGCGACGTCTGGTACGCGGTTTGCGCAGCGCTCAGCTGGGCCTGCGCTTGCGCAGACTTGGCCTGCAGTGCGGCGACCTGCGTTGACACCTGGGCTTGCACAACGGCCGCTGCGGCGACGGCTTGCGAAGCCTGGGCGTTCAATTGTTGGGCCTGTTGTTCGTCGTAGACCGCAGCATGCAGCACCTCGGCGCGCCCGCGGTTCACGATCGACAGCATCTGCACGCCTTGCACGGTGACCGCGAGGTCGGACCCTTGCGCAAGAGCCGCCATCGACTCCTGCGCAGTCGGATCCACGTAAAGCTGCGCTGCATACTCCGCGAGCTGGTCACGCAGGCCCGCGAGCTGCACATTCAGTGCTGCCGCCTGCGTGGTCGCGGCGGCGGCGGCCGACTGCAGGGTGGCGAGCTTCGCGCGGGCAGCGTCGAGGGTCTTCGCACCGGCAGTCAATTCAGCCTGGACGGCGGCAGCTTGCGCGGTCAGGGCGGCCAATGTTGGTGTGGGCGGGGTGGCCGCGACGGCCGACGTCGTGAGCGCCGGAACCGCGCAGGTGAGGGTGAGGGCGGGAACGAGCGCCAAGATCGCCAACGCTGCCCAGCCGAGCCGCCGCCGTCCGCGCAGCCGTTGCCCTCGGGAGCCGAGGCGACGCTTGCTGGTGGAGCCGAGGCGACGCTTGCTGGTGGAGCCGGGGCGACGCTGGCAGGCGGTCACAGTCTTGGCGTCCCCAGACGCTCGAGGGCAGTTGGTTGGCGGTGATGCTATCCCCGGTCGCAGCCTAGGTACGGGTAGCCTTGAGATTCTTGACATCCGCACCTTTTGGCGAAGAGGCGAAAACCCGCAGTGTCTTCCACATCAGCCCATCCGTTTGCCGGTTTCGGGGCCAACGAGTGGCTCGTCGACGAGATGTACCAGCAGTACCTGAAGGACCCGAGCTCGGTCGACAAGGCCTGGTGGGACTTCTTCGCCGACTACTCCCCCGCCGACCCCGCGACGGCAACGCAGACCAATGGGAAAGCGCCAGTAGCCAACGGCAACGGAACGCCGACCGCTGCTCCTAAGGAATCGGCTCCCGCGGCCGTCAGCGCACCAGCGCCGGCGACGTCCGCTCCGGCACCGACAACGGCTCCGACAACGGCTCCGACCACGGCATCGACAGCTGCACCCGCCGCGACGCCGGCGTCGACGACGACGGCTGCTCCCGCCGTCCCGGTCGTCTCCGATGAGATCGTCCCGCTCAAGGGCGCGGCTGCGCGCACGGTCGCCAACATGGAGGCCAGCCTCCACGTGCCGACGGCGACGAGTGTGCGCGACATCCCGGCCAAGCTGGTCGCCGACAACCGGCTCGTCATGAACAACCACCTCAAGCGTGGCCGCGGCGGGAAGATCTCGTTCACCCACATCATTGGCTACGCGATCGTCAAGGCGACCGCGGCGCTGCCGGAAATGAACGTCGCGTACACCGAGATCGCCGGCAAGCCAGGGGTCATCCGCCATCACGACGTGAATCTCGGGCTCGCGATCGACATGACCAAGGACGACGGCACCCGCCAACTCCTGGTTCCCTCGATCAAGGGCGCGCAGAACCTCGACTTCGCGCAGTTCTGGGCGGCCTATGAAGACATCGTCCGGCGTGCCCGCACCAACAAGCTGACGGCTGACGACTTCGCCGGGACCACGATGACGCTGACGAACCCGGGCACGCTGGGCACCGTGCACTCGGTGCCGCGGCTCATGCAGGGCCAGGGCTGCATCGTCGGTGTCGGTGCGATGGAATACGCGGCGCAGTTCCAGGGGGCCTCGGCCGAGACCCTGGCCAACCTCGCGGTGAGCAAGGTCATGACGGTCACCTCGACCTATGACCACCGGGTGATTCAAGGAGCACAGTCGGGCGAGTTCCTGCGGCAGATCCACCGACTCCTGCTCGGCGAAGACGGCTTCTACGACGACCTGTTCCGTGCTTTGCGCATCCCCTACGAGCCGGTGCGTTGGGTCCAAGACATCGTCTCGACACACGATGACGAGGTCGGCAAGCCGGCTCGGGTCATCGAACTGATCCATGCCTATCGGGTGCGCGGCCACTTGATGGCCGACACGAACCCGCTGGAGTTCGAGATGCGCAAGCATCCCGACCTCGACATCGTGAACCACAACCTCACGCTGTGGGATCTCGATCGGGAGTTCGCGACCGGTGGATTCGGCGGCGTCGCGGTCATGAAGCTGCGCGACATTCTCGGCGTGCTGCGCGACTCGTACTGCCGCACGATCGGTATTGAGTACATGCATATCTCCGACCCGGAACAACGGCGATGGATTCAGGACCGGATCGAACTCGCGCACAGCAAGGCGAGCCGTGAGGAGCAGCTCTATATCCTGAACAGGCTCAACGTTGCCGAGGCATTCGAGACGTTTCTGCAAACGAAGTACGTCGGCCAGAAGCGGTTCTCGCTCGAAGGCGGCGAGACGCTGATCCCGCTGCTCGACAGCCTTCTCGACGAGTCGGCCAAGAGAGGCCTCGACGAGGTCGTGATCGGCATGGCTCACCGCGGCCGCCTGAACGTTCTCGCGAACATCGTCGGCAAGAGCTACGGCCAGATCTTCCGTGAGTTCGACGGGAACATGGACCCGAAATCCGCTCACGGCTCCGGCGATGTGAAGTATCACCTCGGTGCGAACGGTCGCTACACCACCGCCGACGGTGCGTCGATCGAGGTCTCCCTTGCCTCCAACCCTAGCCATCTCGAGGCCGTCGACCCGGTGCTCGAAGGGATCGTGCGCGCGAAGCAGGACGTGCTCAACAAGGGGGCCGCGTACCCGGTTTTGCCGGTGGCCATCCACGGCGATGCCGCATTTGCCGGTCAAGGTGTCGTCGCCGAAACGCTGAACCTGTCGCAGCTGCGCGGGTATCGCACCGGTGGCACCGTGCATGTCGTCGTCAACAATCAGGTCGGTTTCACCACCTCGCCGACGGCCGCGCGCTCGAGCGTGTACGCGACAGACGTCGCCCGCATGATTCAGGCGCCGATCTTCCACGTGAACGGTGACGACCCTGAGGCCGCCGTGCGGGTTGCGAGGCTGGCGCTCGAATACCGGCAGGCGTTCAAGAAGGACGTCGTCATCGACATGGTGTGCTACCGGCGCCGCGGCCACAACGAGGCCGATGACCCGTCGATGACCCAGCCGCTGATGTACAACCTGATCGATTCGAAGCGGTCGATCCGCAAGCTCTACACCGAGGCACTCATCGGTCGCGGCGACATCACTCTCGAGGAGGCAGAGGCTGCGCTGCGCGACTACCGCGGGCACCTCGAGAAGGCGTTCACCGAAACCCGCGACTCGACTAGCGCTCCGCACGAACCGATCGTCATCGACAACGCGCCCGCACCGGCGCCAGAGGTCGAAACGGCGATCAGCCTCGACGTGCTGAAGAAAATCGCCGATTCGCAGATCAATCTCCCGGCCACCTTCGTTGCGCATCCCCGGTTGCTACCGCAACTCCAGCGGCGCGCGGCGATGGTCGACGACGACGCCATCGACTGGGCGATGGGCGAGCTCATCGCGATCGGCTCGCTGCTGCTCGACGGGCACCCGGTGCGGTTGGCCGGGCAAGACACCCGCCGCGGCACCTTTACCCAACGCCACGCCGTCCTCATCGATCGACAGACCGGCGACGAGTACACACCGCTCGCGAATCTTGCACCAGGGCAGGCGCCGTTCTACATCTACGACTCGTTGCTGTCCGAGTACGCGGCAGTGGGTTTCGAGTACGGCTACTCGGTCGTTCGTCCAGAAGCACTCGTCGCGTGGGAAGCGCAGTTCGGCGACTTCGCTGATGGCGCCCAGACGATCCTCGACGAGTTCATTTCGTCCGGCGAGCAGAAGTGGGGCCAACGCTCCGGCGTCGCCATGCTGCTCCCGCACGGGTACGAAGGCCAAGGCCCCGACCACTCCTCGGCGCGCGTCGAGCGCTACCTGCAGCTGTGCGCCGAAAACAACATGACGGTCGCCATGCCTTCGTGCAGCGCGAGCTACTTCCACCTGCTGCGCTGGCACACCAAGAGCCCGCATCACCGTCCGCTGATCGTGTTCACGCCGAAGTCGATGTTGCGGCTGAAGGTTGCTGCCTCATCGGCGTCCGCGTTCACCGAAGGCCGGTGGGCACCCGTGCTCCCCGATCCTCGGCCACAGCCGGCCGACGGGGTTCGCCGGCTCATGCTCTGCAGCGGCAAGGTCACGTGGGATCTCGTCGTGGCTCGCGAGAAGCACGGCCGCACCGATACTGCGATCCTTCGCGTCGAGCAGCTCTATCCACTACCGGTAGCCGAACTGAAGGCCGCTGCGGCGCAGTACCCGAACATCCAGGAAATCCTTTGGGTGCAAGAAGAACCCGCGAATATGGGTGCCTGGTCTCACATCGCGATGCGGCTGCACGCACAGCTCGGCCGCCCGATCACGCCGGTCACCCGCCCCGAGAGTTCGTCGCCGGCTACTGGCTCGCACGTGCGCAGCGAACAGGAAACCGAGACGCTGCTCGCCACCGCGTTCCCGGCGTAGATCGTGTACTTCACCGACCGCGGCATCGAGGAGCTGGAGACGCGCCGCGGCGAGGAGTCGGTCACCCTGGCATGGATCGCCGATCAGCTGCGCACCTTCGTCGATCTCAATCCCGAGTTCGAAATCCCGGTCGAGCGGCTTGCAACGTGGTTGGCCAGACTCGACGACGAGGCGGACGACGAGTAGCCGGCGCCAGCACGGAACCGCGCGCTGCGACGTGGCGTCGGATCACCATGCGATCGGTACGCACGGCAGTTCTTGCAGCCCTGTGTGCGGCAGTCGCCGTCGTCGCCGCCGGCTGTGCAACACCGGCGGGCACCGCGGCCCAGTTGAGTGCTCCAGCGGCGAGCTCAGCGCCTCGTGCTTCGTCGCCCAACCCCGCGCTTTCGTCGGCCGCAGCCAGTGCCAGCCCGTGGGGCAGTCAGGACACGACCGTGGCCGCAGCCCGGCGCATCGCCTGCGGCCCGAAGCCGTGCGGTGCAAATGCGGGGCTCGCCCGCGAGCTTGCCGACAGCCACAGGTACGACCACACGCCGTACCCGGGACCGCCGATGGCGCAACCATCGCCCGCGTCGCCCAGTCCGAGTCCGCAGCCGGTTCCCGGGCAGATCGAGCTCACCGACCTCGCCCTGGTTCCACCACCGGCCGGGACGAAGCCTGCGACCTGCGTCGACGTCGCGCTCGACGCACTGCGCGCTGGAGGGTCCGCGCCGGTTGGAGCCGCTCAACCAGCGAAGATGTGGCTTGCGATTCTCAGCGCACCAACGCCCGCGAGCATCAATGCCGACGGCACCTTCACGCCGTATTTCACCAATGTGCTCGCGTGGGTGTTCTATTTCGATGGCCTGCCACCGATGTGCCCTGCCGGCGGCCCCGCAGCTAGTGGCTCGGCCGAACCGATCCAGTGCGATCCTGCATCGTTGGGGCCGTCGAGTGCGATCCTCAGCGTTGATGCCACGACGGCAGAGCCACTCACGAACGTCGAGTCCGGCGGCCCGCTGCTTCCGTGAGCACCAGCCCGCGTTATGCCTGCCTGATACCGAGGGTGTTCCCGTCTGGATCGCGGAACCAGGCGCCGCGTGCCGGACCGAGTTGCGCGATGTGATCGGTCGTTGTGAGCGGCCCTTCGGTGTAGTCGAGGAACTCGACGCCGTTGGCAACGAGGTTCTTGACCTCTGCTTCGATGTCGTCGACTTCGAAGTGGGCAAGGGTGTGCTCGGTCGTGACCGGCGGCCGCTTGAAGATAGAGATCTCACTGCCGGATCCGCAGCTGTAGCGGGCCGCAAACGGCGTCTCCCAGAGGAACGTGAGGCCGACCGTTTCGCCGTAGAACGCCTTCGCACGATCAAGGTCCGTCACCGGAATCGTCGCGACGACCATCGATGCAGTGAGCATCAGAAGGCTCCCGGCGTCGATATCACCTTGTAGACGTCGATGGTGGTCTCCTGTGGCGGAGACGTGAACCCACCCTCGATGCCTTGCTGCATACGCGGTAGCAGAATCGTGTCGCGAAACTGCTCCCAACTCTCCTGCGTCTCGTGGACGGCCATGATCGACCAACCACCAGGTGTTGCGCCGGCCGCGTGAAACAGCTGGCCCGCAGGCAGCTGGCCATCTGCCGGGTGCACAGCAGCGATCGATGCCTCGTACTGCTCCGAGGTACCTGTTGGGAAGAAATGCACGACCCCGAACGGCTTGGTGCTCATGGGTGCTCCCTTTGGTCGGCGATACTTGACATGCCAAGTAGTAGTCCTGATTACTTGGCATGTCAAGCATTTGCCGTACACTCGTTGACATGAGCACGGATGGAGGGAACAGCGTCGAGCGCTGGACGCCGGCGTGGCTGGCGCTTCTCCGGACGCATGCCCGGCTGTGGGACCAGGTCGAGGCGCGGATGCGCCGCGACAGCGGACTGACAATGCCGCGCTACGACGCACTCATGCATCTCGATATGGCGGGTGGGCGGCTCGGGCTCACGGACTTGGCGGCGGCGATCGTGTTGTCGCCGTCTG
>DATCDK010000217.1:0-7158 GCA_036510735.1 Acidothermaceae bacterium | reverse complement strand
AAGCGCGACGATGGCGGCTCCTGCCGCTATCTGAATACCTCTACGTCTGACGAGCATGTCTCTCCTTCTGGCGGCCGCCTTGTGAGTGGTCCGCGAGTAGTAACTCCCGTACGCCGGGCTTTTGGTAGGCGAACGCCCCCCGCAGCGGTCGCGGTGACTGTAGCCACCGGATGCCTAGTCGGGCATTCTTTGGGCTGAACCTAACGCAAATTGTGACACAAGAGTTACGTAGTGGATCTCGGTAGACGAGCTGTCACCAAAGTGACGCTAGTCCGTGTTGTTAAATCGGACAATACGGACGAACTCATCTGGATCGAGGCTTGCACCTCCAACCAAAGCACCGTCGATGTCACGCTGAGCCATGATCCCCCCTGCATTAATTCCCTTGACCGAGCCCCCATACAGAATCCTGGCGGCCGCGGCAACAGACGGCTCGTACAGCTCCCCTAGCCGACTGCGGATCGCGCCGCATACTTCCTGAGCGTCTTCCGGCGTCGCAACTTCGCCGGTGCCGATGGCCCACACCGGCTCATAGGCGATCACGATCTGCGCCGCCTGTTCAGCACTAACATCGGCCAATCCGCCGTCCAGCTGAACCAGCGTGTGTGGCACCTGCTGCCCCTCCCTGCGCACCTCAAGCGCCTCGCCGACGCACAGGATCGGCGTCATGCCGGCCGCAATGGTGGCTCGGACCTTTGCATTGACCAGCGCGTCGTCCTCGTCGTGATACTGGCGACGCTCGGAGTGACCGGCGGCGACGAAGGTGCAGCCGAGTTTGGCGAGCATCGCGGCTGAGATCTCGCCGGTATATGCCCCAGCGCTGTGCGCCGACACATCTTGCGCGCCGTAAAGCAGTCGCAACCGGTCGCCGTCGACCAAGGTCTGCACGCTGCGGATGTCGGTGAAAGGCGGCAGGACCGCCACGTCGACGGCGTCATAGTCCGGATCCGACAACGAGAAGGCCAGCTTCTGCACGAGGCCGATGGCTTCGAGGTGGTTCAGGTTCATCTTCCAGTTGCCAGCCATCAACGGCTTGCGAGATGCCTTAGATGCCACCGTCAGTGCTCCAGGACTTGAAGGCCGGGAAGCGTCTTGCCTTCGAGGTACTCGAGGCTGGCGCCGCCGCCCGTCGACACGTGGCCGAAGTCGCTCTCCGCGAACCCGAGCTTGCGCACCGCCGCTGCCGAATCGCCGCCGCCGACCACCGTCAGTCCGTCGACCGCGGTGAGTGCCGAGGCCAGGGCCTTCGTCCCGCCCGCAAAGGCGTCGAATTCAAAGACGCCCATCGGGCCGTTCCAGAAAACGGTGCGGGCATCGGTGAGTCTCGATGCGAAGAGGGTGCAGGTTTCCGGGCCGATATCGAGACCCTCCCGGTCAGCCGGGATCTGCGATGCCGGGACGACGACGTGTGGCGCGTCGGCGGCGAAGTGCGTCGCCGCGACGATGTCGACGGGCAGGACCAACTCGACCCCGCGCTTCTCCGCGTCGCCGATCAGGCCGCTCACCACGTCGAGCTGATCCTTCTCCAGCAGCGAATTGCCGACCTCATACCCGTGCGCGGCCAGGAAGGTATACGCCATGCCGCCGCCGATCAACAGTCGGTCGACTTTGTCGAGCAGATTCGAGATCACACCGAGCTTGTCGGAGACCTTCGCACCGCCGAGAACCACCACGTAAGGCCGCACGAGTTCGTCGGTCAGCCGTCGCAGCACCGCAACCTCGGCCAGCACCAAACCGCCAGCGGCGTGCGGCATCCGCTGCGGCAGGTCGTAGACGCTGGCGTGCTTGCGGTGTACCGCTCCGAACCCGTCACCGACATAGCTTCCGCCTTCGCCCGCCAACGCGGCGAGCTGGTCGGCGAAAACGCCCCGCTCGGCATCGTCCTTGCTCGTCTCAGCAGCCTCGAAGCGCAGGTTCTCGAGCATGACCACTCCGCCAACGGGGGTCTCTTCGACGACCGCCTGCGCCGACACCCCGGCGATGCCGTCACTCGCGTCGTCCGGAAAGCCGACTGGCCGACCAAGCAGCTCGGACAGGCGGACCGCGACCGGCCGGAGCGACAACGCCGGATTGACGCCACCCTTGGGTCGGCCCAGGTGCGCCATGACGACGACCCGCGCGCCTCTATCTGTCAGCTCGCGGATAGTGGGGACGCTGGCCTGGATGCGCTTGTCGTCGGTGATGACCCTGGGAGTGTTAGGAGCGCCATCGCCACTGGAGTCGAGTGGCACGTTCAGGTCAGCCCGCACCAGCACGGTCCGGCCGGCGACCTCGAGGTCGCCGACAGTGCGCATACGCTCCTCGCCTAGCCGAGTTGCGACGCGACGAGCGCCGTCAGATCGGCCAGCCGGCTGGAGTAACCCCACTCGTTGTCGTACCAGCCGAGGACCTTGACCGTCTTGCCGCTGACCATGGTCAGCAGGGAGTCGAAGGTGCACGAGGCCGGCGTTCCGACGATGTCGGAGGAGACGATCTCGTCCTCGGTGTAGACGAGGTAGCCCTTCAACGGCCCTTCAGCGGCAGCCTTGTAAGCGGCGTTCACCTCTTCACGAGTCACTTCGCGCTCAAGCTCCACGACGAGGTCGGTGATCGACCCGTCGGGCACGGGCACCCGCAGCGCGAACCCGTCGAGCTTGCCCTTCAACACCGGCAGCACCAGCGAAACGGCCTTCGCCGCACCTGTTGTCGTCGGGATGATGTTCTGCGCAGCGGCGCGCGCCCGGCGGAGGTCCTTGTGCGGGAAGTCGAGGATGACCTGGTCGTTGGTGTAGGCGTGCACCGTCGTCATGAAGCCCTTGACGATACCGAAACTGTCCTGGAGGACCTTGGCGAGCGGCGCGACACAGTTCGTCGTGCACGACGCGTTGCTGATGATGTGGTGCTTGGCGTTGTCGTAGTCGCCGTCGTTCACACCCAGGACGAACGTGCCGTCTTCGCCCTTGGCCGGCGCCGAGATGATGACCTTCTTCGCCCCGGCGGTGATGTGCGCCCTCGCCTTGTCGGCGTCGGTGAAGTGGCCGGTCGACTCGATGACGATGTCGACGCCTAGCTCGCCCCACGGGAGCAATGCAGGGTCGCGCTGTGACAGCACCTTGATCTCTTTGCCGTCGACGGTGATCGAACCCTCGCCGAAGCCAACCTCGCCGGCGAACGTGCCGAGCACGGTGTCGTATTTCAGTAGGTGAGCCAGCGTCTTGGTATCCGTGAGGTCGTTGACCGCGACGATCTCAATGTTGCTGCCGTGGGAAGCCGCAACAGCGCGGTAGAAGTTGCGTCCGATCCGACCGAAACCGTTGACGCCGACACGAATGCTCACGACTTGTGCTCCTCGTTCGAGAGAAAAACGCCAGCTCGACCCTAACCGATCAGCGGGCGACACCCAGCATCGGATTCGCTGGGAACGGTGTCAGAACGCCCACGTCTCAGGGGTCAGGTGACACGGGCGGCGTCTCGGCCGGGCTTCGTTCCTCAGCCCACCTCGAACCGCTAGGGCACCAACATGTCGGGGGTGAGGCCGGCCTCGGTGCCTGGCTGACCAAGATCACTGGCCCGCTTGTCGGCCATCGCGAGCAGCCGCCTGATGCGGCCGGCCACGGCGTCCTTGGTCATCGGCGGGTCGGCGAGCGCGCCAAGCTCCTCGAGCGACGCCTGGGCATGCTCGATGCGCAGGTGGCCGGCAGCCACGAGATGCTCCGGCGCTTCGTCGCCCAGTAACTCAAGGGCGCGCTTGACGCGTGCGCCGGCCGCTACCGCTGCCCGGGCCGACCGCCGCAGGTTTGCGTCGTCGAAGTTGGCCAGCCGGTTGGCGGCTGCTCTGACCTCACGGCGGACCCGCCGCTCCTCCCACGCGAGCACGCTGTCGTGAGCGCCGAGCCTGGTGAGCAGCGCCCCGATCGCGTCGCCGTCGCGGATCACGACTCGGTCGACCCCTCGCACCTCTCGAGCCTTGGCCTGGACGCCGAGGCGCCTAGCCGCACCGACCAGCGCCAGCGCGGCTTCCGGCCCTGGACAGGTCACTTCGAGAGCGGACGACCGGCCGGGCTCGGTCAGCGATCCGTGGGCAAGGAACGCGCCACGCCATGCAGCCTCGGCATCGCAGACGCCACCGGACACGACCTGCGGCGGTAGGCCGCGGATGGGTCGACCCCGCCCATCGAGCAGGCCGGTCTGCTTGGCCAGCAGATCGCCGTCCTTCACTACCCGCACGACGTAGCGGCTGCCCTTGCGGAGGCCGCCCGGTGCGACCACAGCGATGTCGGAGCCGTGGCCGTAAAGCTCCGCGATGTCCTTGCGCAACCGCCGCGCCGACGAGCCGGTGTCGAGTTCGGCCTCAACAACGACCCGGCCGCCGACCAGGTGCAGGCCGCCGGCGAAGCGCAAGAGTGCAGACGTTTCGGCCTTGCGGCAGCACGACTTGGTGACGGTCAGCCGCGACAGCTCGTCCTTTACCGCCGACGTCATTGCCATCGTCTTACCGTCCGTTCCCCTGGGTGTCCTTGAAGATCCCCGCGTACGCAGCCGCCAGCAGTTCGGGGTCATGGCGCGGGCTGCCGTCGCTCATCGCGACCGGTGCCAACACCAATCGACCCCCCATGTCAGCGGCCACTGCTCGCAACGTATCTGCCTTGGCAACAACCCTCTCGTCAGCGAGCACCACATCGACCGACAGCTCGGGCGCGTGCGCCGCCAATACGTCGAGGTGAGCCTCGGGCGAGAAGTCCGCAGTCTCCCCCGGTTGGGGTGCCAGGTTCAGCGCCACGATCTTGCGCGCCGGCGTCTCGATCAACGCCTTCGCCATCTCGGGGACGAGCAAGTGCGGAAGCACACTGGAGAACCACGAGCCGGGGCCGAGCACCACCCAGTCGGCGTCGAGGATCGCGTCGATTGCCTCAGGACAGGCCGGCGGGTCGGCGGGCACGAGAGTGACGGACACCACGCGGCCCGTGGCGGTCGCCACCTTGACCTGCCCGCGCACGGTGCGCATGGCCGTCGGGTCGCCCGGATCGAACCCGGTGACCTCGGCCTCGATGTCGAGCGGAACCACGGACATGGGCAGCACCCGGCCGTGGGCGCGCAACAGCCGGCCCACCAGTTCGAGGGCGGCCACCTGATCACCGAGCAACTCACTGATCGCCACAATCAACAAGTTGCCCAGCGCGTGGTCGTTCAGTTCGCCCGTGCTGTCGAACCTGTACTGCACGACTTCGGCCCAGATGCGACCCCACGGGTCGTCGCCACAGAGCGCCGCGAGCGCCTTGCGCAGATCACCCGGTGGCAGGACGCCGAATTCGCGGCGCAGCCGACCACTTGAGCCGCCATCGTCGGACACCGTCACGACAGCCGTCAGGTTGTCGGTAACCCTGCGCAGCGCCGAAAGCGAGGCTGCGAGACCGTGACCGCCACCAAGTGCGACCACTCGTGGCCCGCGAGCAACTGGAGCCGATGGAAGCAGGCCGCCGACGTCGCCCAGGCGCATCCCGGACGGCAATCCAGTCGCTCGGCGTTCCGGTACCGCGGGCGTCATTCCCGACCTAGATCCCGGTGTGTCACCTGAACCTCGATCGGGTCGCGCGGCGGCACACCGGCCCGCGTCGCGTGTCCACGAATGGCGTAGTTCGGATGCAGCGCCTCAAGCCGCGCAGCGAGTTGTTCGGCGATGGCGACGCTGCGGTGCTTCCCGCCAGTGCAGCCGACCGCCAAGGTCATGAACCGCTTGCCCTCACGCTGATAGCCCTCGACTAGGATCGCCAGAATTTCCGTGTAGCGATCGAGAAATTCTTGCGCGCCCGGCCGGCTCAATACGTAGTCGCGGACTTGCTCGTCGCGCCCCGTCAATGGCCGCAGCTCCGGAACCCAGTGCGGGTTCGGCAGGAACCGACAATCAACGACGAGGTCGGCATCGACCGGCAGCCCGTACTTGTAACCGAACGACACAACCGTCGCGCGCATGGTGGGCTCGTTCGCGTCAGCGAATGCAGACACGATCTTCGCGCGCAACTCATGAACGTTGAGCCGCGTCGTGTCGAGGACGAGGCCGGCCTCTCCGCGGACATCGCGCAGCAACTCGCGTTCACGCGCGATGCCGTCGACGAGGCGACCGTCGCCTTGCAAGGGATGCGGACGCCGGACGTTCTCGAATCGCCGGACAAGTTCTTCGTCAGATGCCTCAAGGAAGAGCACCTGCGGTTCGGCGCCTCGACGTTCGAGCGACGACAGTGCGCTTTGCAGGTCGGAGGTGAAACCCCGACTGCGGACGTCGACCACGGCCGCAATCTTGGTGATCGCGCCGCCGCTTCGGGTACCGAGCTCGACCATGGTGTCGAGCAGGCCCGGCGGCAAGTTGTCGACCACGAACCAGCCGAGATCCTCAAGGCACTTCGCGGCGGTGCTACGACCCGCGCCCGAGAGTCCGGTCAGCACGACCAGCTGGAGCGGTTCCTGCTCCGCCGCCGGCAGCGTCACGCTCACGTGTCCTTCTCCTTGCCCGCCACCACACTTGCCGTCCCGGCCAATGCCGCGTGCACCACTTCCGCCGTCCCTCGCCCGATGCCGGTGACCTCAGCGAGCTCATCGACCGTCGCCGCGCGCACTCGCTTCACCGATCCGAAGTGTCGCAGTAACGCGGCCCGCCGGGTGGAGCCGAGCCCAGGTATTCCTTCAAGGGCACTGCGGGTCATGGACGCCGACCGCTTCGCTCGGTGATAGCTGATCGCGAATCGGTGCGCCTCGTCGCGAACTCGCTGCAGCAGGTAGAGGCCCTCGCTACTGCGCGGCAGGATCACCGGGTCGGGATCACCAGGGCGCCACACTTCTTCGAGTCGCTTGGCGAGACCGACGAGCGCGATGTCGTCGATGCCCAACTCGTCGAGTGCCCGCTTGGCTGCGGTCACCTGCGGTTGGCCGCCGTCGACGACCACCAGATTCGGTGTGTAGGCAAACTTACGGGGCCGCCCGGTGTCGGGATCGATCATCGTGCGCACGCTGCCATGCGGATCGGATTCGTCAGGCTCTGGCAGTTCGTCCATCTGAAGGTCGCTAGCCGCGCGCTCATCGAGATAGCGACGGAACCGGCGAGTGATGACTTCGTGAATTGCCGCGACGTCGTTCGCGGTAGCCCGATCGCTCGGCCCGGAGTCTGCATACGGATCGGCGTGCGGA
>DATCDK010000216.1:0-15439 GCA_036510735.1 Acidothermaceae bacterium | reverse complement strand
GGCGCTTCAACCGCGCCCGTTACGACGCCGACTCGATCATCGCTGCGTTCACGATCCGGCTCCGCGACGCCGTCGACCTCGACACGATCACCCAAGAACTGCGCCACGCGGTCAACCAAGCCGTCGCACCCGCACATGCCTCCGTCTGGATCATCCCGACTGCGACCGCGAGACGTACCTGATCGTTTGGGGATTCTGTCTCGTTACCAATCGTCGGGATTAACGACGATCGTGTTCGTCGACGTCAGCACGGTGAATCTCGCCACTCCTTGGGTGCCCGGCGTGACGCGGATTGGCAGCGAACTAGTTCCCAACCATTCGTGAAGCCGCCGCTCGTTTCCATTGATCGTCAGTTCCCCCAGCACGACGTCGCCGGCCCGGTGCACGACCGTGGCCCGACCCGGCAGCGGCGTGCCGGCACCCCACTGAATGAAGAATGGAAGCGAGTTGTCTCGGGCTGCTTGGGCTACCCCGGCGATGCGCCATTGCAGCAGTTGCCCATCTCGCGAACGTCGCGAGCCTTCGGCGACCTCAAGGCCCAACCGCGCTGCGGTGCTATCCAGGTCGTCGGTCCGCACCGCACAGCCAAATCTCGAATTGCCTTCAAGCATCGACGAGACCCACCGTCCGAAGTCGCTGCTAGACGCCTCAGCCTGGTCGACGACGGTGACGAGTTCGAGATAGGCAGCTCCCAGCGGGACCAGCCGATTCGCGGTGCCCCAGCCGGGATGGCGGCCACCCTCGATGGTCGTCAGACCGTAGCGATCTTCGAACAGTGCCTCTGCGTTGTCGAGATCGCGAACGCCGATAACGATGTGATCGACCTGCACGCCCGCGTCTGCCACCCCACACATACTGCCAACCGATGTGGCAATCGCAGGTGCACACACCCTTGGCGACCAGCGCGTCAGTGCAGGAGGGCGACCAACACCACCAGCGCGACGACGACCGAAACGGCGAACCCAGGGCTGGCAAATACCGAGCCTCCGGGGGCGGCCGGATTCGCCAGCCTGTTTTGCGGCGCACCGAGGGAACGCAAACGGCTGAAGGTGAAGAGGTTCTGGCCGATGTTCACGATCGTCACGAAGAACGAAATGAATCCCCACCAGCCGAGCAACAACAGCTGCTTCTGCACATTGCGGAACCGACTGATACCGCAGTCTCGGCAGTACCGCCCGCGGTAGGTCAGGAATCGCTGCAGAATAACCATGCCGATGTGGCCGTGCAGCTTGACCTGCATCGCCGGCACCGCTCCGCACTGCTGGCAGCCGCCCGTCGCTTGCTGTTGCGAGGGTTGCACGTGCGAGGTCCATACGTTGCCGTCGAACCAACGGTATTGCGCTGCGCCAGCGGGGTCTGCGTACCAGCCGGCCGGCGTCTGTGTCGATGTCGTCATGTCGCCCCGTCACGTGAGAGTCGGCGCATGCAGAAGCGAACGCACCTTCCATCAATTTCGGCTTGAGCCCACGCCCACTTGAGCCGCAACCGCACGTAGCCGCACTCTTGACACCTTGCCTATGATCGATAGTATTCCTATCGCCGATAGGAACCCTACGACAACCCGCCCGGTGCGAAACCCCTTCGACCGGACCAACCTAGGAGGCACACCATGGCCGCAGTGATCATGCAGAGATGGGCCGGATTCTCTCCGGAGCAATACGACGCGGTCCGCGACATCGTGGGCTGGGATCGGCATACGCCGGACGGGATGCGCTTGCACGTGGCGACCTTCGACAGCGGGGTGCTCAACATGACCGATGTGTGGGACTCCGAAGCGCAGTTCATGACGTTCGTGCAGACGCAGATCATGCCGGCCGTCACGCAGCTGGGTATCGCGGGCCAACCGGAGATCGCGATTAGTTCGCTGTACGAGCTCAATGACACCCCTACGCAGAATGCACCCGGCAACGGATGACGCCGTGCTTTCGGATTGACCGATGATGACGGCTGGACCGGACCGCAGGAAGGTCCGCCACGAGGCAAGGCGGGCCGAGATTCTTGCTCAGGCTTGGCTCCTCGCGCACCGTGACGGTCTCGCGGCGATCTCGCTGCGAGACCTGGCCGACAGTGTGGGCCTTCGCCAACCGTCTCTGTATGTGTACTTCGAGTCGAAGCTGAACCTTTACGATGCGCTGTTCGCCGACGGCTACCGCCAACTTCTAGATTTCGTTGCGAAACGTAGCTACGCCGGTGATCCGCGCCGTGCTTTGGCACGGTTTCTCGGCGACCTCGTGCAGTTCTCCAGCGACGACATCGTGCGACACCAAATGCTGTTCCAGCGCACCATCCCAGGGTTTGAGCCATCGGCGGGGGCCTTCGCGTTGGCGCTGGAGTTCTACGACGTTGCCCGTCAGATGCTCGCTGCCGCAGGCGTCACCGACCAGCGCAACATCGACATCTTCAGCGCCCTGGCCAACGGGTTGGCCCACCAACAGGTAGCCAACGAACCAGGAGGCAAGCGCTGGGTCCGGCTGGCCAGCCAGGTCACCGAGATGTTCCTCACCGACATCGATCGACGTCACACCACATCACCAGTGGCGAAGGGATCCCGACGATCATGACTACCGCAGTTGACGTGAGCACGATCCCGCGCATCAAGCACGCCGAGGCAATGCGGATTGCCGACGTCGAGACCGACAAGGTCGCCGCGACGCTGCGCAACCTGGAGCCGGACGACTGGACCAAACCAACCGACTGCCCTCGCTGGGATGTGCGCGCGCTCGCCGCACACATGGTCGGATCCGCTGCCAGCCAGGCCTCGCCACGGGAGTTCCTCCGCCAAGTCCGAGCCGGTCGCCCGGTCGTCGCCGAAATTGGCGCGCAGTACTGGTGGGATGGAATGAACGAGGTCCAGGTCCGTGAACGAAGCGACCTCAGCATCGAACAGCTCATCGCCGAATGGGACCACATCGCGCCGCGCGCATTGAAGGCCCGCCGCAAGCTGCCCCGCCCGATTGCGAAGCTGCCCCTACTCAAACTGCCCGCCCCTGTCGGACGACAACCCCTCGCTTACCTGTTCAACGTCGGGTTCACCCGCGATGCATGGATGCACCGCATTGACCTCGCCGAGGCCACCGGCAAACCCTTCAACGCGGACGCCGATCACGACGGCCGCATCGTCGCCGACATGGTCGCGGAATGGGCAACCACCCACGGCGTGCCATTCGACCTGGAGTTGACCGGGCCGGCCGGCGGCCACTACGCGCAAGCTACCTCGGGCGAGCACGTCAACATCGATGCCATCGAGTTCGCCCGCACCCTGGCCGAACGCGCCCACGGCGACGGAGTTCTCTCCCACCCGCTCCCGCTCTGAGCGCGACGGTAGCTCGACCCGCGCTGCAAGCCAGGACCCCGGGGGCGCCCGTTCATAACGACCGTCACAGCGGCCAGATGAGTGCATTCCTCGCGGCCGCCAGCGGACGTGTCCTCCAGCAAGTAGGCCTTCAAGAACTGGCCGTCATGACCCGTGAAGTGCCCCAGCAACCTGCGACATGACGATGTCACTTACGGCCGCGGTGCCGCCGAAAACCTGTGCCGTCGATACCGCGCTGCCGCGCGTGCTGAGGTACGCGGAAGTAGGTTCCGGCAGGGGGTCTGTCGGTGCGACAAGTAGGAGCGGATCGCCCGCCTCCCCGACGATCGGTCCAGCGGCAAGTGCATCGGGAAACCCTTCGCCGCTGGCTACCGAAATCCCCGTGGCATCGGGAAAGATCGCGAGCGCAACTGCTGTCGAGGTGGCGTAGCGATCTGCGCCTACCAGCGCTATCGCAGACGGATCAGCTGACGCCGCGGGACCGCCGACCGCGTAGTGCAGCCCTGGATGTGCACGCACGTACGCCGCGGTCGCCGGGGTTAGGGTCGAGCTGCCCGTGAGCAGGATCGCGCCGTGCTTGACGATTGCAGCCGGAACGGCCGACAACGCGTCGGCGAACCCCGCGCCGTTCGCCTCGAAAACCGTTGACGGATTACCCAGCTTCGCCGCGATCGCGAGCGCGGTGCCGAAGCGATCCGCTCCAGAAACTCGTACCGGTGCGTAGCCCAGCGTCGCTATTGCCGAGGCGATCGACGGGCCGAGGGCGGCTATGCCACCGACCAGAAAGACGGTCCCGCCAGGTTTGAGTACCCGGCTGATCTCGGTCGCGGTTGCGGTGTCCAACGTGGTCGGCGACGTCAACAGGAGTGGGCCGTGGTTTGCGGCCGCAAGCGGTCCGCCGGCCAGCGCGTCTGCGAACTGATCCGATCTGGCAAGGACAACGGCGGAAGCTGCCTGGGATACGGGGAACGCGGACACCGACGCGGCAACAGCGGTAGCGAGTCGGTCTTGGCCCGCAATGCGGGCGGGAGACACGCTGCTTCCACCCCGCGCTGCACCGAGGGCGGCGTTCTCATACCACCGAACCAGTTGGTGGGTGCTCTTGTCATAAGCGATCACCAGGTCGAACGGGATTCGGTTCGCCGGCGTTGTGGCGTAGAGCATCGACCACGAGGTGCCGTTCCACGCCCACGTCTCTTCCTCGGCACCGCCCCAAATGCGTCCGTTGACGCCCATATCGATACCGCTGGCATCGACAAGCACGACCATGTCGCCCGCGTCGGGGTCATAGACGATCGACGGAGTACCCGCGTCACCTGGCAGAACTGTCGATGGCAACTGATGCCAGTTCGTGCCATCCCAAGTCCACAGTTGAACCGTGCCCCGGGGACCTCCGAAGGTCGCACCGACCGTCGCCAACACCATCGTGTTGAGACCCGGGTCGTACGCCATAGAGCATTGGCCATTCGGCGGGCTAGCTGCCGGAGACAATCGAACCCAATTCGATCCCGTCCAGCGCCAGGTTGCCGGGCTCTGCGGGAACAGTCCACCGAACATCAACAACTGCCCGGTCGCATCATCGAATGCAGCACACGCCGGGGCCATCGCCGGTGACGTCGCAGGGTGCTGCTGCGCCCAGACGTTTCCGTTCCACGTCCACGTTTGGGTGCCCGGAGGCAGCGCCGTGACAGGGGACGTCGTCACCGGACCACCCACCATGACGACTTGTTTCGTCGACGGGTCGTAGGCACTCACCGGGTCTGCAACGTGCGGGCCAGCAGCATCTGGCCGGTGTGCCCACCGTGCGCCATCCCAGGTCCACGTGTCCGTGCCTTCAGCGAGCATGAGTTGGCCGGTCGCGTCGTCGAAGACAGGGGAGCCAGTGATGCCCACATAGTTCGGCGCATCGGTCGCCTGGATCACCGGCGTCCACCCAGCCGGACCGACCGGTTCGCCCGCTATCGCGGTTCTGCCCGTTGCGAGGGAGCCGACAACGACAACGAAGATGACGCCCACCCGCAACGACGCCAGCTGTCGACGCACGATTACCCCGTCCCCCAAGGTTGGACGCCTCAGAGCTGACCAAAGACCCTGACTGCGCCGCGAACTTCGTCAGCGTACTCGGCCACGCTGGCCTTGGTTACGGCCGCGTTGCCCGTCAGGCCGCGCCCGCTCATCGCCGGGACAGGAAGCGCGTCATTGCGGCAAATGTGTGCGTTCCACCACGGCGCGCGAGAACATCGGCGTATGGGAGAGGAATCGTCGGTCACGGGCTGGGTGGCCAGTGAGCAAGGGATAGCAGATAGGCGTGCGGTGGCGGGTCGGCTCGTCGGGAAGCGGATCATCGAGGTGTGCTACGTCGATCTTGATTACCGTGGCTGGGACCTTGGGCACCACGATCAGACGGTGCGCCGGGTGATCACCGACGCCTCGGAGTGGCAGGTTCCTACCTGGGACGCTGGCCAGTTTCATCACGTCGACTTGGGGATCGAGTTCGCTGATGACGACGGCAAGACGTGGTCCGTGACCTGGGACTTGCCCGGTTACACCGAAAGTCTTGGGCTCCAAGAAGGACCCGCATCGGAAGCTGGCGCCGCCGTTTGGAACGTAACCGATCGCGAGCCATGGCGCAGCAGCCTCGACTCTGCGGTCACTGATGTCCAGCTGCGATACCACCCGTGGGAGATCGGCGCAGGCAGCTTCTGGTGCAGTCGCATCTCGATCGCCTTCGGCACTCGTGGAGTAGAAGTGCTCCTCGGTGACCGTGGGCCCGGAGACAACAACGTGGTCCCCTCAGCGAACAACATCGCCGTCTTGCTGGACCCCTCGCGCCTGCCAGATTGGGAGCGGACCGACGACCTCGTCTGAACCACGCACACGTCGACCGAACAACCGTCTTCGCGACAATAGCGGATGTTTTGGTCCGGCGGCTCAGGCGTGCTGGTCTGCGACCGGGTCTGGTTGAACAGACCAGTCGGCGGGTTCATCGTCGGTGTCGGCGTCGGCGATCGCTTTGGTCTGCTGCACCTTGCCCGGCTGGTGGTGTTGCGGCGCGTAAACGGTGTAGACCTGCATCGGCTCGTCGCCGATGTTGGTGACGTTGTGCCAACTGCCCGCCGGAACGATGACGCACCAGCCGTCGGTTACCTCTTGGTCGAAGGTCAGTTCGTCCTTACCGGGTCCCATCTGGGCCCGACCCCGGCCGCGGTCGAGCCGAATGAACTGGTCGGTGTCAGGGTGCCTCTCCAGTCCGATGTTGCCGTTGACCGGAATCGACATGAGGGTGACCTGCAGGTATTTGCCGCTCCAGGCCACAGTGCGGTAGTTCGGGTTCTCAAGCGTCTCGGCCTCCAGGTCGAACGCCTGGGGACGGGGACCGATGTCTGCAATGCCCATGGTTTGACCCTAGCCTCGCCCGGACCCGATCGGAATGCTCCCCGATCCGGGCAGTCGCGACGCGCTGATCGGGGTGCGCGTCATCGCGGCACGGCCGTGCACCATTGGCGGCAACACGGAACGTACGTCATCGCGGCTACTTGAGAGTGCGTTCCCTTCGCCTCTGATGGAATCATCCGTGGATGCCGAACAACGGTACCGGCGATGTCGCCGTCAAGATCGCAGCAGCCTGGGAGCGGGTCGTCTTCGACTGCGGGTGTCCCGACTTGTACTACTGCCCGGATGCAGACGAGATCGAGTGCCCGCGCCACAGTGGCTTTGACACATGCTGTGCCGCGCCCGGCGACCACGTCGGCGTGAGGTAGTGCGAGAAACAAACACGACCATTAGATGACCGCGTTCAGGTGAACGCGCAGAGCGGCAGTTGAGTGCGATTGGCCCCTACGTCATTGTCCGTAGGAGAAGCGCAGGTCTGCACTGAGGAGATGGTTGAGGCGCTTTCGGAGATGGCCAAGCTTGCTCGGGTCGGGTGGGTCATCGGGTGTCAGGAGAGTGAACGTCAGAGCGGTCTCACGGCCAACGGAGCTGAGTTCCAGCTCCACTTGGTCATGTGGTCTGCTCGGCCATAGCGAGCACCACACGAGCCGGGTTAGTTCTTCGGCCACGAGGATCGCGGGTTCGACCTCGTCGGACAACAAGTTGAGCCACGGCCTGCTTCCTCGTTTGTGCGGATTCGTGAGCGATTCCCAGACGACGTGTTGAGGCGCGGGCAGCTTGTGTGTCCTCGAACCGAGTTCGATCATGTCTCCACGGTAAGGCGGCTGCCCTGCGTGCTGCGCGATATCCCGCTCGGCGGCATTATGTGGGTGTTGGCTCGGCGAGGTGACGCTGCCAAGACACCCCTTGCTAAGGGCGCTTTGAGCTAGCGGAGTGAGCGAATGGCGGCGGGAAGGCTGGCGATGATGTCGTCGGCAACGATCGGCGCGTCCTGTGCTGCGATGCGGCCAGCCGCACCGTGCAAGTAGGCGGCGCATGACGATGCGTCGAGCGCAGACATGCCGCCAGCTAGCAACGCACCCGTAACGCCCGACAGAACGTCGCCACTGCCGGCGGTTGCGAGCCATGACGTACCCGTCGAGTTCACCCGCACCAAACCGTCGGGCGAACAGATCACCGTCGTCGATCCCTTCAACAACACCGTGGCACCGAACGCGTTCGCCGCAGCGCGAGCATGCTCGAGTCGCCGCGCCTCGACGTCAGCGCGTGCAGCTGGCTCGAGCCCCAACAATCGAGTGAGTTCGCCCGCGTGCGGCGTCAACACGGTGGGCGCCGTGCGCGTGGACACCAACGAAGGCTCTCCCGCTACGATCGTGAGCGCGTCGGCGTCGACCACCACCGGTACCGACGCCGACAACACCTGCTCGACAAGCCGGGACGCGAATGCGTCGGTCCCGATGCCCGGCCCGACAACCCACGCCTGCACGCGACCGGCGGCCAGCACATCGACGTCCGGCCCATCTTTGAGCACTGTCACGACTGCCTCGGGCCAGCGCGCGCGTATCAGCTCGGCGGGATGAGCGACCGAGACGAACCGCACCATGCCGGCGCCGGTTCGTAAAGCACCGCCGGTCGCGAGCAGCGCCGCACCGGTATAGCCGACACTGCCAGCCACGATGCCGACGACTCCGCGGCGGTACTTGTCGGACTCCGCCGTCGGTACCGGCAGGTCCACATCAGCTGCCTGCAACGCCGTGATCGATGCCGTCGGCAGCCACGGGCCAAGGCCGATGTCGACCAACTCGACCACGCCCGCGCACTGGGCACCGGGATCGACCAGTAGGCCGGGCTTCCAGGTGCCGAACGTCACCGTGACGTGCGCGTGCACGGCGGCTCCCGCAACCACTCCGGTGTCGGCGTCAACACCGGAAGGGATGTCAACGGCAAGCACCGTTGACTCGGCAGGAATCGAGCTCACGACATCAGCCGCTGCCTCGCGCAACGCACCGACACCGCCGATGCCGACGATGCCGTCGAGAACGAGGTCTGCCGTCAGTACCGCATCCGGCCCTTCGACGCGGCCCCCAGCAGCACGCAAGGCAGCGAGGCCAGCGACGTGCGCCGACGATCCGAGCAGGACGGCGGAGACCACCGCGCCGCGACGGGCGAGCAGTGCGCCCGCGAAAAGCGCGTCGCCACCGTTGTCACCCGACCCCACGAGCAGCACGACGTGGCTTCCGTAGACCCGCTGCAACAGTTGCGCGGCGGTCGCCGCCAGTCCAAAGGACGCTCGGTCCATCAACGTGCCCGGCGGCACCGACGCCATCAGCGCAGCCTCGGCCGCCCGGACCGTCGCGACGTCGTGGGCCTGCCTCATCGCAGCTACTCGACCGTCACGGATTTGGCGAGGTTGCGTGGCCGGTCGACGTTGTTGCCGCGGGCGACTGCGAGCTCACACGCGAAAACCTGCAGCGGGATCACCGACACCAGAGGCTGCAGCAACGTCGGCACCACCGGCACGCGAATCAGTTCGTCGGCATACGGCACAACCGCATCGTCGCCTTCTTCGGCGATCACAATCGTGCGGGCGCCGCGAGCCCGCACTTCTTGAATGTTCGCCACCATTTTCGCGTGCAGCACTGATCGCCCCTGCGGCGATGGGACGACGGCAACCACTGGCACGCCCTCTTCGACCAACGCGATCGGTCCGTGCTTCAGTTCACCGGCCGCAAAGCCCTCGGCGTGCATATACGCGAGTTCTTTCAACTTGAGCGCACCCTCAAGAGCAATCGGGTATCCGACGTGACGACCAAGGAACAGCACCGTTGAAACGGCTGCCAATGACCGCGCAATTTCGCGCACCGGCTCCATCGTCGTCAGCACCTGGGCGACATTGCCGGGCATGAGTGCAAGTTCGTGGACGACGGTCGCTACATCGTCTCCGTACTGCGTGCCGCGCACCTGACTGAGGTAGAGCGCAACGAGATAGACCGCGACGAGTTGGGTCAGGAAGCTCTTGGTCGCCGCAACGCCGATCTCTGGTCCGGCCCGCGTGTAGAGAACCGCGTCAGCTTCGCGGGCGATCGTCGAACCGACGGTGTTGCAGATTGCGAGCACCCGCGCACCCATTTCGCGCGCGTGCTGAACTGCCATCAACGTATCGAGTGTTTCGCCAGACTGCGAGATCGCGATGACAAGCGTGCGACCGTCGAGGATCGGGTCGCGGTAACGGAACTCGCTTGCGAGCTCGACCTCACACGGCAGGTTCGCCCAGTGCTCGACGGCGTACTTAGCGATCAGGCCGGCGTGGTAAGCCGTGCCGCACGCGATTACCACGATCTTGTCGACCTCGCGCAACAAACCCTCGTCGAGACGCATCTCGTCGAGCATCAGCGCGCCATCATGAGTCAGGCGACCGAGCAACGTGGCGGCAACCGCCTCTGGCTGCTCGGCGATCTCCTTCAACATGAAGTAGTCGTAGCCGCCCTTTTCGGCGGCCGACAGGTCCCAGTCGACGTGGTAGTGCCGACCGCCGACGACCTCACCGGCAAACGTGGTGATCTCGAATCCGTCGGCGCAGACCGCAACCACCTGGTCTTGCCCGAGTTCGACTGCGTCACGCGTATGCGCGATGAATGCCGCGACGTCGCTGGCGAGGAACATCTCCCCCTCACCTACGCCGACCACCAACGGTGAATTGCGACGCGCACCGACGACGAGGCCAGGTGCGTCGCGATGAACGGCGACAAAGCTGAACGATCCATCGAGGCAGCGGCACACCCGCCGCAACGACTCGGCGAGATCTCCGCACTCGGCGAATGCTTCCTCGAGCAGGTGAGCCGCTACCTCGGTGTCGGTTTGCGATCGAAACGTGTGGCCTTCGCTGATGAGCCGGGCCCGCAGGTCGGCGTGGTTCTCGATGACGCCGTTGTGAATAAGAGCGATGGCGCCGGTGCAGTCCTGCTGCGGGTGCGCATTCTCATCGGTCGGCCGACCGTGCGTGGCCCAGCGGGTGTGCCCTAGTCCGGTGCCGCCTGCAGGCAACGGATCCGTCTCGAGCACGACCTCAAGGTTCGACAACGCTCCGGCCTTGCGCCGGACGTGCACCAAACCGCCGTCCAGCACTGCAATGCCTGCGGAGTCGTAGCCGCGGTACTCCAACCGCCGAAGACCGGCGAGGACGACGTCGCGAGCCGGCTGTGGTCCGACGTAGGCCACGATGCCGCACACGGTCTAACCCAACCGCTCGCGCACGACCCTGGCTAGCTGGTCCGCGACAGCGTCGGCCTTGTCGCGGGTGGCGGCCTCGACCATCACCCGGACCACCGGCTCGGTTCCGCTCGGGCGAAGCAGAATCCTCCCCGAGGAACCGAGGTCATTGCTAGCCCGTTCGACGGCGGCGAGCAACTCGACGTCGGTCTCCGCGCGGGTGCGGTCGACATCGGTGACGTTGATGAGCACTTGCGGCAACCGGTGCATAACGGCAGCGAGCTCGATGAGCGACTGCTTGGTGTGCGTGATGCGCGCGAGCAATTGCAGCGCGGTCAGGATGCCGTCGCCGGTCGTCGCGTAATCGAGCAGGATCACGTGCCCGCTCTGCTCGCCGCCGACCGTGTAACCGTCGGCGCGCATGGCTTCGAGTACGTAGCGGTCGCCGACGGCCGTCTCGATAACCTTGATGCCCGCGGCTTCCATGCCGAGCCGGAACCCGAGATTCGACATCACCGTCGCGACGACCGTGCCCTGTGCGAGCCGTCCCGACTCATTCATCGCGATCGACAGGATGGCCAGAATCTGGTCGCCGTCGATGACGGATCCGTCTGCTGCGACTGCAAGACAGCGATCTGCGTCGCCGTCGTGTGCGACACCGACGTCGGCACCGTTCGCGACGACTGCGGCCGACAACAGGTCGAGGTGGGTCGAGCCGCACGCTTCGTTGATGTTGAGGCCGTCGGGCTCGCTGCCAATCGCAATGACCGTAGCGCCGGCGCGTCGCAACGCCTCAGGGGCGGCGAAGGAAGCGGCACCATTCGCGCAGTCGACGACGACCTTGAGGCCGTCGAGCCGGTTCGGAACGGTGGAGACGACGTAGTCGACGTAGCGGTCGGTTGCGTCTGGGTAGTCGTGCACTCGTCCGACGCCGGCCCCGATCGGGCGCTGCCACTCCTCGAGCAGGCGTGCCTCGATCGCATCTTCGAGTT
Source organism: Acidothermaceae bacterium (assembly GCA_036510735.1). Taxonomy (GTDB): domain Bacteria; phylum Actinomycetota; class Actinomycetes; order Acidothermales; family Acidothermaceae; genus PALSA-607. The sequence continues at coordinate 3,532 of DATCDK010000216.1, read as the reverse complement.
CGTCGGCAAGCTTGTGGCCACCACGCGCAAAGAACTTGATGCCGTTGTCGGGCATCGGGTTGTGGCTCGCCGACAGCATGACTCCGAGGTCGGCCTTCAGGTCAGCAGTCAGATACGCAACAGCGGGCGTCGGGAGAACGCCGAGCCGCAACACGTCGACGCCTGCACTGGCCAGTCCGGCGACGACAGCAGCCTCGAGGAATTCACCAGACGCGCGCGGGTCGCGACCAACGACCGCGAGTGGCCGATGGCCCTCGAAGGCTCCCGCGTCGCCGAGCACATGGGCTGCAGCAACCGCGAGTTCGAGGGCGAGCTCGGCCGTCAACTCCTGGTTCGCGACACCGCGAACGCCGTCGGTGCCAAACAGCCGGAAGCGTGTCTGCTCCGCGTCCATGACGCGCACCGAGTTGTCGGGCACGCGTTTACCGCTTGGAGTACTGCGGAGCCTTGCGGGCCTTCTTCAGACCGTACTTCTTACGCTCGATGACACGCGCGTCACGCGTGAGGTAGCCGGCCTTCTTCAGGGTCGGGCGGTTCTCGGGATCGATCAGGATGAGCGCGCGGGCAATCCCGAGGCGAAGCGCGCCTGCCTGGCCACTGATGCCACCGCCGGTGATGCGGGCGACGATGTCGAACTGCTCGACGCCGTCGAGTGCGGCCAGCGGGCTCTTCACCAACTGCTGGTGCACCTTGTTCGGGAAGTAGCTCTCAATGGTGCGGCCGTTGACCTTGATCTGACCGGTGCCAGGGACGAGGCGCACGCGGGCAACTGCTTCCTTGCGACGCCCAGTGGCGTTGCCGGAGCCGCTGGCAGAGCGCCGACGGACCGTCGTCGTCTCGCTCGAATAGGCGAGCGGCGCCTCGGTCGACTCGAGCCCATCGTCAACGGCGCCGATGATCTCGGCGTCGTCGTCGGCGACCAGGGTGTCTGCCACGGAACTCCTCAACTTCTTTCAGTGAGCCGGGGCGCGGAAGGGCGCGTAACGGCCGGTGTCTGCGTAGGTGTCGCCACGATTACTGGGCGACCTGGGTGATCTCGAACGGCACCGGCTGCTGGGCCGCGTGCGGGTGGTTCGGGCCTGAGTAGACCTTGAGCTTCGTCAGCATGGCGCGCCCGAGGGTGGTGTGCGGCAACATACCGCGCACTGCCTTCTCGACTGCCTTGTCGGGACGCTCGGCGAGCAGCTCGCCGTACGGCTTGGCGGTCAGGCCGCCCGGGAACCCCGAGTGGCGGTAGGCGAACTTCTGCTCGCGCTTCTTGCCGGTCAGCGCGACCTTGTCGGCGTTGATGACGATCACGAAGTCGCCGGTGTCGACGTGCGGCGCGAACGTGGGCTTGTGCTTGCCGCGCAACAGGACGGCGATCTGGGCCGCGAGTCGCCCGAGGACGACGTCGTTGGCGTCAATCACGTGCCATTGACGCTGGACGTCGGCAGCCTTGGGTGAAAACGTGCGCACAGGATGGCCTTCGGGTTCGGTAGCACGGGAGGTCAGGTATTTCAGTGACGGAGCGGGCTGGTTGGGCGGCCCTGCGGAGTGACTCCGCACATACGCACAACGACCTCGTAGCCTACCTGGCCCGCCGTAGAAGGGTCAAAGCGGCCCGCGGGACGGCGATTGGTGCCCGAATCGGCGCCCGCAACCCGCCGTCCGGCCGTTTTGCGCCACCCATTCCTCAGAGATGCAGGTGCGCTCCTCAAGGAAGCAGCTCTTGGAGGCTCCAGAACCTGCATCTGTGAGGAGTGCGTCGTCTTCGGGGGGCCCAAAGGTCAATCTGTGAGGAACTGGAGGGCTCGCCGGGGCGGCCGGCACCCTTTTCGGGGCGGCGGCTGGCGATTCCGCAGATAAACAGATCGTTGGGCACGGATGATCTGTTTATCTGCGGACTCGGGACGGCGGACGGCGGACGGCGGACGGCGGGCAGCTGGCCGGACGGCAGGCGGGACGGCGGTTGCTGCCCGAATCGGCGCCCGCAACCCGCCGTCCGGCTGAGCGTTGGCCCTGAAGGGGCGTTCTTGCGCCCGTTGGAGACCAACGGTTCCGCCGGGTGGCCCGGGACAGCAGCGGGTAATGGATTCGCGGTCTGGGCGCCCGACGGGCAGGCTGGTGGAATGGATCTCTCCGGCCTCATGGCACGGTCGAGGCTGGGCAAGGTGTTTCGCACCCGCGGAGTCCCCCGACTCCTCGGCTTCGCACTCATCGCTGAGCTGCCCGCCGGCATGACCGCGCTCGCCATCGTGCTGCGGATCACCCAGTCGGGCGGCACCTACGCCCGGGCCGGGCTAGTCGGCGCGGTCGGAGCCATCGGCGTGGGCGTCTGCGCGCCGGTCTGGTCGCGCCTGGTCGACCGCCGGGGCCAGACCGTCGTCCTGGTGCCGACGGCGATCGCAGTGTCGGCCACCGGCATCTTCCTGGCCGTCCTGCCCCCGCGCGGCCCCATCGTGCCGCTGCTCATCGCCTCGATGCTGATGGGCCTTTGCCAGCCACCCGCGCTAGTGAGCGCGCGCACCTTGTGGCCCAAAGTGGTCAAAGACGCGGGCGTGCTCGAGACCACCTACAGCATCGAATCGAGCATGACCGAGCTAGTGTTCATCGTCGGGCCCTTGCTGGCGGTCGCGATCAACGCGGTATTCGGCTCAGCCGCCGCGGTGGCAGCCTCAGGCGTGCTCTCCGGGATTGGCGCCCTCGGCTTGGCGTCGAGTCGGGCCTCCCGCGCGACGCGCGGTACCCGCAAGACCGAAGCGTCTCACGCGGCGCTGCGCTCGGTCGGCGTCCGGATCCTGGTCTGCGCGGTGTTCATGATGGTGATCGGGTTCGCGGCGATCGACGTCTCGACGATCGCGACTGCCCGGAAGTTGGCCGGAAACGGCGCGGCCGGCACCCTGATCGCGGTGTGGGGCATCGGCAGCTTGTTGGGAGGCATGGCCTTCGGGTCGCGCAGCTGGCCGGGCCGTATGTCGACGCGCATCGTGTTCTTCGTCGGCGCGATCACGATCTTCACCATCGCGTTGATCCCCGTCACGAACCTGGTGCTGCTCGGCGTCCTGCTCTTCGTCGGAGGTCTGAACTACGCACCCTGCTTCTCCTGCATCAACCAGGTTGTGCAACGGATCGCATTGCCGGGTGCCGCTACCGAATCGTTCGCGTGGACTACCAGTGGGGCGCTGATGGGTGCCGCCGCGGGCGAGGCCGCAGGGGGCTTTGCGATCACCCACCAAAGTCCGCACGCGGGGTTTGCTGTGGCCGCAAGCGCGCTGCTGCTTGCTTGCGTCGTGCTGCTGATCGGCCGCCGATCGATCCGCGGCGGCGACCTGACGCAGGTCCAGCGCGATCAGCGCGCCGGCCGCACGCCGTCCCAGATCGGCTCCGATGAGTCGATCACCGTCGCATCGGAGCCGAACACGACGAACCTGTCGAAGGAACGGGCGAACCAGCGGTCGTGAGTCACCGCGATAACCGTCCCGTCGAACGCCTCGAGCGCATCCTCGAGCGCTTCGGCGCTGGCGACGTCGAGGTTGTCGGTCGGCTCGTC
>DATCDK010000215.1:0-7315 GCA_036510735.1 Acidothermaceae bacterium | reverse complement strand
GGCGTTCCGTCGATATCGTCGGGTCGCCACGTGCCCACAGGTTGCTCAACGGTCATCGTTAGGAGGGTCGCATGAGTGCCGATCGTGGTCGGACCAGCGGGAAGAGTCACGCGGTGCGGTATCTGTTTGTCGCGGTGGTTGCTGCTGCCGCGACCAAAGCCAGCAGCCACCCCACGCCGCGGAAGGCTGCTAAGAAGGCGGTCGAACTTGGTCGGGCCTGGTCAACGCGGCAACTGAACAAAGCGCTGCAGGCGCCGGTCATCAAGTCGCAGGGTGAGCGCTGGCGCGCGATGCACCCTGACGCCTAGGCACGCCGTGAAGTACGTCCTGATCTATGAGTCCCCGCCTGACCTCGACATGGAGGACCTGCGCGCCCACTTTCCCGCGCACCGCGCTCGGTGGGCCGTGTTCCAGGACGAGGGAACCCTCTTGTTGATCGGCCCGTACGCGAACCGCGAGGGTGCCCTCGCCGTGTTCACGACGCGCGAAGCCGCCGAGGAGTTTGCGGCAACTGATCCGTTCGTGCTGAACGGTCTTGTCGCCAAGTGGCAAATCCAGGCGTGGAACGAGGCGTTGCTCGAGCCGCTCTAAGCCTGCTATCGCGGCCGCCTATTTCGGCTGGGGAGTTTTTGGCGGTATGACCATGCCGTAAGTTCCGTCGATCACCCGCGCGTCAGCGTTCTGATCGCGCACCGAGGTCGAGATCCTCGACGAACCACGCAAGACGTGGCCCTTCCGGCGCGATCTGCGATCCGTCGACGCAAGTAGCACGCCTACTCCGAGCACGACAGCAGCGATGCCGAGCCACACGAACGCAACCATCGCTGCCTCCTCTGGTGCCGAACCTACCGCTGCCCAGGCGAAGGAATCCGATACTCCGTCGGGCAACCGATGGGCGTTGCCCTGTAATCTGTGGCGATGCCAGAACGGCGGACGCCCCAGTGGTACCGGCTTGGTGGCGTGATCTGGGCGGTTGTCGCGGCGTTCTACTGGGTCGCTGAGATCGTTCAGCCGAAGCCCTTGCACCTTGCCCTAGCGATCGTGTTCACCTGCGTCGCCGTCAGCTACTTCGTTGGTGCCAACGAGTTCGCTCGTCGTGCCACCGCGCGGCTGGCTAGCCGTTGGCAACTACCGGAGAAGTAGACGCACCAGAGTCGAGCCCTAAGCTAACCAAAACACCGACGTTCACCCTTGAAGGATGTAGACGCAGTATCGACACGGCCAGAGACTTCTGAATCGCGCGGCCGACGCCCTTACCAGCCGCGTTCGCGCCATTCGCTTAGGTGCGGGCGCTCGACGCCGAGTGTGGTGTCGCCACCGTGACCGGGATACACCCATGTTGCGTCGGGGAAGACGCCGAACACTTTTGCCTCGAGGTCGTCCATCAAAGACGTGAAGTCGGCCACGTTCTTGCGCGTATTTCCAGGCCCGCCAGGGAATAGTGAGTCGCCAGTGAAGATGTGCGGCGTAGCTGAATCCCAGTCATACACGAGAGCGATGCTTCCTGGGGTGTGACCCTTCAGGTGAACGACCTTCACTTGCGCGTCGCCAATCGCCAGCACATCGCCGTCCACGACCGTTTCTGTCATCGGTATCGGCAGACCGGGCGCGTCGAGCGGATGAGCAATGACCGCAGGTCCGGTCACGCCGACGACTGCTTCGAGGCCTTGCCAGTGATCGGGATGCTGGTGTGTCGTCACGACACTCACGAGTAGCCCGTCGGCGCGGGCGGCCAACAAACGGTCGGGTTCGGCGGCCGCATCGATCAGCATCGTGTCGCCGGTGGCCGTGCAGCGGAGCAGGTAGGCGTTGTTCTCGTAAGGCCCAACCGCGATCTTCGTGATCCGCAGTCCGGGCAGTTCGCGCACGGCCGCTGGGCCGCCGACTTTCACATCGCCGGTGTATTCGTCAGATGCCATGTCGATCATTGTGTCCGGTCGGCGGTGGCCGGACGAGATCAGGTCCAGGCGGGCGGGGTCGGCAACTGCCCGCCGGTTACTGAGAGCGTCGATCCGTCGTCGCGACCGAGTACCCAGGTTGCCAGCGCCGAGGCAGGGCCACGAACCTCGACCCCCGAGCCGCCTGAGAGGTCGATCCGTAAGTCGACGTCGCTCGGCACCAGCGTGACCGGCTCGATCCCGCGAATCTCGAAGGCGGGCAGCACCGAGACCAGGATCCGCAACGCTAACTGCGAGGGCCAGTCGGACGCCGTGTAACCGGCGTCGAGATCGATGTGGTGGATGGCCACCTCGCGAAGGCGCGCGTCGAGGATCTTCGACGCGGGTCGTGGCTCGCCCGAGAGCCAGCGCACCTCGTTGCGCCAATGCCCGGCCGGCATGGCGGCGGTTGCCTCGGAGAACCGTCGACTCGACGCTTCGATGTCGGCGAGCTGCTCTGCTGCGGGACGATCCGCCCCCGCCTCGATGCCGGCGTCGCGGGCCTCCGCGCTGGGGTACTGGGGATGTTCGACGCCGGTAGCGGCCCAGCTGAGCAGGTTGACCAGGCTGTCGGCATTGCGGGCGATGTGGCTCAGTACGTGGCCACGGGACCACCCCGGCAGGCCGGACGGGGCCGGCACATCGGCGTCCGACAGCGTCTTTGCCGTGACGAGCAACCGGGACGTCGCCGCCTCAATCTCGGCGGAATCGGGCGCGGGGTCCCAGTGTTGACTCACCTGCCGGACGCTACCTGCGAACTGGCGTCAACCGCTCCCATTTTGTGCGCCGGACTTTCTGTCCGTGCCCGCACCTACGATGGACGAGCCCGGGGTGCATCTGGGCGAGCGGGCTCGAGCAACCAGCTCGAGACCACCGATGTGAGGGGATGGGGCAGCCGCGTCATGGTCGATCGTCTGGTGATCCGGGGCGCCCGCGAGCACAACCTCAAGGACGTCTCGCTCGACCTGCCGCGCGATGCCCTGATCGTCTTCACCGGGCTTTCCGGGTCAGGAAAGTCGAGCCTCGCCTTCGACACGATCTTCGCCGAGGGTCAGCGACGCTACGTCGAGTCGCTGTCGGCCTATGCCCGGCAGTTCCTTGGGCAGATGGACAAGCCCGACGTCGACTTCATCGAGGGTCTCTCGCCGGCGGTCTCGATCGACCAGAAGTCGACAAACCGCAACCCGCGATCGACGGTCGGCACGATCACCGAGGTCTACGACTACCTGCGGCTGCTGTACGCGCGCATCGGGCATCCGCACTGCCCGGTCTGCGGTCGGCCCATCTCGCGGCAGACCCCCCAACAAATCGTCGATCGGATCCTCGAGCTCGAAGAGGGCACCCGGTTCCAGGTGCTCGCGCCGCTGATTCGCGGTCGCAAGGGGGAGTACTCCGACCTCTTTGCTGACCTGCAGACCAAGGGATTCGCGCGGGTACGCGTCGACGGCGTGGTGTATCCGCTGACCGAGCCGCCGAAGTTGAAGAAGCAGGAGAAGCACACGATCGAGGTGGTCGTCGACCGGCTCGCGGTGAAGGAGTCCGCGAAGCGCCGGCTGACCGACTCGGTCGAGACCGCGCTGAAGCTCGCAGGTGGGTTGCTCACTTTGGAGTTCGTCGACTTGCCCGAAGACGATCCGCATCGCGAGCGCGTTTTTTCGGAGCATCTCGCGTGCACGTACGACGACCTGTCGTTCGAAGAGCTCGAGCCGCGTTCGTTCTCGTTCAACTCACCCTTCGGTGCGTGCACCGAATGCACCGGCCTCGGCACCAAACTCGAGGTCGATCCCGACCTGATCATCGCCGACGGCAGCCTCTCCATCGCCAAGGGCGTGATCGCACCTTGGTCCGGCGGCCACGGCTCCGACTACTTCGCACGATTGCTCGATTCCCTCGCCGACACGATGGGCTTCAGCACGTCGACGGCGTGGAACAACCTGTCTCTGAAGGTGCGCAGGGCCGTGCTGTACGGCTACGACGAACAAGTCCACGTGCGTTACAAGAACCGCTACAACCGCGAGCGTTCGTACTACACGACCTACGAAGGCGTCATCCCGTTCATCGAGCGCCGTCACGGCGAAGTCGAAAGCGAATGGAGCCGCGAGAAGTTCGAGGGCTACATGCGCGAAGTGCCGTGCGCGGAGTGCCACGGCAAGCGATTGAAGCCGGTCTCGCTCGCGGTGACCCTCGAGGACAAATCCATTGCGGACGTCGCGGGGTTGCCCATCGGCGAATGCGCAACGTTCCTTCGGGGTCTCGAGCTCACGCCGCGCGAGAAGCAGATTGCCGAGCGCCTGCTCAAAGAAGTCAACTCCCGCTTGGGCTTCCTGCTCGATGTAGGTCTGCACTACCTGTCGCTCGATCGAGCTGCTGGCACGCTCGCCGGCGGTGAAGCTCAGCGCATCCGGCTGGCCACTCAGATCGGCTCGGGGCTGGTCGGTGTTTTGTATGTTCTCGACGAACCGAGCATCGGTCTGCATCAACGCGACAATCACCGGCTGATCGACACGTTGATCCGGCTGCGCGATCTCGGCAACACGCTCATCGTTGTCGAGCACGACGAAGACACCATTCGTACCGCCGACTGGGTCGTCGACATCGGTCCGGGCGCAGGCGAACACGGCGGCCAAGTGGTGGTCTCGGGTTCGGTGAAGGATCTCCTTGCCAGCAAGGACTCCTTGACGGGTGCCTACCTGTCGGGGCGCCGAAAGATCGACGTGCCGACCAAGCGTCGGGCACCCGATCCGAAGCGAGCACTGGTCGTGAAGGGCGCACGCGAACACAATCTTCGCGATGTCGATGTGAGCTTTCCGCTCGGCTGTCTCGTGGCCGTCACGGGTGTCTCCGGTTCCGGCAAATCGACCTTGGTCAACGACATCCTCTACGCAGCGCTTGCGCGCGAGCTCTACGGCTCGAAGACGGTTCCGGGTCGGCATCTGCGGATCACCGGGCTCGACCAGGTCGACAAGGCAATCCATGTCGACCAGAGCCCGATCGGCCGCACACCACGATCGAACCCGGCCACCTATACCGGCGTGTTCGACAACATCCGCAAGCTTTTTGCCGAGACGACCGAAGCGAAGATTCGCGGTTACCTACAGGGCCGATTCTCCTTCAACGTGAAGGGCGGCCGCTGCGAGGCGTGCGCCGGCGACGGCACCATCAAGATCGAGATGAACTTCCTGCCGGACGTCTACGTCCCGTGCGAGGTGTGTCACGGCGCGCGATACAACCGCGAGACGCTCGACGTGCACTTCAAGGGAAAGACGATCGCCGACGTGCTCGACATGCCGATCGAGGAAGCAGCGGAGTTCTTCGCCGCTATCCCGGCGATCGCGCGCCATCTGGTCACGTTGGTCGAGGTCGGCCTCGGCTACGTGCGGCTCGGGCAGCCGGCGCCAACGCTGTCCGGCGGTGAGGCGCAGCGGGTCAAGCTGGCGTCCGAACTGCAGAAGCGGTCGACCGGCCGCACGGTCTACGTTCTCGACGAACCCACGACAGGGCTGCATTTCGAAGACGTCCGCAAGCTGCTCGGCGTCCTGCAATCCCTTGTCGACAAGGGCAACACCGTCGTCGTGATCGAGCACAACCTCGACGTCGTGAAGACCGCCGACTGGGTCATCGACATGGGTCCTGAGGGTGGGTCGGGCGGTGGCCTCGTGGTCGCCGAAGGAACGCCCGAGCAGATCGCCGCCGACGAAGACAGTCATACCGGGGTGTTCCTCCGGCACCTGTTGGCCGCCCAACCGGCCGCCACCCCGCCGGCAGCTCGACGTCCCCGGAAGCTGGCTGCAGCACGGGCGTAACCGCAGTCCTCCTGCAGGTCGCAGCACGCGGCGTTCTGTCGTCGCCGTCGGTAGGCTGGACGCCGTGGTAGACCCCGCGAGTTATCGGCCCGCGATGGGCTCGATCCCCGAATCGCCTGGCGTCTATCGGTTCCGCGATTCGCAGGATCGGGTCGTCTACGTCGGCAAAGCGAAGAACCTGCGTTCTCGGCTGAACTCCTACTTCGCAGACGTGGGATCACTGCACCCGCGCACTCAAGCGATGGTGTGCAGTGCAAGTCGCGTCGACTGGACCGTCGTCGCGACCGAGGTCGAGGCGCTCCAGCTCGAATACAACTGGATCAAGGAGTTCGACCCGCGCTTCAACGTGAAGTATCGCGACGACAAGAGCTACCCCTACCTTGCCGTGACGCTGTCCGACGAGGTCCCACGTTCCATGGTGATGCGCGGCGCGAAACGCAAGGGCATCCGGTACTTCGGCCCGTACTCGCATGCCTGGGCCATCCGCGAAACCCTCGACCTGCTGCTGCGGGTCTTTCCGATGCGTACCTGTTCAAACGGCGTCTACCGGCGAGCCGAGCAGACCGGCCGGCCTTGCCTGCTGGGGCACATCGGCAAGTGCGCAGCGCCGTGCGTCGGCTGGGTCTCGATCGACGAGCACCGCAAGATCGTCGACGACTTCTGCGACTTTATGGCCGGACACCCCGACGCCTACCTCAAACGCCTCGAGCGCGAGATGAAGCAGGCTGCGGCCGAGCAGGAGTATGAGCGGGCGGCGCGCTTGCGCGACGACATCGCGGCATTGCGACGAGCCATGGAGAAGCAGACCGTCGTGCTCGCCGACGCGACCGACGCCGACGTCATCGCCATGGCCGAGGACCAACTCGAGGCAGCGGTGCAGGTCTTCTTTGTGCGCGGCGGCCGGGTGCGCGGGCAACGTGGGTGGGTCGTCGAGAAGGTCGAGGACGTCACAACCGCCGAGCTGGTCGAGCATTTCGTTACCCAGCTGTACGGCGAGGTCGACGAATTGGTCGGCGCTGCAGCAGAGGTTCCTCGTGAAGTACTCGTACCCGAGCTGCCGGCCGACCTCGAGACGGTCACCGAATGGTTGAGCGTGCGCCGCGGATCGCGCGTCGACTTCCGGGTACCGCAGCGCGGCGATAAACGCGCGTTGATGGAGACGGTGGCACGCAACGCGGCGCAATCGTTAATGCTGCACAAGACCCGGCGAGCCGGCGATCTGACGGCCCGAGGCCGTGCATTGCAGGAGATTCAAGATGCCCTTCAGCTCGATGAAGCCCCGTTGCGGATTGAGTGCTACGACATCTCCAATCTGCAAGGCACTGATGTCGTCGCGTCGATGGTCGTCTTCGAAGACGGGCTTGCTCGCAAGAGCGAATACCGGCGATTCGCGATCAACTCGGTGGGTAGCGGCGCGTTGCCACCCGACCCCAGTCCGCACGCCGATCCGTATGCAGACTCCGGGCCGAGCGATCGGGCTACCGCGAACGACGTCGCGGCAATTCACGAAGTCATCACTCGCCGGTTCCGTCGCTATCTCGATGAGCGCGCGGCTAGCGACCTTCAGATGGACGA